>NZ_JAHFAQ010000120.1 GCF_023250475.1 Sulfuricurvum sp. | reverse complement strand
CCGATCAAACTTCGACGCAAACGGAATCGTAAAGTTCCCCGCGCCGCAGTAGAGCTCCAATAAATCGCCGCCGATCCCCTCAAGTTGCCCCAATGACCATTCGATCATCTGCTCATTGACGCTTGGGTTAGGCTGGGTAAAACTGTTTTCGATATGGATGTAACGGTATTCGCGACCATTGATGCGGAGTTTTTCGGTGACGTAATCTTGGGTAAGGATCAGTTTTTGTTTGCGGCTACGTCCGATAATATAGATACCGAGCCGTTTTTCCAATTCAAGCGCTTTGTGTTTCCACTCTTCATCCAGCGGACGGTGGTAGAGCATACTCACGGCAACCTCCCCCTCGCCCGACGTTAAAAAGTCAACACCAAAAAGTTTGTGTCCCATCTCTAAGCTCGTAATTTCGGCAAGCAGACGCTCCATCACCGTCGCGATGAAAGGGGAGACGATTCCGCATCGGCTGATTTTCAATGCCCCCTGCCGATCAAGCCGGCTCATCGCATAGGAGATTCCGATGTCATCATGATAAATTTTAAATTCGGCACGGGAGCGGTACTGTGCTGATGGAGAGGGAGAAACGGTGATTTCACCCGAATATAAAGATTCAAACATCTCTTGAACCGCTGAAACTTTATGACTTAGCTGTCCTTCATAACCGTTCTCATAATCGCGGCAGCTTCCGCAAATTCCGAAATAACTACACTCCACAATAACCCTTCATGACGAAACTATTTGACGCTGGCAATCAGATTTCCGATTAGCAGGTTCCACCCGTCTACCATGACGAACACCAGTATTTTAAACGGCATCGAGATCATAACGGGAGGGAGCATCATCATCCCCATCGACATTAAGATAGAGGCAACGACCATGTCAATAACCAGAAACGGCAAAAAGAGCAAAAATCCGATCTCAAACGCCGTTTTAAGCTCGCTGATCATAAATGCGGGAATCACGATCGTGAGGGGCACTTCTTTGATCGATTGGGGATTTTGCATGTGGCGAATACGCAAAAAGAGGGCCAAATCTTTTTCACGGGTATTGCGCACCATAAAACTTTTAAACGGGGCGGTCGTTTTTTCAAACGCCTCATCGTAACTAATTCGCTCTTCGCTGTAGGGTTTGATCCCCTCGTCATACGCTTTGGTCGCCACCGGTTCCATAACGAATACGGTCAAAATAAGGGCAAGCATAACGAGAAGCTGAGTCGGGGGAACCTGCTGTGTCCCCAAAGCCTGACGCAAAAATCCGAACACGATGACAAAGCGGGTGAAGGTGGTCATCACGAGTACCAGACTCGGTGCCAGGAAGAGGACGGTAAGGACCAGCAATACATTTAATGAGCTGACCACTTCCGCCGGAGTTTCGGGGGCAGTGAGGTTGAAGTTCATTGCCGGAATCTGCGGATCGGCACCCCAAAGCATCAGCGGGATCATAAAGAGAAAAAAAGCTAAACGACCCAAACAAAACTCCGCGAATAAAAAAATTGTTTTTAATGAGGCGATAATACCACAACCTAAGGGTGTATCTTCATTAAATTCTGATAAAATTGCAGGAATTAATCGCAGGAGCCTGTATATGGTAAACTCACTCTCAATCGTCATTTTAGCTGCCGGAAAAGGGAGTCGGATGAAATCGCCCACAGCGAAAGTACTCCATGAAATCTGCGGTCGTGAGATGCTTTACTACAGTATCAAGGCAGCGCGGGAGATCACCGATGACGTTATCGTGGTCGTCGCCCACCAAAAAGATGCCGTCATTGCTGCGATGGAAAAACACTTTATCGGACTCACCTTTATCACCCAAGATGCCGAAAACTTCCCGGGAACGGGGGGTGCCATGATGGGAGTTCACCCTAAATACGATGATGTCCTCGTCCTCAACGGCGATATGCCGCTGATAGAGCGTTCTTCGATCGAAAAATTTCTTACCAATCCTGCCGATATCGTCATGTCGGTTATCCCGCTAGATAACCCATCAGGCTACGGACGCGTCGTTATTGAAAACGACCAGGTGCAACGCATCGTCGAAGAGAAAGACGCCTCAGAGAGCGAAAAAGCGATCAATACCGTTAACGCGGGGGTTTATGCCTTCAAGCACCACGTCTTGCAAACCTATATCCCTCGTCTTTCCAATGCCAATGCCCAAGGGGAATACTACCTCACCGACGTTATCGAAATGGGACGCAACGACGGATTGAAGATTGCACCATTGTATGTCGAAGAGGTGGAATTCAAGGGGGTCAATTCAAAAAATGATCTTGCCCAAGCCGAAATCATCATGATGGATCGTCTCCGAAAATCGTGGATGGATGCGGGGGTAATTATGCAGCTTCCCGAAACCATCTATCTCGAAGAAGGGGTAAAGTTCGAGGGAGAGTGTATCGTTGAAAACGGTGTGCGGCTGTGCGGAGAGAGTCTTATCGTCAATTCCCACATTAAAGCCCACAGCGTTATCGAAGAGAGTATTGTCCGTCATTCGGACGTAGGACCCTTAGCGCATCTGCGTCCGCTGAGCGTATTGGATGGGACCCATATCGGAAACTTCGTCGAAGTGAAGAAATCGACCCTTACGGGGGTCAAAGCGGGTCATCTGAGCTATCTCGGCGATGCCGTCATCGGTGAGGGGAGCAACATCGGAGCGGGAACGATCACCTGCAACTACGACGGAGTGAAAAAATACCAAACCCTCATCGGCAAAAACGTCTTTGTCGGAAGCGATACTCAGCTTGTCGCCCCCGTGGAAATTTCCGATAATGTGATGATTGCCGCCGGAACCACCGTAACGGCAGGGAAATACGAGAGTGATATTTTGATCATCAGCCGTACCCCGATCCGTAAAATAAGCGGATTTTTCTCCAAATTTTTCGGCAAAGGGAAATAATGCAAATCCCGACAAATCTTTTAGCGGGTAAAAAAATCCTCCTCGGAGTTACGGGGTCGATTGCGGCATACAAATCGCTCGAACTCCTCCGTCTTTACATCAAATCGGGAGCCGAAGTGCGTGTCGTTATGACCCCCTCAGCCAAAAAATTTGTTCAGCCTCTGAGTTTTGAGGCTCTCAGCCGCAACCGTGTACTGGATGACACCAACGAATCATGGGCGGATGATTTCAACCATATCAAAACATCGCAATGGGCGGATCTCTTTGTTATCGCCCCTGTCACCGCCAATACGATTGCCAAACTTGCCAACGGCATCGCCGACACTATGCTGACCCAATGCGCCCTCGCCTATCCGGGACTAAAGCTCCTCGCCCCATCGGCCAATACCAACATGATCCAAAACCCGATGATCCAGGCTTCTTTGAAGATGCTCGCGATTGCTAACTATGAAATCATCGCCACCCAAACCAAAGAGCTGGCCTGTCAAGTCGTCGGAGAGGGAGCTATGGCCGAACCGCTGGAGGTATTTTGGCACAGCGCCCGGGCATTACTAAAAAATGATTTTTGGGAAGATCGCCGCGTCATCGTCACAGGCGGAGGGACTATCGAGAAACTCGACGATGTCCGAACCATCAGCAACCGTTCCAGCGGAAAAATGGCCTCGGCACTCGCTACGGCTCTCTTTTTACGGGGAGCCGACGTCAACCTGATTGCCACCCGTTTTGAAAACAATCTTCCGACCGCTATCCACACCATCGATGTTGAAGGTTCCGAAGAGATGGGGGAATACCTTGAAGATTCCATCCGTATCGCCAAAAAAGGGAAACTCTCAAAAGCGTCGCTCATCCATGACGCTCCGATAGCACTGATTCAAAAAGTTCCCTATTTATTTATGGCCGCAGCGGTAAGCGATTATCTCCCGACTCATCCTCAAAACGGAAAACTCAAAAAAGCGATGCTCGGAGAGTCATGGAATATCGAGATGAAACAAAACATCGATTTGCTCACTGCGTCCAATAAAGAGGGGATCAAAACGGTAGCTTTCAAAGCAGAAACAGACAGCAGCACCGCAACGGATAATGCAAAAAAACTTTTGGAGCACAAAGGGGCGGATGCGGTGTGTCTGAATATTATCGATGAGAATAACCCGTTCGGAAGCGACTCGAACCAAATCGATTTTATCACCGCCAACGGATCGCTCTCGCTTCCGAAATGTGACAAACTCACCCTCTCCCTTCACCTCTTAGATCAAGCAGCATGTTTATGAGCAACCGCCCCAGCCATATTGCGATCATCATGGACGGAAACGGCCGCTGGGCAGAATCTCAGGGAAAAAACCGCACTTTCGGTCATGAAAAAGGGGCGGAGTGCGTACGTGCCATCACCACTTACTGTGCAAAGCACAGTGATATCGAACGTCTCACGCTGTATGCTTTCAGCACCGAAAATTGGAAACGGCCGAAGATCGAAGTCGAATTTTTGATGAAACTGCTCGAACGCTACCTCAAAAGTGAACGTTCTACCTATCTGGAGGGGAATATCCGCTTTGAGCCGATCGGCGATCTGAGTATTTTTTCCAAATCGCTTCGCGGCGTCATCGACGATGTTCAAAAAGCAACTGCACATTGCAACGGACTGGTACAATGTCTGGCACTGAACTATGGAGGGCGTGACGAGATCGTCCGTGCCGCCAACTCACTTCGGGCAGAAGGTGTGCTGAGTGTCGAGTCGCTCACCGATGCCCTCGATTGTCCCCATGATGTCGATTTGCTGATCCGTACGGGGGGAGATCACCGTCTCTCGAACTTTCTCTTATGGCAAGCGGCCTATGCGGAGCTGTTTTTTACCAAAACCCTTTGGCCTGAGTTTAGTACCGACGAGCTGGAATCAATTATTAAAAAATTTAGAACGGTCGAGAGACGCTTCGGAGGATTGAACTGATGGAATTAGCCTTTATATTTATTTTGGGGGCGACAATCGGCTCTTTTTTGAATGTCGTGATACTCCGTATCCCGCGTGATGAGAGCGTCTCATTCCCCGCATCACACTGCATGAGCTGCAATACGCCGCTGCGGTTTTGGCATAACATTCCCCTCCTCTCATGGCTCTTTCTACGGGGGAAATGTGCGTTTTGCGGTGAAAAAATTTCGGTACAGTATCCGATCATCGAACTTCTCAGCGCCCTTATTTTTCTCTTTAGCGTGATCAAATTCGGCCTTACCTTCCAAGCGCTCGGAATTGCCGTAACCTTTGATCTCCTCCTTGCCCTCTCCGCGATCGATTATCGCTATAAGATGGTTCCCGACAGCCTCAACCTCGGTGCCCTTACCATCGCCGTCTTTAGCGTCACTTCGTTTGAACAGTTCGGATACAACGTTACCAACGCGCTGTTGTTTGCCGGAGGATTTTCACTGTTGCGCTTTTACATCTCCTACATCATCAAAAAAGAGGCTATGGGGGAAGCGGATATTATGATCGCCGCGACAATCGGGGCATTGCTCGGAGTCAAACTTGGTCTTGTCGCGATCTTTTTGGGTGCGGTGCTGGCTCTGCCGGCATTGCTGTTGACCAAAGATGAGAGCGACGAGTCCAAAGAGCTCCCCTTTATCCCTTTTTTAGCGATAGGATGTTGGCTTGTTTTGATGTTCGACTCCTACGTTAATGCTTTTTGGGTGGGAATCTATGGATAAATTGCGCCGTTACATTCTGTCGAATCTCTCAATCCTGTTTTTTTCGATTTTTCTCCCGCTTTTCGCGATTGCCTCGGTCATTTTTATGATCAAACTCGCCACCTATACGGCGGTGATTCAGCTCTCTCTCGTAGAGATGGGGAAACTCTACCTTTTCGTCGTTCCTGAACTCCTTTTTTATACACTCCCCATCGCGTTCGTTGTCGGAGGCGCGTTGGCGCTCTATCGTCTCTCAAACGACAATGAGATGGTCGTCGTCTTCTCATTGGGAATTTCCCCACTCTTTATTGCCCGTGTTTTAGCCGTTCCGGCTCTGTTGCTAAGTATTTTGCTGTTTGTCAATTTTGTCGTCGTGACCCCCTACATCAAAATCATCTCCGCCAACTTTTTGGAGAAAAAAAGGGCCGAAGCCAAATTCAATCTGACCGCTTCGGAATTTGGCCACCATTTCGGAGACTGGATGCTTTTTATCAACAAAAGCGATATCCAATCGCGCGTTTTCGGGGATGTCGTCCTCTTTAACAAAGCGATGCACGAAGAAATCCTTATCAAAGCCGAAAAAGCGGAACTAATCAACAAAAAAGGGGTATTGCAGCTGCGCTTGGATAACGGAGAGAGCTACAGCTACAACAATGATCTTCTGCGGACCATGCAATTCAAAACCGGCTACATCAACGATAAACTCACTACCGATCCGATGATCTACCGCAATACGCTCGATTACTGGACCAACAACGAACTGCGGGAGCGAAAAGATCAGCGCTTTATTACCAATACCTTGCTCTCTCTCTTTCCGCTCCTCTCCGTCTTTTTGGTTATCGCACTCGGAATCGTCCACGCACGTCATCAAAAACGGTGGATTTATCTATGGCTGTTCCTCTCCATAATCGTCTTTTATGCAGCCGCCATTATCACACAGCAATGGCTCGGATTCCATACGATTTGGGTTGTTACCCTTGTGTGGCTGATCGTCACCTACAGTTTTTATAAGCGCCTGGTGGGGAGCCGTTTTTGAACCGTGCCAAAATCACGATGAGCTACAACGGCTCAGCGTTCATGGGTTCCCAACAACAACCCACCACCCATGAAACCGTTATCGGAACCCTCATCATCGCCCTCAAACGGCTCAAAATCAACTCTGCACCCAAAGGTTCAGGCCGCACCGACAGAGGCGTTCACGCCACCCATCAGGTGATGCACATCGACCTTCCCCTCTTTTGGAGCGATTTGCAACGCCTCAAAGAGATGCTCAACCTCC
>NZ_JAHFAQ010000119.1 GCF_023250475.1 Sulfuricurvum sp. | reverse complement strand
GTTTGATAAAACGTTCCAACTGAAGGGCTTTGGGAGTATAAACAACTACGGAATTTCGTATCGGATACGAAGCCGTCTCAAAAAAGAGGGGGATATCGATCAAGTAGGGATATTTGAGACGATCTTGTTTTTCGCTTTGTTCCTCGATGGCGGCACGAATTTTCGGATGAAGAAATGTCTCCAACTCTTTTTTCGCTTCGGGATCGGCAAAAATCTTTTTCCCCAGTTCAGAGCGATTGACTTTGGAACCGCTGAGAAACTCCGCACCGAAATGTTCGGCTACCCAAAAACTGTTCTCATCCAAAATACGGTGGGCTATCGTATCGGCATCAATGATCCGCAAGCCGTTAAGCCCGAGCAAGGAGGCAACCGTACTTTTCCCCGTTGCTATCCCCCCCGTAAGTGCTATCGCATATTCAAACGCCATTTAGTTACGGATAATGCCCAAATAATTTTTGCGGATATACTGAGGCATCGCAAACGCGGCAATGTGGATATCACAGTTATAATATTGGTGCCCTTCCAACAAATCACTGCGCTGTAAGATCAAATCAGCTGTCGGGTGATACTCTTTCGAACAAAGCAGAAGCGTCGAGCCGTTTTCAAGACGATACGGCATTATAATTTTGAAGTAGTTCCCCAAAATCTGCATAAGCTTCGTATTGGCGTCCACATCATCCAAACCGGGATGTTTTAATACTATCAAGCCGTCATCTTTTAAAATACGATTTACATGAGCAGCGACAACACTGTCATCACTTTCCGTATCCAAAAGTAACACATCGGCACTCTTGTCGGGACTGCTACGCAATGCGCCAAGAAGATCATCGGCACCCGCATACTCGGTTTCTACCTCACGATAACGAGCCATTTCGGTTTTAAGCGAATCGACTTGATTGCTGATAATCAGCACGGAATGGGGATTTTTATGGGTACACATCGCAACATGCACCATCATTTCAGGGGTAATAAATGTTTTCATTAAGGGCTTCTCTTCTTATTAGTGTGGGGAATTTTTCAGCGATTGTAACACGCAGAGATTAAAACGCATTGAATATTCCGTTTCGTATGCAAAGATTAAAGAAACGAAGAAAAATATTCGTTATAATTTAGTCAAATTTATATCACAAACGGAGTATTTGAATGTGTGCAGAAAAAATCCAACGTTTTTTGATGGCGGCAGTATTAACCATTGCCCTCTTCTTGTTCGCTGATGGCGAAATGCTCTACGCTATGATCCTTCAGACCCTTGTTATTGTAATGGTAATCGTATGGGCACTATTTGATTTTTGCCCTTCTCTATGGATTTTCAAAAGAGTTTTCGGCAAATGTCCCCAAAAAGATTAAAACCCTAAATTTCTCCTAACCTCTCTTTCGTTATAATCTCCTCACTATTTAAGGTGAGGAATCCCATGAGCCAAATCAGCTACAAAGATGCCGGTGTCGATATCGATGCGGGCAACAGTTTTGTCGAAAATATCAAACCCCTCGTTAAGTCGACGACCATTCCCGGTGTTCTCGGCGGAATCGGTTCATTTGCAGGGGCATTTGAACTTCCGAAAGGGTACAAAGAACCGGTAATGCTCGCCGCAACGGACGGAGTCGGAACAAAACTCAAACTGGCTATCGATTCAGGTATCCATAACACTGTCGGAATCGATTTGGTTGCGATGTGTGTAAACGATTTGATCTGTAATTTCGGAACTCCTTCGTTTTTCCTCGATTACTATGCGACCGGTAAGCTTGACGTTACTGCGGCAACAGCAGTTGTAAGCGGTATCGCGGAAGGGTGTCGTCAGGCCGAATGTGCCCTCATCGGCGGCGAAACGGCAGAGATGCCGGGTATGTACCATTCGGATGATTACGATTTGGCAGGTTTTGCCGTGGGTATCGGTGAAAAAAGCGAACTTGACCGCTCTAACAAAGTAGCAGCGGGGGATATCCTTATCGCATTGCCGAGTTCAGGTTTGCATTCAAACGGATTTTCATTGGCACGCAAAGTGTTGTTTGAAAAAATGGGGATGAAATTTGAAGATGAGTTCGAGGGGAAACCTTTGATCGAAACCCTATTGACCCCTACCCGTATCTATGTCAAAACGTTTAAAGCACTCAAAGATAAGATCCAAGCGCTGGCGCACATCACGGGGGGCGGAATCGTCGAAAACTTCCCTCGCGTATTGCCAGAAGGTCTCCGTGCCGTGATTACCGAATCTTCTATCCGCGTATTGCCGATATTTGAGCTTATCGGTCAACACGTTGAGCGCAACGAAATGTTCCGTGCTTTCAATATGGGTGTCGGGATGATTCTCGTAGTTAAAGAAGCTGATGTTGCCGATGTTCTTGCGGGAACGGACGGTTATGTGATCGGTCATCTCGAAACGGGTAAACGCGAAGCCGTATTAGTCTAAGCGATCCCTGTTCCTAATTTCATTACTCAAAGGAGACCCAATGAATTTCAAAGCCATCTCTGCCGCGGTTATAGTAACAGCGGTCGCTATCCAATTTATCCCTTACGGCAAGGATTACACCAATCCGCCTGTTGCCAGCGAACCTCAGTGGGATTCATCTCGAACCAAAGAGCTTTTTAACCGAGCCTGCGCAGACTGTCATTCCAACGAGACCAAATACCCTTGGTACAGCAAAATCGCACCCGTATCATGGCTCGTAATGCATGATGTTGAAGAGGGACGCGAAAAATTGAATGTTTCAATGCTCGGTATCCAAAAGAAAAATAAAGTAAAAGATGCCGCTGATGAAGTCAAAGAGGGAGAAATGCCGATACTGCCGTATCTCATTGCCCACCCTGAAGCACGTCTAAGCGATACAGAGAAAAAAGAGCTCGCTGAGGGTCTTGAAAAAACGTTCGGTGCAGAAGAAGAGGAAGGGAAATAATTATCCCTCTCTCCCGTATAACTCGTTATACAGTTTCATTGCATACCGATCCGACATACTCGCAATATAATCACTGATTACACGATGCGGGTTACGCCGCTCACACTGCTCCAGATAATAGCGCGGTAACATCTTCGGCTCTTCCATCAATGCATTAAACAATCCGATAATCGCCTGTTTTCCCGCAAACATCTTTCGCATAATATGTTTATGCTGATAGAGTTCCTGATACAAAAGTTTTTTGAGTTTTTTAATTTGTGTCTCCAATTCCGGCTCAAACCCAATCATAATCGGCTCGGATGCCGATATAACGGAAGCTAACACACGGCTGTTATCAATTTTATCACGGGAATGTTCAAGGAGCGAATAGACCAAATGGTTGATAAGGTGGGAGCTGAAACGGTAACGAAACATCTCGTCTTCATCCTCATGAATCCCCTCATCATACACTTTTTGCAAAATGGTCTGAATCAGTTCGGAGGATTGGAGGGTTTCAAAGCTAATCAATCCCGAAGCAACCCCGTCATCAATATCATGGCTGATATAGGCGATTTCATCGGCACGATCCACGATCATCGCTTCGATGCTGGGATGGGTATCGAGAGCAAATGCTTCTCGTATCTCTTCGGGCAAAAACGATTTGGTATAGGGATAAGAGTGCTTTAAAATCCCCTCCAAGGTGGCGTAGGTGAGATTGAGCCCTAAAAACGCTTTATACCGCTGTTCGAGCTTTGTTACGACCCGAAAGCTCTGAAAGTTATGCTCAAATCCGCTTGCAAATCCCCGCTCTTTTAGACACTCATCAAGGGTATCCCCTCCGATGTGCCCAAAAGGGGTATGACCCAAATCGTGAGAAAGGGCAATGCTCTCGGCAAGAGACTCTTCCAATCCCAAGTGCGATGCGATGGAACGGGCGATTTGGCTTACTTCGATACTGTGGGTGAGTCGAGTTCGAAAAAAATCCCCTTGAGAATTCAAAAAAACCTGCGTTTTATACTCTAGGCGGCGAAAACTCCCCGAGTGAATAATACGGTCACGATCACGTGCATAAGGGGAGCGGAAGTCATCACTGATAGGATGGAAACGGTGGTTTGGGAGCACAAAAACCCTTTTAAAATAGTGTTACGCCATTATATCGTGACTCTTTACACAAAATTAACACTTCTTTTCTAAAATATCAGTTCGATTCTCCTTCGATAGTTTGACCGAACTTCTTCTCCAGAGTTCGGTTACTATAATTTATCCCATAAACCTACCGCTTCTTTTCCTATGATTCAAATACTTGTTTTCTTTGCTGCCGATACTTAAGTTATCTTTGGTACAATTTCACTCTCACAAAAAATGGACAGCTGGCCGAGTGGTCGATGGCGCACGCCTGGAACGCGTGTGTAGGGCAACCTACCTAGAGTTCGAATCTCTAGCTGTCCGCCATACCCCTTTAGAACCCCCTATTTACGGACTTCCAAAAGACATTTTTTTTACTGTGCCCAAACTGTCTCCAAAGCGTGTATTCGTTTTCTTCTTTTTACTATTTTACACCATCATCAAAACCGTAACCGCAAATGCGCCGACTGAAATCAGGTAATACATCGCAACCAGTCGAAAAAGTTCCATTTTCCCGAAAAAGAGAACCAATGCTGCTTTCGCAAACGTATTACTAACAATCGCAATGAGAATCGCATAATGTGCCGTTGTCGGATTAAGACCGCTTTTTGCCAAGGAAGACAGGGAGAGAATAATCGCATCGACATCGGCGATGCCCGAGACCAAGGCGACGGTGTATACTCCCATATCCCCGATGTAACGGTTTGAGAGAGAAATAAGAGCAAGAGTAGCGCCGAATACCAGCCCCATAACAAGGGCTTCTTTTAAATCAAACGGATTTTTAAACTCAATATTTTGCGGTATATCTTCTCGCTTAGAGGTAAAATAGAGCATAGCAATATAGCTATAGCCGAAGAGTGTTCCGACGACGATAGGAATCATGAACGTATACGTCAGAGAGGGATTGATAACCCACATCTCGATACCGGCACGGATCAGCATCATTGAGGAGGCTAATGCAATACCGAGTGCCAAATTTTTTGTCAGAAAACCGTTTTCATGAACTCTTCGTGCCATACTCATCGCCACAGCCGTCGATGAAACCAGCCCGCCGAAAAGTCCGGCTGCACCGATACCGTGAGCTGAACCCAAAATACGGATCGCGATATAGCCAAAAAAGGAGATCCCCGCGACCAACACAACCATGATCCAAATCCGATAAAGGTTTATCAATCCCATCGGATCAATGGCTCTATCCGGGAGAATCGGAAGGATCACAAACGTCATAATCATAAACAAAATCGCGGCACTGAGGTCTTTTTTGGTAATTGTCCGCTGATACTCTTTAACCGTATCTTTGATGTTGAGGACAAACAAGACAATAATCGTTATAAATACCGAAAAGATAGGGAGTGAAAAGTTGAGCATTCCGCCAAGAACAAAAGTGACCAGTGCAGCAAATTCGGTCGTTGCCCCTTTTTCGGCAATCGAAACACTGTTAACGATGTATGCGGCAATCAGCAACAGTCCCATAACAACGGAGGCTATCAGGAAAAAATAGGGAGAATAGGCACTTATCCATGCGGACAGATACCCGAAAAGGGCAATCATCGAGAACGTTCGAGCTCCTCCGAAATCTTGAGTTTTATTCGCATAAATCGTGTGCATTTCACGCTGCAGTCCGATCAAAAACCCCAAGACC
This sequence comes from Sulfuricurvum sp., assembly GCF_023250475.1. Taxonomy (GTDB): domain Bacteria; phylum Campylobacterota; class Campylobacteria; order Campylobacterales; family Sulfurimonadaceae; genus Sulfuricurvum. The sequence continues at coordinate 1,274 of NZ_JAHFAQ010000119.1, read as the reverse complement.
AACGAGAGGACACTGTTTTGAATAAATAACGGATCCATACACCTCTCCTTCTGCGCTTAGTTCAATTATAGCGCTTGAGCTGTAAAAATATCCCTCTTCATTTATTCAAAGCGTTTTCCGTGAGATACGGTAAAGCGATACAAGGCGAGCGCTTTAATCAGATTAAACAGCAAAAGGGCGAACATGGCTGCTGCCAGAAGGGCGCTCAGTGCAAACAGCTCTAGAAAAAACACCCCTCCAAGTGCGCTCACCGAAGTAAGAATCAAAAGGACAAAAAACCCTTTGGCACGAGATTGCGGGATAATATTCGACATTATCGGAGCATCCATATACCCTGCGGAACTCAGATGAAACCATACTAAAAAAGGGACGATTTTACCCATCATTCCTAAAATAACGGATAGGGCAAAGAGGGCAAACGCTATGAGGGAAATAGTCTGTAACGGTTCATATCCTATCCACTCAAAAAGACCGTACGCGATAACGGACAAAGACAGAAGAACCATCCCAAAAGCCCAAAACCAAATGCTCACATCACTAACACGCCGTTTTCGAATTTTCAATCGCTTTGCGGTAGTAACGATAAATCCGATCAATAACGCACCTATTACAAGATCAAACATCCAAACATAAGGAAGGGCAAAAAAGAGCCAAAAGAGTTTTAAAAGCAACGAGACAGCAATAACCCTAAAGGCGTTTCGTTTGCACCAAATACTGTAGGGCGTCGTGACATAAAACATCTCAACGACCTGAAAGGCAACGGCAATAATGAGTACGGCGATCCATCCGATCAATCCGAACGAATAGTGCACAGTACGAATCATCTCATGAAAAATACCGAAAGAGGCATTTGCATACTCACTCGCCATCACAATCCCTAAAATAGCGGTTATTGAGAGTGCCATAAGCGCCAGTCGCATTCCGCGAAGGGTATCATGAGTAACTCCGCCGAAGAGGAGGGGCAAGATCAAATTAGCGGTATAAAGGATCGATGCACCCAATAATACGGCCGCAATAATGAACAAAGGGGCGATGCCAAAGGCAAAGGCTCCCGCCAAAGAAAGGACACCTATCGTTAAAAAAATATGGATAATAAGGCCGTTTCCGCTTGCCGAGGGGATAGGGCGTCCCCCTAAAACACTCTGCATTTGAAACAGTGCTCCGATCATTGCCATGGTAATGACCCCTAAAAACATCAGATGAATCGCGGCAAGAGAGAGGGGATGAGCCGGTGTTAGTACCGCATTCGGGTTAAAAAAAATGACCGTCGCAAG
>NZ_JAHFAQ010000118.1 GCF_023250475.1 Sulfuricurvum sp. | reverse complement strand
TTTTTTCTGATACTCTTCAAGGGCATAGAACGGTGCGGTAACGCTAATCCCTTCTGCAGCGCAAAACGCTTTTAGAAAGGTAAAATAATATCCTTTATTGAATCCGTAAACGATTTTGATAGCCCCTTTTTCAATCGGAAGCTCGGAATCGATGATTTTTTCATAATCCAGAGAATAGCGTATCCCTAAGCCGTCACATTCGCTGCACGCCCCTTTGGGAGAATTAAACGAAAAGGAGAGAGGTTCAAGCGGGTCAAAACTCACTTTACAGTCGAAACAGGCACTGTGTTCGCTGTAGTGGATGAGTTTCTCTGCCATCCCTACTTCGTCGTGATTTTGGATTTCTATCTCGACTTCTCCATACGATTCTTTGAGCGCTTTTTCGACATCCTGAGCGACACGGTCATGATTATCGTCTTTGATGATAAGACGGTCAATGACCACTTTTACCGTGTGCTTTTTGGTTTTGGAGAGTTCAATCTCTTCATCGAGACGCACCATGACTCCATCGATCATGGCGCGTACATATCCTTTATGACGGAGCGATTCGAAAATATCGGCAAAGGTTCCTTTTTTCTCCCGTACCAACGGGGCTAAAATAATAATTTTAGCCCCATCAGGCAGTTTTAATACCTGCGAAATGATGTCTTGGGCCGACATCTTAGAAATCGGTTTACCGCACAAATGGCAGTGCTGAATCCCGATACGGGCATACAAAAGGCGGAGATAATCGTAGATTTCGGTAATCGTCCCTACGGTTGAACGGGGATTTTTGGACGTCGTTTTTTGATCGATCGCGATGGCCGGGGTCAGCCCTTCAATCTTATCGACATCGGGTTTGCCGACACGATCCAAAAACTGTCGGGCGTATGAGGAAAGTGATTCGATGTAACGACGCTGCCCTTCGGCATAAAGGGTATCAAATGCCAGCGTTGACTTTCCGCTTCCGCTGATTCCGGTACAAACAACCAGTTTATTTTTGGGAATCTCCAAGGAGATATTTTTCAGGTTGTGTTCCCGTGCCCCGATAATTTTAATCTTGTCCATATGTTACCCCGTAATAAGTTTGTATGCCGTAATGGCAAAAATAATGATATAAAAAACAACCAGTATCTGTTTGTAATAGGTTACTTTGACCCTATGCAACAGCCAAATTCCGGCCATAATACCGAACAATGAGCTTAATGCCATAGTCAGACCCGCTTCGAGATTGACCATTCCGAGCCACAAAAGGGTTGCAAGTGCCGAAACAGAAGAAAAAATAACAAAAAAATGTCCTACCGCCGACGCTTTTTTCAAAGGAAATCCCATAAAACTGACCAATATCGGTGTCATTAAAATTGATCCGCCGACACCAAGCATCCCCGAAAATACACCGATCACACTTCCGACAAGCGTATATAAAGGACGATTGACCACCTCTGTGCGTGTCGGTTCGGGGCTGGAGAGCGCCAATCGTCCCAACGTAAAGGCAACAATCGAAAGAAAAAGCCATTCAAGGGCATCTGAATGGAGTACTTTAACCAAAAATCCTCCGACAACTGCCCCCAGTATACCGCCGTAACCGAAATATTTAATATCCCCGATGGCGTACGTTTGATTTTTATGGTGAATCCATGCCGCCATTAACGAACCTGCAACCATTTGAGTTATCGATATCCCGATTGCCTCTTTAATATCGAATCCGAGATAGAGCAGCACAGGGACACTTACGGTACCGCCTCCGATTCCGAAAAAACCGGAAAGGGTACCGACGCCTATCCCTAAAATGACTAATTCAATACCCATATTATTTCTTTGTTTAGTTTATGTCGCGCGATTATACCCCCTAAGTGCTTCAAGAAACACCCTTTTTGTTCATTAGATTTTACGCTATAATCAATCTTCATAGAACTTTAACAAGAGTGAGGGATGTCATGTTACCAATAATTGTCGAAGCCGCAACCAACTTTTGCCTTCATCAAATACGACTCCCTTATGATTTTAGAGATACGGCTGAAAAAAAGAGAACACTTTTTGCTTACATTGACATTGAAACGACAAACGGCGAAATGCACCGTGCATATATCGGATGTGATCCGATGTTGATTCAAACCATAGCTGAGATATTTTTGGGCGAAGACGAGAGTGATGAACAAACACTTGTTGATATGCTTTTGGAAACGACCAATATGATAGTGGGAAGTGCAAAAGTACTTGCCGGAGAGGTGTACGAAACAACGTTATCGATTGCGACTCCTTTTCTTTTATCGGAGGAAGAGCTATCAACGGTTGAGTTGGATCATTCTCGATGTATCGGTATTAACGGCGGAGAAATGACAATTGCATTGCAAAGGCTCTAAGAGATGGATGAAACACTAGCAGCAGAAACTTCCCTTCCTAAAGATCACGTTTTTGATCCGGACAAAGAGCTTTCATGGATGGACTATGACGGATTGCTGGATATGGAAGTGGAGTTTGTTTCGGATTTAGGACAAACAACATTGACTCTGGACGAGATACTCAAACTCGAAAAGGGATCGGTCATCGATTTGGGGAAACCGGCGGGTGAGAGTGTTGAATCGTATGTAAACAGACGCATTATCGGCAAAGGAGAAGTCATGGTTTATGAGAAAAATTTAGCTATACGTATTAACGAGGTACTCGATTCGAGTGCCGTACTCTATTACCTTTCAAAAGAGAGACTATGAGATATTTACTCCCGTTACTGCTGCTCCCCGCCTTTTTATGGGGAGCTAAGATATTAAGCTACAACGTCTACGATCGTAACGATCGTGTCGATGTTATGTTGACATTTGATACACCGTATGAGGGGGTATTGCGTCAAAATCGTCAAGGCAATACCGTTGTTGTCAAACTGGAAGAAGCCTTTATCGATGATCCTAAAGTAAAAAACATTAATTCTAAATATTTAAACAAACTTAGCATTTCGCCGGAGAATGAAAATATTCAAATTATTGCCGAAGTCTCCAATGATGTCATTATGCAAGCCTCTAAAACCTCAGATTCGTACGGTCTGCGTCTTCGTTTTATGCATCCTGAAGTTGCCAATCCGCTCACGCAAGCCGCACCGGTTGACGAAGCATCCGTAGGTGCCCTTCCTACCAAAAAAGGGAATGAATTTGAACAAAGCTATTATGTGGTTATCGGTATTTTAATTGTGGGGATCGCAATTTTATTTTGGTTGAAACAAAACATAACCAAACGTGCCGCAGTGATTCACAGTGAGCCTAAAACGCCTTGGCTATTTAATAAATCAGCCGCTGAGACAAAAGCAGCGATATCAAATCCTCTTCCCCTCAGCGGTGATGGCGGCGGTATTCATATACGGTTTCAAAAAACTCTGGATCCTTCCCACAGCGTTGCAATGCTGGATTACGGAACCATGAGTTATTTAGTATTGCTGGGCAATAACACCCTTTTGCTGGATAAATATCAAGACAACATTCCGATTACGCAAAATGATTTTGAAACACTTCTGCAGTCAAAACACCGTGAACTTGACGGCTATTTTCAGCTTGCTCCGGCGCAGGATGAAGTTTTCGACTCGTACAAAGAAAAAGCATCAGGAGCCTATTGATCGATGGATTTACAAGAGAAATTAGTGGAGTTCGGATGCGGAAGCGAATTTGTAGCTATCGCTTTAGGATACAAAGAGTTTTATAAACCGGATGAAGATATTGAAATATTTATCGAATACGTAGAAGTTGTACATGCCGAAGTCGAAGAGGCTGAAGCGCTCAAAGAGCAGGAGAAAGAGATTGTTGACGCAGCAAGCTTGCTTCTAGAATTTGAGGACGAAAAAGAGAGCTAGAGTTCCTCTCTTCTTTTTTTAAATCTCGCGCTCTCGTACGTGCGTGAGGCACACCCGATCTGGTACTCTACCATAGCATTAAACGGATCTAAAAATCGCTCAAACTCACCCTCGTTGATCTTCTCAATCCCTTGTGCATGAAGCAATTCCAAAATAGTGAGTGTTGACTCGATCGTGGAAAGGCAAAAATCTTTCGGCTGTTCTTTAATCAAAAATTGGGAACTTTTGGAGTGGGTAAAACTCACTTTCGGCAGCATTTGAAGATTACGGCTTACGCGCAGCATCTTTACCGAACAAGGCCATGTCGAATCAATAATAAAGATCACCACCTGTTTTTCGGCTGCTTCGATCGTCTGTGTGTTCAAATTCAAGCTGCTTTTCCCGGGATAGAGAACATAACAGAGAGTATTGTCATCCTCGATGAGTGCATTAATGGCGGCATGTTCACTAAAATCGACATCAATATAGAGCTCCGAATTGGGCAGAGAGAGATGGGTAAGCCGTCCGGTGCCGTTTTTAGTTTTTTTAAACTCTTTGGGATGCATCAAAATAACAAATTTTGTCCGTGTCACTATCGGTTTGACATGCGTGCACATGCATGAGGTTACCGGGCGATAACATCGGTAGCACTTTTCTCTGCCTTCTACTGTTTTATCCATTTATCCATCAATTTCAGCGTTGTTTTTTTAACATTATAACGAAACGTCAACTTTAGCTTTTAAGTATTCAATATGTGATGAATGCTATAATCTCTTTAACATTTTCATATATTTATAGAAGCATTCGATAAAGGACAGAATATACATACGCAAGAGATTAAAATCATTCTTTTCAGTTTTTTAGGACTGATATTTACCGGTGCGTTGCTCCTTTCTCTCCCGTATGCTCATAACGGTGAATTACGGTTTGTAGATGCCGTTTTCACCGCAACATCCGCAGTTTGTGTAACCGGATTGATTGTCAAAGATACTCCGGTTGATTTTACGTCGTTCGGGCATGTGATTATCCTTACCCTCATCCAAATCGGCGGTCTGGGGTATATGACGGCGGTCACATTTTTGGCGGTCATGCGAAATAAAAAGATCGGACACAGAGATCGTCTTATTCTCCAAGAGTCGCTCAATCATCCCGGTGTAGACGGGTTGGTACGGTTTTTAAAAATTGTTTTTTCGACAATCTTGGTCATCGAATTTATCGGTATGGTGATTCTGACCCTCCGGTTTTGGGTGGATATGCCCTTGGATCGCGCGGCATGGTTTGGAATGTTTCATGCGATATCCGCCTTTAACAACGCCGGATTTTCTTTATTCAGCGATAATTTAATGCGCTACCGCGGGGATACCGTTATTAATCTGACGATCCCGTTTTTGATTATACTAGGCGGGCTTGGATATCTTGTCCTTTTAGAGCTCTATCACTATCATAGAGGACGGGTACTTCGTCTCTCTACCCATACCAAAATCGTTTTGATCATGTCTACGGTCTTAATTGTTCTGGGGATGGCACTATTGCTCTCAATGGAGTGGAACAACCCAAAATCGTTTGGGGCAATGAGCCTTTATGACAAAATTCTGGCTGCATGGTTTGCATCCGTCAACTACCGTACGGCTGGGTTTAACACCATTGATTTGTCGACATTAAGTGATTCGAACCTCTTTTTTGCCACTTTTTTCATGATGACCGGAGGAAGCCCCGGAGGTACGGCCGGAGGTATTAAAACAACCGCCGTCGCGTTGGCATTGATAGGGGTATGGTATACACTGCGCGGGAGTACGAACGTCCATATTTTTCGACGTTCGCTCTCCCCTTTTCAAATCAATAAAGCGTACGCATTTATTTTTATCGCATCGATTTACGTCGTCGTCTCTACCATACTCTTAAGCGAAGTGGAGCGATTGCCGTTTTTACGCATCTTGTTTGAAACGACCTCCGCATTCGGAACGGTAGGCGTTTCAACCGGAGATGGCGGAGTCCTCAGCTACAGTGCCCTCTTTAGCGACTGGGGGAAAATCAATATTATGATTTTGATGCTGATGGGACGTGTCGGGGTCTTCGCATTTACCATTGTATTGGTCGGAAAAGCGGCTGAAAGCCGCATCAAATATGCAGAAGGAAAGGTGGTTATTTAATATGGAAACATACGCTGTCATCGGTTTAGGAAAATTTGGGTTTCACGTTGCCAAAGGGCTGGCTCAGCAGGGGCTTAGTGTAATAGCGGCTGATTTAGATGAAGATCAGGTGCGCGAGATTAATGAATTTGTCCAAGATGCCGTTATTCTAGATTCAACCGATATGCGGGCTCTCCGCGAAGCGGGAATCGCTAATGTCGATGTGGCTGTCGTTAGCATCGGTGAAAACATTGAAGCAAGTATCCTCACGGTCATGGCACTTAAAGAACTGGGTGTAGAGACAGTGGTAGCCAAAGCCATTACCACGGTACACGGTCAAATCCTCTCAAAACTCGGTGCAGCCAAAGTTATCTATCCCGAGATGGAATCGGCGAAGAAGATTGTCAAGAAAATGGTTAAAAACATGCACTATGAGACGATCGATCTCTCCATCACAATGAAGATTGCCAAACTGACCGTCCCTTCATTCTGGGTCGGTTTGTCCATCCTCTCCCCTATATTTGAGTCGGAATTTGAAGTCAAACCTATCGCCTACAAGCATCAGGGAATTTGGTACACCTCATTTGAAAAAGACGATATTCTTGAAAAAGGGGATATCCTTGTTGTACTGGGAGACAGCGGCCATATTGAAGCGCTCAGTAAAAGGATTTAAAGTTTGTTGGCAATCGTTTTAATCTCATTGACGAGCGCCTGCTGACGGGCATAAATGTATTCGACCAGATAGCTCTCATACGGCTCTTCAAGGCTGATGTCTACAACGACCTTCGTAAACTCATCCCCCTCTTGTATGTATTGTATTTTCCCCGGAATGACCATTGTGACCATTCCGCCGTCAAAACGCTCAAGGGGGAGATTAAATTGCAGATTGACTTTGGATTCCAGCACAAGCGGGACTTTCGAAACGCTCAACTTACAGGCAATGGATTTGATAGAGATATCTAAAATGGTTCCCGATATAACGCTCTTAGCGGTTGTGATGGTAACATGCATCCGATGATCACTCTGGATACGGATA
>NZ_JAHFAQ010000117.1 GCF_023250475.1 Sulfuricurvum sp. | reverse complement strand
TGGGCTTGGGGGTTTGGTACGGCGGTGGACGGGCGATCACGACGACGAGCGGCGGCGGATTCGCCCTGATGGGTGAGGGGCTCAGTCTCAGCGGGATAACCGAAACCCCGATGGTTGTCTATTTGGCGCAACGTCCCGGCCCGGCGACAGGTCTTCCGACACGGACGGAGCAGGGGGATTTGGAACTCGCCATTTACAGCGCTCACGGAGAGTTTCCGAGGATCGTATTGGCTCCCGGTGATGTGAGAGAGTGCTTTGAACTTGCCAGAGAGGCATTTACGCTGGCGGATCGATTTCAGGTTCCGGTGATTGTATTGAGCGATCAATATTTGGCGGATAGTTTTTTTCATGTCCAACGGTTTCCCATTGATGAAAAACAGCCTGATCTGCATGTGGTTAAAACCGATTCGCAGTACAAACGCTACCTGCTTACCAAAGAGGGGATTAGCCCTCGAGGGATTCCGGGATACGGAGAGGGGCTGGTGTTGGTCGATTCGGATGAACATACGGAGGAAGGGTTGATTACCGAGAGTATGTCTGTGCGGAATGAGCAAAACGGCAAACGGCTTCAAAAACTCGAAAGGATAAAGGAAGAAGCTATCACACCTGAAGTGGACGGGGTGGGTGAGATTGCCGTTGTCGGGTGGGGAAGTACGAAACATATCATTAACGAGGCGGTTGAGAGACTGAAGGATGAGAGGCTCTCGTCTATCCATTTCTCATGGGTCTATCCGCTGAGTGAATCTCAGCTTGCACCGCTTCAAAAAGCCAAACACCTTATCGTCGTCGAAAACAATGCCACCGGGCAATTCGCAAAACTCTTACGACTGCACGGAACCGCTGTCGATGCACAGATACTGAAGTCCGACGGATTGAGTTTTTTTGTCGATGAACTCTCTGAAAAGCTCTCAGCATTGCTAAAGGAGATCCGATGAACACACGGTTTGACAGAGTCGTAGAGGATAATGCATGGTGTCCGGGATGCGGGAATTTTTCTATCCTTTCGCATTTAAAAGAGGCGTTGGATGAGATGGGGCTTGACCCGCTTCAGAGCGTAGTGGTTTCAGGGATAGGGCAGGCGGCAAAAACACCGCAATATCTGAGGGTGAATATGTTTAACGGACTTCACGGCAGAGCATTACCCGTTGCGCAGGGAGTCAAAGTTTCCAACCCCTCTCTAACCGTGATTGCCGAAGGGGGTGATGGTGATATGTACGGAGAGGGGGGGAACCATTTTATGTCGGCGATCCGTCGAAATTCCGATATCATTAATATTGTCCATAACAAGATGGTTTATGGACTCACCAAAGGTCAAGCCTCTCCGACGTCTCAGCGGGGGTTTAAGACACCCGTACAGAGTGAGGGGGTTCATGTCGAACCGTTTAATCCGATAGCCACGGCGATATCTCTCGATGCATCGCTTGTGATCCGTACTTTTTCCGGGAACAAGGAGCACTGCAAAGCAATGCTCAAAATTGCGATTGAGCATAAGGGGTACGTTCTGATCGATATTTTTCAGCCGTGCGTTACCTTTAATAAGATCAATACGTTTAAGTGGTTCAAAGAGAACGTGTATCTTCTGCCGAGTGAATATGACCCGACGGATAAGGTCAAGGCATTTGAAAAATCATTGGAGTCTCATCCCTTTCCTCTGGGCGTTATCTATAAAAGTCCGCAAAAAGTTGTGTTGGAAGATGCTCTTCGGGAGGAAAGTCAGATAGGAGATAGGGCGTTGTATCTTCATGAGGTTGATTATAAGCGGCTGAGTGAAGAGATGGATAAATACATTTAACAAGGAGTAGAAGATGAAAAAATACGAATGCAATGTCTGCGGGTATATTTATGACCCTCAGATCGGAGACCCTGATAGCGGGATTGAACCCGGCACCGCATTTGAAGATATACCTGAGGATTGGGTATGTCCTGAGTGCAAAGTCGGGAAAGAAGATTTCAGCGAGATTATAGAGTAATACCTAATTACTCTTAGGCTTTTTTGGATCTTTGAGGTAGAGCGTGCAACTGCCTTCGGGATTTATTTTTCCTTCCACAAGTTTGCATTCGTTAGTTGCTGCTAGGAAATGGAGGCACTCTTTGCATTTTTTACCGGTGGTCGATTTTACCTGATATTTTACGGCTATCTTGGTTACTTTAGCCTGCAACGGAGAGGCCAAAAAAGTAACTGTTCCGATTGCCAACATATGTTTGAAAAAGCTTCTGCGGGATAATGCGGTTGACATCTTATATCCTTTGCACCATTATTTTTTGTCTGAATTCGTCATCTTCAATTTAGAGTTGGAAGCGACTGGGTATCCTGCGGATTTCCAGTCGCCGAATCCGTTTACAAACCAATAAATATTTTTATATCCGAGTTTTCGTACGGCTAAAGCAGCTTCATACGAGTTGGCACATGTTTCGCCGTAGCAGTAAAAAACGAGTTCCTGTTTTTGATCTGCAGGGAGCTGAAGGACAATGTATTCAGCTTTGGAGACGTCAAAATAAACGGGGAAAGCCCCTTTGATATGCTCTTTCGTATAATGCCGTTTTTCTCGGGCGTCAAAAAATAGAGCTTTTTTATCATACAGTTTTTTTGCCTTGAGTGTGTCGATAACACTGATTCCTTGAGCCATAGCATCATCAACCTGCGGCGGGATAATGCATACGTCATACGCAGTTTCAAACATAATACTCTTTTCGCCGTCATAATCGACGCTATAGAGGGCGGTAGAACTTAAAAGTCCTGATAAGACCAAGATAGATAATTTTTGTATCATAATTCACTCCTTGTTTTAGGCGTAGCACTCATGAATACGTCGACAATTAAGAGGGTGTACGCTCATTCGTTTGCATAAAATCAACATATTCGCATACTGAATTTATAGCGTTGCACGGTTGGTTATAGCTTGCAATCGGATCATTCAAAAATTCTGAAAGATTATTGGAAACAAAATTCCAATTGATCACTTTCCACCAATTAGAAAGATAATCCGATCGCCCGTTTCGATAATCAATGTAATAGGCATGTTCCCATACATCGCATGTCAACAAAGGGGTGTCTCCATGACGTATCGGTGTATCGGCATTCGAAGTCATTTTTATTTCCAATTTTTTTTCATTAGAAATGGTCAGCCATACCCATCCTGAACCGAAAAGTCCTGCGGCGGCCGCTAAAAAAGTATCCTGAAAAGCTTTTAGTGATCCAAAGTCACGTTCGATAAGTTCTAAAAGTTCAACAGAAGGGGCGGTAGATGCTTGGTTAAGTCCTCTCCAGTAAAAATTATGGTTATAGATTTGAGCGGCATTATTATAAATAGCATTATGGGCATATTTGACAATATGTTCTAACGATCTCTCCTCATATTCTGTCCCCTCAATAAGGGAATTGAGTTTGTTTACGTATCCGGCATGGTGTTTACCGTAATGATACGAGATTGTTTCTGCGGAAATATAGGGTTGAAGAGCAGTTTGCTCAAAAGGCAACTCCATAAGAGTATGTTTCATTGTAACTCCCTTTGTAGAAAGATATATGCTTATAGTAATTTATTATAGTTAAATTGTATTGGATAATGACACATTAATATCATACTTAAGCAAAAATTTAAAATTTAAAGAGAAATATGATTTTCTAACGCTGTGACTTCTGAATCATTTGGTATGATTCAGAATTTTCTCTTTCTCCGCTTCATATTCTTCAGGAGTGAGGATCCCCTCATCCAAAAGGGATTTTATTTTTGTCAAATGATCGTATTTTTCCCCCGGATTATGCTCTGTGATGGGGAGACGTTTCATAGAGCGTCCAAGCAACAGATAGAGTAAAACCCCGATAAACGGCAAGAAGAATACGACGAGAAACCAAATGATCTGCATCATATCTTCTCTAAATTTTGAGGAAATGATATCGATCAATGCCCATATCCATATCCCAAACAAGCCGATAACGATAAAGAGTAATAAGAACTCCAGTATGGAGAACATTTCCATAGCAGCCTCGATTCATATTTAAGTAGATAGTATCGTAACGTAGTTATGGCAACAAACCGCCAACGCTTTTGGCTATACTTAGCCACAATTTAATTTAAGTGAACCGATATGAATTTAGTTTCCAAAAATGCCCCCGTCGAAGTCTCCATCAAACGTATGCAAAGTATATTGAGCGAAATGGGATGCGATGTCACCTATTCAAGCGAAAAACACCCCCTCAACCATTGCTACTCGGTGAATCTCGCCTCTGTTGAAGCGCCGAAACATATCTATTCCAACGGAAAAGGGATTTACTCTGAGGCTTCTACCGCAAGCGCTTTGGGCGAATACATCGAACGGCTTCAAACCAATAATTTTTTTATCGATTTTCATTTGCCCCAGCGGAAGTATTATCCCGATGAGGTGGCGTTTGATTACGAGGGGGGCTATCTCAATCGCGAGCTGATGGGTACGTATGACCCAAGCGGTGAGTTGAGCATGGATGAACTGATCGATTTTAACAGTGACTACGAGGATAAAATTGTCGCACTGCCGTTTCATAAACTCTCTTCCGAGGAGAAGGTCTATTTTCCCATTAATATTCTCAGCAACCTCTACGTCAGCAACGGGCTTGCTACGGGTAATACCGCGAAAGAGGCACAGGTTCAGGCTATGAGCGAGATTCTGGAACGGTATGCGAAGATCGAAATCATTAAAGAAGGGTATGCTCTGCCTCAATACAGCGATGAGTTTCTTCGGCAGTTTGAGCGTCTTTACAGCGATTTGATCATGCTTCGGGAATTAGGCTACATCGTGAATGTCTTGGATGCATCGCTGGGGGGAAAATATCCGGTAACGGCGATTTCGTTCATTAACCCTCACAATGCAACTCTCTTCGTCTCTTTCGGTGCCCATCCGATTTTGGAAGTCTCATTGGAGCGGACGATGACAGAATTGATGCAGGGGCGTGATTTGAGCAATCTGGAAAGTTTTGAAGTACCGACGTTCGATATGTCGCTTGTTTCGGAGAGCTTCAATCTTGAATCCCATTTTATCGATTCCAACGGTAAAATGGGGATACAGTTTTTGAACGCGAAAAAAAGCTTTGAACTCGCACCGTGGAGATATAGCGGCAATACTACCGAGGATGAGTTTGCGTATCTCACTGGAATATTTGAGTCGATGGAGAAAGAGATCTATATCCGAGATTACGATTATCTGGACTTTTACTCCTGCCAGATGATTGTCCCTGGAGTCTCCGAGGTTTATCCGATCGATGATTTGATCTATAATAACCGTAATCGGGGTAAAGCGTATCGCGAAGGGATATTAAATTTTGCCGATTACGATCCTGACACACTCCTCGATGAAATCGAAGCACTTGAAGACCATCTGAATGTCGAAAAATTCATAGGGGTTATTTTCGAGGAGAATTTTACGATCGGCGAACTCAAAGCACAGCTTCATCTCTCTTTGGGGAACTATGATGAAGCGGTGAGTTATCTGGAGTTCGGAAACAGTGCCATGGGAAATCTGATTGTTGAGCTGATTCGGATGGAAGCGCTGGGTTTAGAGCTAAGCGATTACACCCAAGCGCTTTATGATCTCTATACGCCTCAGCGAGTCACTAAAGCGTTAGAAATCATCAGCGGCGAGCAGTTTTTGGTCAATACCTCATTGCATCGAGATTATAGTAATATGCTCTCAATGTATGATCGGCTCGAAGCAAAAAAAGAGGGCGGCTTTTAATCCGCGCTTTCTTCGGTATTGAAAAGATTTAAGATTTTTGAGTATTCAGCAAAAGCCTGTTTATACAGATGCTGAGTATGGTTATTGCTCTCATAGAGTTCGCTTGCGCTCATTCCGCTTTCCAACGCATTTTTCAGCAGTTTTGTCCGTCGAAGATAGGTAAACGCAAGATTGGGGAAATGTTCGTGTATTTTTTCTCGGATCATCACCGCATCGGCGGGGGTATCAATCATGTTGGCAAATACGAGGATGGTTTTTTCTTTAAAGTTTTTAATAAAAATCAAGCTTTTCATGATGGAGTTGAGATCATTCGTCGTCGGGAGGATAATAATATCCGATTCTCTGAGTATTTCGTTCGCATGCGGGTTTTCGAATCCTCCGAAGTCATAGACCGTATCGGGGTATAGAGGGATTTTATTCGGATAATAGCGGGCATTTTTGTATTTGTTGAGGGCGACCGACATATCGTTGGTAGCGTAACGGTAGCGCAGATCTTTGGCGAGTGAAAATGCGAGAGAGGTTTTCCCGACGCCCCCTTTGGTCGAAGCGATTGAGATGATTGCCATGAGTACCTGCGCTTTCTTTTTTAGTATCGTATCATAAAGAGTATTTCATCGTCAAAATTTCTGACAGAGTGTCAAACGAAGTTTAGTGTACTATAACACTATAAATACGATAATCATCGTTTGAAAATGATTTTAGAAGAGGAGCCAAAATGGCTTATTTCCCTATGTTTGTTAATTTGAACGAACGTGATTGTTTGGTTGTCGGCGGCGGCGAAGTCGCTTTGCGGAAGATAGAGCAGCTTGTAAAATTTTCGCCGAAGCTGAGAGTTATTGCCCCTGAAATCCATTCGGAAATTGTTGATCTCGCGCAAAAATATTCGATCATACTGGAGGAACGCCCTTACGAAATAGATGATTTAACGGGGCGTTTCCTGGTTATCGGGGCACTGGATAATCTGGTGGAACAGGAGCGAATTTTCAACTATTGCACTGAACATCATATCCCTGTCAATTGCGTCGATTCTCCGTTGCTGTGTACGTTTATATTTCCGGCATTGATTGTACATGATGATTTGTGTCTAGGGATCAATACTTCAGGACGTGCTCCGGCGGTCAGTTCCGCACTGCGTCGCTACCTGTCCAAAATGATTCCGAAAGGGATAAGCGAGTTGATCGATAAAGTTGATGAAATACGTCAAAATGAACCTGTCGGAAAACCGCGTCAAGATAAAATAATCGGAATTTGCAAAGACTTTTTTGAAAAATAAACCCTAGAT
>NZ_JAHFAQ010000116.1 GCF_023250475.1 Sulfuricurvum sp. | reverse complement strand
CTTCTTTGAGGGCGTTAATTCCGAGATCTTTCCCTTCATACGGTTTGACGAGTTCGGAGAGAGTTTCGGAACTGAATGCGGTGTTCCCGCTGAATTTAAACGCTTTTACAAATGTTTTTACATCATCTTTGGCAGAGAGTGGTGCTTTATACTCCCCTGCTCCGACGGAGGGGAGAGCTTTGGGTGATTAAGGAAGTTTAGGCTGTTCTACCTGACGGAGAATATCTCCCGTGTTGATCGGCACAGCGGGTACTGCATACAATGCTACGGATGTAATAAGCGATAGTGTTAATAGTTTTTTTCTCATAATGATTCCTTATTTGTTAGTAGCTTGCTTACTGTTGTCGACAACATAGAATTCTTGGCTTACACCTGAGGGGAGATTAAGTCCGCCGTTAACAAGAGAGACTAGACTGTCATTTGCTAACGGTACACGGATTTCTGAAATACCTCCCTGCGTTCCAGACGCTTTTTGTAAATCTTCCATGCTTACAGTTTGTACCGGAGCATTACCATCCGTCGTACCGACAAGCTCATACGATACACCCGTATTTGAAGATTGAGGCATAATGGTTTGGAGTAATTCGTTTGTTTGTGTTTGAGCCGGAGGCGGTGGCGGTGTTTGACGAGAAACCACAATGACTGGTGGAGGTGGTGTTACCGTCGCTTGATTCACGATAGTCGTAACCACGTTGTTCACTTGTTGTTGCGGAACTACTGGCGTAGGGGCTTCAGGGGTTGGTGTCGGCGTTGGATCAGGTGTTGGGGTCGGCGTTGGATCAGGTGTTGGGGTTGGTGTTACCCCAGCCGATTGTCCTACTTGACTAACCGCTTCACTCAAATGAGAAACCGGAGCTGCCGCATAATACCATGTTACACTGCCTGTCGCTTGGTCTGGAAATGTTCCAAGATTGAGATAAAGTGCATAAGAACCATCTGCTGAACTCTGCGAATAATTAGGCATATTTGTTGGATTAACATTTGTAATATATTCCCATCCATATCCTTCACCGACGATAGTATTTGTACCATCAGTAGTTGAATAAAATAAAACTGCAGCTCCATTATTACTATTAAGAGGATTTTCGGAAACAATCAGCGCTTTAGCACTGTCTGATGTTTGATCGGACACTGCTACAAACCCACTTCCTCCAATATTTCCTCGTGTTTTGTAATTCCAATCCATTCCAGCAACAAAATCATCTTGTGTTCCGATCCATAATCGTGCATTTGAAATAGATGCACCCGTATTATTGGTAATAGAAGTTATCGCTTTAACAAAGTTAGTTCCGCTATCAAGGGTATAAGACTGTGTTACAGGAAGAGTACCAGCTGTAGTCGTAACGTCCATACTAGCAGTCACGGTACCGGTTTTTTCGAAATATTTCGCAACATTGATAGAAAGATTAGAAACAGCTGAATTTAGGTTTCCGGAAGCTGTGTCATACAAACTTCCACCATTATATCCACTACCATTGACACCAATCATAAAATCAAGCGGATAAGTTGCAAATGTCAGTTGATACCACCCATTTCTTCCATTCGTCACATTATCATAATACCAAGGTTGCAGTAAAGATCCCATAGAGTCAATAGAAGCTTCCGTTCCGTTTCCAAATCGAAGATAGCCGTTATCTAACACAAGATTTGTTTCCGTTCCACTACTCCCTTTTTTCCATGTAAATGCCGAAGCGTTGGGAATCAACACATTAATTCCATCAGCAACAGTATATCGGTTTGTGCCACCATTGGCTGTAGATTGTCCATAATATAACGCCAAAGACCCTGATCCAGTTGCCGTTAAATCGGCATTAATCAGAATATTTCCTCCTGAGTTCAGGATTAGTTTATGTGCATTCCAACTTACAGCGTCATTAATAGTGATAGTATTGTCAGCTTGAATCGTAATGTTTGTCCCTAATAGTCTTGATGCCAATGCCGCACCCGTTTCATCTCCACCACTAGCTGCAACTGTATATGTTGCTGGGTCAATCAGCCACATACCGATTTCACCATTAGTAGCCATTGTCGTAATACGGGCATCGTTGAAAACATTTACTTTTTTTCCTGATGTTTCAATGAAGCCTCCATTACCACGATTAGGTGCTGAAGCATCAATAATACCTCCGACATTTGCCGTTCCACCATGAGCGTAAAGAACAACTTTCCCTGTAAGATCATTCAGCGTTTGTGCTTCGATGACTCCGGTGTTGTTGACCATCCCATCGAGAATCGTATTGAGCGCTTGGGTGGTGAGATAAACTTGACCACCGTCGGCTTTGATAAGTCCTTTATTCTCTACGAGAGCGTTAAGGGTTCCTTTATCAATCGTGAGTTTAACGAGAGAGTTACCGTTTAGGTTGAGGCTAATCTTCTCACCGGATGCCATTTGGACATTCCCCATCGTTGCTACGATGGTTCCCTCATTGGCTACATGTTTACCCATCATCGCCACATAGCCGCCCTGAGCTGTGGTGATGGTTCCCATGTTGATAATAGAGTTTTGAGAGTTACCTTCGAATACGTAGTTTCCTGCTTGGAAGTTTGTATCCGTGATATTTAACGTTGAAGCGACTAGTCCTCCGACATTAACTTGAGAACCATTGGCGAAGAGTACTCCATTAGGATTGAGGAGAAATACTTGACCGTTTGCATTCATCGCCCCTTGGATAAGAGACGATGTTGTTCCTACTACACGGTTAAGAGTAACCGATTGAGATGATGGTTGAACGAAATTGACCGTCTCAGAAGGCGCAATACTAAAACTGTTCCAGTTGATGGAGGCTTTATTACTCGATTGGTTAATGGTGGTTATAGAACCATTCTGAATGATAGAAGCGCTACCGCTTGTGACTTGCCCACTGGTCGGTGAAGCAAAGCTCATGGTGCTTCCAGCAATCAATGCCGATACGACTAGGGAGATTTTTCCCCCTTTGAGAATCCGGAAACGGGAGCTAAAATCAGGAGTATACTTCATAATTTCATCCTTTGCAAAAGTATTTAATAATGTATTTTATTATTTCAATGTTGCAATAGCGTCGCAATAAAAAATTTCTTTTGCGATATAGATGCGATCTGAATGTGTTAAAGTGCTGTGATAAAAATTGTTATATTATGGATAGGCTACATGGCAGAACGTCTCGAACGGCTCAAAGACAAATCGATCCTTTTTTTAGAAGACAACCTCGAATTCGCAAAAAATACCATCGTACTGTTTGACGTCTTTGTCAAAAATGTTTACCATGCCGCTACGATTCAAGAAGCCGAAACTTTATTGCAGAATTTTCCAATCGATATTATCATCAGTGATATCAAGCTCAAAAAAGAGAACGGACTGGATTTTATTCAAAATTTACGAAAAGGCAACACCCACACTCCGATCATCGTTTTATCGGGACACAAAGATGAAGATTTTTTATTTCAGGCGATTCCGCTAAAGCTGACCGCGTATCTCCTTAAACCGATCAAATACGACGAACTGATAAATGCACTTCGCCTGTGCAGCGAAGCGATCTTTTTAAATCAAAACCCGCAAATCGCCCTTAAAGAGAATTGGCTTTTTAATATCGAAACCAAAACACTCGAACAAGAGGGAAAAGCGTTTGTCCTTAATAAAAAAGAGGCCCTCTTTATAGAGCTTATAGCGCACAACCGTGACCGAATCATTACCAAAGAGATGATTCACGCTTCGGTATGGGAATTTGAGGAGATGAGCGATTCGGCTGTAACGAACTTTATCCTTCGTATTCGAAGGCGTTTTGGAAAAACTTTTATCTATACCATCCCCGATTTAGGGTATCGCTTTAAACTCTAACTAAGATCAACCGTACAATCATCAACATCACATGCATTAGCATATCTCTTTTTGAGAGTTTCAGCATAAAGTTTGTATTTCATATCTTCGATAACAATATGATCGATTAACGCCTTTTTAATAATAAATTTGAGTTTTGTCCGAATCATCGCCAATGTCGGTGAATTGGTCACCGAAGTATTCACAAACTCGATAATCTCACGGTGTAGTTTTCGGTGATTTTCGTATTCCGGAAAACCAATCCGCTGCATATAAACTTCTTCATCATTAAAATGCTCGTTCATATAACGGCTTAACTCTCCTAAAATCGCCTTCAGTTCCTCTTTGGTCGAAGTGAGCGCATCAAGATTTGCGATCTGAGCAACTATCTCAAAAAGATATTGGTGCTGTTCATCGATTTGACTGATCCCTAAACGATACTCTTCGTTCCATTCCAATCCTGTTGCCATACTCTTTTTCCCTCACTTAAAAATCTTGTTTATTATTCCGTATCGGTATCGCAAACTTATCGTAAAACAACTGTTGCGCATAAACCGCTGTCCGTATTGTTCAATTCCAGCCGAGCACCGTATTTACTCGCAATCTCCTGACACATCTGATGTCCAAGACCGCTGTACTCTATCGACTGATCCATTCCGCCGCCGTTATCACAAAAATTTATCTCTACCGTATTCAGCTTTACATGTATTGTAGGGTTGATAATATTTCGCTCTGAAAGGACTTGCACCGAATTATTCAAGAGGTTTAGCCAAATCTGCATCCATTCGTTTTTAATACCGTTGAACATTACATCATCCCCTGTAATCACAATAGTGACTCCATGATCGATGAGCTTGGTTTCTATAATCGAGAGCGAATGTTCTATCGACTCTTTAGCGGAAAAATCACTTTTTACACTGCTTTGTTTGTAAAACTCTAAAAAGTTCTGCATCGTGTGGGACATAAAATCGATCGTATTTTCAACTTTCTGCGCCTGTTCTAAAAGCCACTCTTTTTCTATCGGCTGTCCCATTTTAATTTTGGCAATGGTTAAAAGATTTACGGAGCTAAGTTTGGAGAGGGGTTCACGCCACTGATGAGAAATATTGGCAATCAAGTTGCCGATTTCAGCCTGTTTTGTTTTTTGATACAGCTGCTCTTTAATCCGAAGGTTTTTTGCCACTTCCGAATATACTCTTTTGCGGAGCAAATAATTCCAGAGAATAAATAAGCCTATTGTCCCGAACAACCCTCCAACAATCCAAATCACCGTTTTATAATCGATCCCTTTTTTGACAACAAGCCCGGTATGTTTATTGATAATAGCTTCTCTTTCAATGGGGGTAATCGCTCGAATCCCTTTATCCAAAATATCCCGTAAAATTTTCTCATCCTGAAGTACGCCGATACGGAGGTGATTCTCATATCCTTGAGGCTGCCCGGAAATTTTCAGATTGAACCATCCCTCTTTTTTGATGATATAGGCCGCTACAATCAGAGAACGGACGGTCATATCGGCTTTTTTTTCCGAAACCATCTCCATCGCATCGGCTTCGGAGACGACCGGTGTAAATTTCAAATTAGAAAACTCTTTGCTCATATGTTCAAGCACTGCGGTTCCGGCCGGAAGGGCTACCCGTTCCTGATCCAATCCGTGCAAATCGGCAATAAAAGGGTGCTCTTCTCTCGTAATCAAAATATTGGGATCAGAAAGGAGCGGTTGGGTAAAAATAAGCCATTTCTCCCTCTCTGGGGTTTGATTGACGAAACTGAGGATATCACATTGTTTGGTTTTAGAAAGATGTAGCGTCTCTTCCCATGTCGAGGTTTTCTTAAGTGAGATTTTAACCCCTGTACGCTTTGCTACCAACTGTATTAGATCAGCGGCAATTCCGACATGTTCTCCGTTCTCATTGATGACTTCAAACGGTTCCCAATCGGGATCGACGCACATGGTGATCTCTTTTTTTTGATTCAGATACGTTTGTTCCTCTTTGGTGAGATGAACATCTATCTCGCCCGCGCCAATCGGACTTACCATGAGACATAGCAACAATACGGCAAAAATAGTCATTCTCACAAAATTTCCTCACTTTTTACTAAAATTATTGTACTCAAAAACGATATGTTGTCGAAAGGGTCAGCATGTCATCCGCATATCGGTAATTATCCGACTGCCGCAGTTCATACTGTACTTTTAGGCTAAAAGCATCGTATATTTTAGCTTTATACACAAGATTGATGAGATGGATATCGCTATGGGGCATAATGGATTCATCCAAATCGATCAACGAATATCCTCCAATCAATGTCTGCTTCGCTAATCCCAGTTTCGCCAAATCGTACTTTAAACTTATTTTGCCCATTCGGCTTTTGGCGAGAGCAGATACCGTCCCATCCTGTGCAAACATATAAGGGATCGCAACGTATTCTGGATATCCGCCCCAGTTTCCAAAAGCGGTAATTGTTTTTGCATCGCCTGTAAAAAGATTGTAGGCCAAAGAAGCGGTAAGGCCTAACTCTTTGTTTTCCAAAGAGAGTTTGGTTCCAAACAGTTCATACGATCCGTTAAGTCCAAGATTTTGAAGAAAATTTTTAAAACGCCCCGTTTCTCGTACACCGTATCCCTGAATTTCCACTATTGCATTCAAATTCTCGTTCAGGGGATAAGGATAGGCCATATCAACATAAAACTCATCGAGGACATCCTTGCAGTAATAATTCCACCCTTGTATTTTGACACCGCTTTCATATACGATTCCGCTCATCAAAACTCCCTGATCGCCGGAGATTCTCGATATATCCAATGTATCGCCGCCATTCGAGTCAACCGTATTTATGTCACTCATAGCCAAAGAGGTATACGTTTGCTGTGACATGCTCTCAAAATGTTTAAAACTTACCAACCCATCCAATCCCGACATTTTCGTAATGTAAGAGAGGGTAATTGCAGTATTTTCAATATTTTTGTTTGTGTAGGTATATGCTTCGAAAAGGTTAGGAATGATTCGATAATCATACGTAGAGACGATAGGGGTATCAATCTCTTGCCGTCCAAAGAGAAGGGTTGAATCACCGCGCTTATACTCTAAAGCAGCTTCACCGAGAATCGAATACGGCCTCTTGTCCACATCGAACATATACGCATCGGTTTTGCGTGGATTAGAACTCCGAAGTCCAAAATCGGTTGTAAGATAATAGGCTACATTAACTT
>NZ_JAHFAQ010000115.1 GCF_023250475.1 Sulfuricurvum sp. | reverse complement strand
AGGTTCTCTTTCGGTACCCAGCTAAAGGGTTTTTCGCTCATACAATAGCGGCAACGAAAATTACACCGCTCCGTAACCGATACGCGCAAATAGGTGACTTTCCGGTCAAAACGATCTCGTAACATAAAGGATCCTCATTTTTATCGATTTCTCAATAGTAGCCGATTCTCTAGGGCAACTTCTTGATTTACATCAATAACCATATTGAGGCTTTTCGTTACTATAAACTTTTAATGCTAAGGGATTGACTATGACATTAGTGCTCGAGAATCTTGACTTTTTTAAAGATTGTGACCCTGAAAAATTATCTTTATTATCTTCAACCGCTAAATTCAAATCCTACAACGCATCCGATATTTTGTTGTATGAAGAGGATGATATTAATCGCGTCTATTTTTTGGTTGAAGGGGAAGTCAAACTTTATAAAGTGGATCGCTTCGATAATGAAATATTTTTGTATACTCTCTCCGGACAAACGCTTCTAACCGATATCGGTTCGCTGGAATGCCATACCATCAGCTGTTTTAGCAATATAGAGTTTTTGGTTCCAAGCCGTGTGGTATCATTCGATTTGAAATTTTTTAAAGAGGTAGTTAAAACCGATCTGTCTCTCTTAATCAATTTAGTTAATATCCTGGCGGATCAAAAACAAAGAGTCGATTGTATGATTAGTATGGGGATGGTGTATGACGTTACTGCGAAAGTAGCCAAAATGCTTTATGACCATCTGGATTTGTACAATCGGCTCAAAAAACAGGAGATTTCATACCGGCTTAATATTCAGCCTGCAACTCTCTCTCGGGTATTGGCTAAATTTATCCGTAAAGAGCTGATTATGGAAGAAGATCATAAAACGGTCGTTTTACAACGTGCAGAACTGACACGATATTTCAACGAAGGACTCTAGATGCAATCTATTTCAACCAAAATACGCTGGATCGTTGCCATTCTTTCTCTTAATCTCATAACCATTATATTGGTCGATATTTGGCTCAATTCGGATCAAAAATTCGATGCCAAAGTTATTAATACGGCCGGAAAGCAACGTATGCTCTCTCAACGCACCGTCCTTGAACTCCATAGATTGCTTTTGGATGAAGAAGGTGCGTATGAACGGCTCCAATCGGCTCGGGGAGAGTTTGACCGCAATTTCAAGCAGCTTAGTACCGCTACCTCGGAATATCAAGGATTTTCGAACGAAGAAATCGAAAAAACGATGATGGAAGTGTATGCCCACTGGAATCGGATGGGCGGCCTGATCGATCGCTATTTGCAGGGAGACCATAACCTTTTCGATCTTAAAACGATTTACGATGATGGGGACCGTACCTTGGTCTTGATGGATAAAGCGGTAACCCAATACGAAGAATATATGATGGAAAAACGGATTGTCGCCCATCGGATTCAGATTCTTTTAGCATTGATTTCGTTTGGAGTTATCCTCTACATGGCACGGACAACTTTACAAATCCAACGAAATTTTGACAAATTTTTGGAGCACTCAAAATCGATCAGCGGTAATGAATATATCGGAAAGCCGAGGGGTAACGAGCTTGATATTGCGTGTGCCCATATCGAATATTTCCTACATAATGTCGAAGAAGCGATCCAAAACGCTACTGAAGCGGTCGAAAAGAGTGAAGCCGCAACGGCAATTCTTATTGGAACGGCACCCGAAACCGAAGAGCTGTTAGAACAAAGTGAAGATATGATGATACAGGTAAGTGAAGAGCTTCATCATACTGCGCAGCGTCTAAAAAAACTTAAAAATAATCTCCAAACTGCCAACGCTATTCGAAACGCCTAAAAGCGTTTCATGACTAGCTAGATGTGTGACTTCGACCTTGAACTTTAGAAAGGGTTACATTTCTATCCACTGATTTGAGACATTTATTGTGATATGAATTGTATCTACCAAACCCTTTATGACATTTATTTGTAAAGTGTGCTTGCTGCACATTTGTCTCATTCTGAGAGCCTTTTTCGCTAATATTGCCTTTTGTGATATTACTATCAAAGGAGATTTGATTAGCAGACAAGATTGTGCTTATCATTAAAGCAAACCCTATTATTTGTATCTTCATTGGTTAAGACCTTTAAATTTTTCTATTTTTTTGATAACGTTTTTCAAGCCATAAAACACTTGTCAGCGTTATCAATGTCCCGACAAAAACAATGCTGTATCCTGTCGGCCAATCGTAATGATAAGAGAGCACCAATGCCAATGTCACAAAAATCCATCCGTATATCCATCCAAAGAGTAATGGTTTGAAACGATATTGCAGCAATGCCACAAGCGCAGGAGCAATTAGGAGAGTAAAGACCACCAATACACCCGCTAATGGAACGGACGTCGTCACCATTACCGACAAAAGCGAAAAGAAAAAAAGTTCTTTTAAAAATCCATTGAGTCTTGGATAGGCGACATAATAGAGCAATGTGATAATGCCATATACTCCCGCCGCTTTCAGTATCTCATCGTTCATAACAAATAAAATATCATTCGCCATTAAACGTTTAAAAAGCTCATCCCCTTCACTGCCTGCACTTAGAACAATCATCACCGAAGAAGCTCCCAGTGCATACAACAACCCGATAAATGCCTCGATATGGCGGCTGTTTTGACTGGCATACGCGATAAGCAAAGCGCACGAAAGGGCAAAGCCCAGACTTAAAGGGATTTGGTATTTCCCCTCAAAAAAAGCGCTGCTGACTGCAATACCGACTGCTGCGATCTGCCCGACTGCGAGATCGGTAAAAATGACCCCGCGACGAATAATTTCAAGTCCGAATATTGCATGGATTCCGACAAGGATAAAGGCCAGTATCAAAACAGGCCATAAAATCTCTAACGCTGGCATGTTTGTGCTACTACGGTATCAAACCATTTATCCAATGAACCGGTCCTGACATCATGAGCTAAAATAACCGCTTTAGCACCTGATTTTTCGGCTATGAACAGCGCAGTTTTTGGTTCATGGTAATCATCTTGAGCAATTAATGGAATTTTATCAGTGCGAATTTGGCTAATCACTTCCATCGTATGTTTAGAGCTCGGTGAAATCCCCGGCAACGGCTCAATGGTCGCGGCGGTACGAATACCGTAACGGGCAAAAAAGTAATTAAAAAGTTCATGGTACTGGACAACTTGCGTATTACGACACGGAGCCATTTCGGCATCCCATTGTATAAGTTTTTCCGACCAGTGTTTTGCAAAGGCATCATAATTGGAATGATAGACATTTTTGTTTGAGGGATCCATAGCGGAGAGTTTGAGCATAATCACTTTTGCCAGTATCGGCATGATATGGGGATCGAGGGCATAATGGGGATTACCCTCACCATGAACATCTCCCTGTGAACGGCTCAGGGAAGCAGGTTTTTCGATCATTTTAACGTATTTTGAAAGATCCAGATACCCTTCTGAACCTTGAATGATTTTAGCATTGTTGGCTTGTGCCAAGAGCGGAGGAATCCATCCGATTTCCAAACCACCTCCGTTTAGAATCAATAAATCAGTTGAATGCAATACCCCGATGTATGAGGGACGTGGCATGACGAAATGGGGATCCGAAGATGCAGTGGCGATAACGCTCACTTCAACTTTACCTCCGGCAACAGTTTTGACCAGTTCCCCGATATAAGGATATGCCGCAGCAACATGGACCGATGCGAACATCGGTAGTGAGCACAAGAGTGCAAGAAATATTTTTTTCATTTGGTTTCCTTAAAATGCGTGAGCGCCGTGAGCGCCAAGTTCTAATGTGTAGTTGAGCATAATTTCGTGAATTGTTTTTGCCTGATCGTCGATATATTTCGAATGATCTTGATTGTATTGGAGGCGGAAACGGGAGAACTCAAACGGTTTGTATTCCAGCTTGACACTGGTGCGATACAAGTTATCAATACTCGTTAGAGGATCGCCGGTACGGTTTTTATAAATATCGTCATAGCGAATACCCGTTGCCCAGTTTTCATCGATCTTATAGAGTAGTTCACTGTAATAACCTGACTGTTTTTGGGTCAAACTATCAACATCTTTATTGCGCTGCATCCATTCGTTCTGCCAAATCAACGACCCGTATCCTTCAAGCGGATATTCAAGTGTCAAATCAATTCCATAAATGCGTGTCTGACCATAATTGGTAAAACTATCCGGTATTGGAGCACCTGATCCGTCAAGTGATTGAACTTCTGATTTGCCTTGTGCATAGCTGAGTCCCGCCAAGAGCGTCGCATCTCCGATATCGGCACTGGTTTTCACATATCCCACAGCGGTGGAAGCAGATTCTTTTGCGCTGAAACCTTGTTCTGGATTGCCGTTAAAGAGCTCAAATCCTGCCATTAGATAAAACGGTGTTGGAGCCACCCATTGAATCTGTGCCCCCTCACCGCCGAGACCGTCAGGACCGAAAAGTGCATTGTTCACTAATTCTTGATCCTCAAAGTTCCACACATGATGGTGTTTTTCATTCACCCGTCCGAAAGCACTTTTAAATTTTCCCGCTTTGAATCGTAGACCGTAATCAAGTGCACGAGTAACAAAATAGGCCTCTTCAACCTCCATCGTCCCATCTCCGTGAATATGGAAAATTGCGCTTGCATCCAAATACGGATCAACCGTTGAACTCATTGCCACTTCGGCGTAGTTGAGATTGAAACCATCTTTTGCATTAAACGGAATCTCCATATCACCTGAATCGATAAATCCTGGAATCGAGGCATTGGTGTATTTGGTATTACTGACATTTCGTGATGTGTAGCCGCCGTTTAGAATCAATGCGATATCTGGAAGCAATGTTGTAATCGACGATGATTGTGTTGACGCCATCGTTTCAAGGGATTCTTCTTTAGGAGCTTCTTCTTTTATCGCTTGCATTTCCAGCGTTTGAATATGCTGCTGCATCTCTAGCAATTGCTTTTGCAGTTGCACCATCTGTTTTTTTAACTGCTCAACCTCAGTATCACCGGCGAATAACGCCATTGTACATACGAGGGAGAGTACGGTTTTTTTGACCATGGGTTCTCCAATATAGGTATAAAAATAATAATGATTTTATTGTGTGAAAGACTATAAAAAGGGAGGAGCGCGAGCATCGAAAGAGATATAAATACGCTCTTGTATTATCGTAAAATCAGGTTGGATTATGGAATTATAATGAGGCAAATAAAAACGGATAGGCTCTTCAATTGGGGCATTGCCACCGTCTAACAAATCATGCGTGATACATTTTATACACTGCGTATGTTCACTTGTGTCATGGTGAATGTGAGCATTGGCAATACTCATTGATGCCATAAACCACAATATTAAGACTAAGCGCAATCGAACCTTTTTCATGATGCGATTATAACCTCAGTTATTTAAATGAATATATCGCAAAGATGTTAATGAAATAGACTTCTCTTTCCTTCTTCTTTTTGACTTAGGTCAAATACTTTTTTTTCGATTTACTTTACAATGTTTGAAGTGCATGAGTTATTTCATAGCATAAGGAAATCTTAAGGAGTCCGTCCGTTTAACGGCATGGATTGAACGTGATTTCATTAAGGAGGATTCAATGTCATTGGATAGAAGAGAGTTTTTAAAAAGTGCTGCTGCTGCTTCCGCAGCAACAGCCATTGGTATGGCAGTTCCTGCAAGTGTAGAAGCTGCATCGAATCAAGCACAGGCAGGATGGCGCTGGGATAAAGCGGCATGTCGCTTTTGCGGAACCGGTTGCGGAATTATGATGGCGACCAAAGACGATCGTATCGTTGCGGTCAAAGGCGATCCGCTCGCGCCTGTCAATCGTGGTCTTAACTGTATCAAAGGGTACTTCAATGCCAAAATTATGTACGGTGCAGACCGTCTGACTCAACCCCTTTTACGGATGAACGATAAAGGGCAGTTTGACAAGCACGGTAAATTTAAACCGATTAGCTGGGAACGTGCATTCGATGAGATGGAAGTACAGATCAAATCTGCCCTCAAAGAAAAAGGGCCGACCGGTATCGCCATGTTCAGTTCAGGGCAACAAACCATTTTAGAAGGGAACGCTGCTCTTAAACTGATGAAAGCAGGTTTCCGTACCAACAATATCGATCCGAATGCCCGTTTGTGTATGGCATCTGCCGTTACCGGATTTATGAACGTTTTCGGAGCGGATGAACCATCGGGCTGTTATGATGATATCGAACTCGCCGAAACTATCGTTGCATTCGGCTCTAACATGGCGGAGATGCACCCTATTCTCTGGTCACGTGTTTCGGATCGCAAGCTCAGTAATCCCGATAAAGTGCAAGTGGTTGTTCTCTCAACGTACAAACACCGTACAATGGACCTTGCAGACGTTGAAATCATCTTTAAGCCTAATACCGACTTAGCTATTTTTAACTATATTGCCCGTGAGATCGTTTACAACCATCCTGAAGCGATCGATTGGGATTTTGTCAACAAATACATTATATTTGCTACCGGTCCCGTCGATATCGGTTACGGATTGCGCGAAGATATTCATCATCCAAAATACAAAAAAAGCGAACTCGATACTGCCGCCAAGCAAAAATCGAAAGTTCTCACCGCCGATGAGGGTGTCAGCTTAGGCTATTTGGGCTACAAAGCGGGTGATACGCTTGAGATGAAAAACACCAATGATGCCAATAAACATTGGAAGATTACGTTTGAAGAGTTCAAAAAAGGGCTCGCTCCTTATACTCTTGATTATACGGCGCATGTTTCCAAAGGTGACCCCGATGAGAGCATTGAAGATTTCAAAGCAAAACTTCAAAAAATGGCCGATCTCTACATCGAGCAAAAGCGTAAATGTCTCACTTTCTGGACAATGGGATTCAATCAGCATACCCGTGGTACATGGGTCAACGAACAAGCGTATATGATCCATTTCCTTCTCGGAAAACAAGCTAAACCGGGAAGCGGTGCATTCTCACTTACGGGTCAGCCATCCGCCTGCGGTACGGCACGTGAAGTGGGGACATTTAGTCATCGTCTTCCTGCCGATATGGTCGTTATGAATCCGGATCATCG
>NZ_JAHFAQ010000114.1 GCF_023250475.1 Sulfuricurvum sp. | reverse complement strand
TATTTGTCAAACGGTATCAGATGCTCCGGCTGTTCGCCGACCCCGATGTAGAGGATCGGGAGGGATAGGGCGTAAGCGATCGAGAATACCGATCCCCCTTTGGCGGTTCCGTCGAGTTTGGTGATGATGATTCCGTCCACCCCGACCATCTCATTGAATGCTTTGGCCTGAGCGATGGCGGAAGAGCCTTGTGTCCCGTCCAAGATGAGGATTTTACGGTGCGGTGCACCGCTGTGGGCTTTGTCGCAGATACGGACGATTTTTTTCAGCTCATTCCCGAGATTAGTCTGGGTATGAAGTCTCCCGGCCGTGTCGATAATGACCTGCTCGAATCCCCGTGCTTTAGCCGATTCGATCGTGTCATACGCAACCGCGCTCGGATCGTGCCCCTGACGAGAAGAGACGATAGGGACATCGAGTTTATCGGCCCAGCGGGTGAGCTGCTCAATAGCGGCAGCACGAAACGTATCGCCTGCTCCGAGGATAACCCTATCTCCGTTATTGAGATGGTGTTGTGCCAGTTTGGCGATGGTAGTTGTTTTTCCCGCACCGTTAACGCCGATAATGAGGCTGACCGTGGGCTTATCGGGATTGTCGGGAAGGGTGTTCTGGGCAAAACTGAGGGTCGCAAGTAGCTTGGATCGCAGCTGTTCTCGGGTAATGTTATCCTGATAGAGCTCACGAAGGATGATCTCAACGAGATCGTATTCGACATCGGCTTCGAGGAGGATATTTTCGAGTTCGTCTTTGGATATTTTTGCTTTTTTCTCCGGCGCAATCGCGGTAATCGCATCGATCGTTTTTTGAAGCCCTTTTTTAATAAAACTGAACATTCTTATTTACCCAGTGCCGCTGCAATATCGTGATCGATAATCTCTTCTTGGGTTGCACCTGCGTAATGGGTGACGTATTCGCCGTTTTTATACAGAACCATCAAGGGAATCGGGAATTGCTGTCCCACGCCGATCGTAGAAGCGATGGCACGTGCAAGTGATTGATTATCGGCTTTGTTGCTGATTCGATAATTTCCCCCTTTAAATTTTTCACGAAAGGCGTCAAGATCGGCGTTGCTTTTGTCTTCCTCGATCGTGACACCCATAATGATGAGATCGTCTCCGTATTTTTTCTGCAAATTACCGAGGTGCATCACTTCGGCCTGACACGGAGGGCACCATGTCGCGAAAATGTCAAAAAGGACCACTTTGTCTTCGCCCGCATCGAGGGTAAAATTCGTTCCCCGTTTTTCAACGCTATAGCTTGTGCCTTGGGTATCCATAAGGGAAAATTGAGCAGTTGAAACCATTGCTTCGTCTGGGGATTCTTTTTTATCGCATCCTTGAAACAAAAGAGCCAAAGTAAATAATGAGATTAAAAAATGAGATAAACGCATACCAAACCTTTTTTGAGTAAAATAATGAAGATTATAACGAAGCAAAGGTAAAAAGTGTCCAAAAGCGATTTTAGAAACGATTGTCTTAACCGGCTTAAAACCCTTAGCCCGTACACTAAAAATTATCGTGACGCTAAAGTACGATTTTTACTTGAAAACATATTGAACGAGCTTTCTGCAAAACGAATCTTGGTGTATTGGCCGATGGGATTTGAAGCGGATATTCGAAAAACTATTTGCTCCCTGCGCACTAAAAAAGAAGTATTTCTGCCGTTTATGGATGGCGTCAGTTTCAAAATGGTACCATTAAGATACCCGTTGGAACGTAAAACTTTTGGGATTTATGAGCCGCGGAATTCGTATAGAAAATATAATTTAATAGATGTAGCTATTGTCCCTGTAATAGGGGTAGACGGGTCACTGCGCCGAGTAGGTTTCGGTAAAGGGATGTATGATCGATTTTTTCCGACCCTGAAAACGAAACCGTTTACGATATTTATTCAATCATGCGCGTGTCGAACGATACAGAATGTATGTGATGACTATGATGTGCAAGGAGACCTGCTTATTACCCCTAATGGGGTTCAAAGTATGAGGAAAACCAATGTTAAACGAACTACTCGTGGGGGGCGGAGTCGCCCTCACCAGCGGGTTGGTCGGATTTTTAATTTCAAAAAAGATTACCGCAGCACAATTTGATCTTTATTTAGAACAGGCGAAAGCGAAAGCCAAAGCGATCGAAAACGAAGCACAGATGATTTTAGAACGTGCTTCGCTTCGGTCCCGTGAGATCGAAAAAGAGGCGCAAAAACGATACGATGAAACGTACGAACAAGTAAAAAAAGATCTCTCTTTGCGAGAAGAAAAGATAGAACGTGCTGAACGCGAGTTTGAGTCTCTTCGACAAAGCGAAGAAGAAAAAATTGCCCTGGATCGATCAAATATTGAAAATAATAGGCTCAATTTGGAGCGTAATGAACGTGCTTTAGAGAAATTAAAAGAAGACTACCGCCAAAAAAGTGAACAGTTAAGGGGGATTGTCGAACAGCGTTCCGGACTATCGGTGAACGAAGCGAAAACAATTCTGTTAGACCAAATACGCGACAACGCGCGTTTGGAATTAGCACGCGAATTGCGCGCTATTGAGGAGCAATCCAAAGAACAGCTCAAACGCAAAGCCAATTATATTTTGGCTCAGGCAACCTCTCGGTTTGCCGGAGAGTATGCGGCTGAGCGGCTTATCAGCGTTATACATCTGGATGATGATGAGCTTAAAGGGCGAATTATCGGGAAAGAGGGGCGCAATATTAAGACCCTTGAGATGGTAAGCGGTGTCGATATTATTATCGATGAGACTCCGAATGCCATTATCGTGAGTTCCTTTAATCTTTATCGGCGTGCCATTGCGGTTAAGACGATTGAATTGCTGATACATGATGGCCGTATTCAACCGGCACGGATCGAAGAGGTGTACCAAAAAGTATGCGACGAATTTGAAGAAGCGACTCAGCGTGATGGGGAAGATATCATTTTCGAGCTCGGTATCCAAGGGGTTCATCCTGAATTGATAAAGCTGGTCGGAAGATTAAAATACCGTTCCAGCTACGGGCAAAATGCCCTAGCACATACGCTCGAAGTGGCTCATTTGGCCGGTATTATGGCTTCCGAGATGGGGGGAGACGCCAAACTTGCCCGTCGTGCGGGACTATTGCACGATATCGGCAAAGCCCTTACCCAAGAAAACGGAGGGAACCATGTCGATATCGGAGTTGAGCTGTGTCGGCGCTACAATGAAGACCCGGTAGTAATCAATGCCATTTATGCCCACCATGGGCATGAAGAGATCAAAAGTATCGAGTGTGCGGCAGTATGTACCGCCGACACTCTCTCTGCCGCCCGTCCGGGTGCACGGCGTGAAGTATTGGAAAGTTTCTTGCGCCGCGTGAGCGAGATCGAAGAGATCGCAACCCAAAAAGCGGGAGTCAAGCAGGCGTATGCGATCAACGCGGGACGCGAAGTACGTGTTATCGTCAGTGCGCAAAGTGTCAACGATGATGAAACGGTGCTGATCGCTCGGGAGATTGCCGATGAGATTTCTCAAAAAGTGCAGTTTCCGGGTGAAATCAAAGTGAGTGTTATCCGTGAAAGCAGAGTCGTCGAATACGCCCGTTAGTGGGGCATTTCGACGGCGATGATCCCTCTTAAATCTCCCATTTTATAACCGGTTGCTTTGTCTTCAGGGTAAGCGGTTTTAATCGCTTTGGCTAAATCCCCCTCCACATTTCCGTGGCATTTCAGACACGCTTCATTGTTGATGACAATCGGTTTGTAGTAGATCATGGTGCTATCGGATCTCTTTACGAGCTCATACGGGGGAAGCGGCTGGCTATTGTTTGCCAATTTCTCCCATTGGTTGAGAAGTGCAATCTCCTGACTTGTCGGAGTATTGATGGGATTTCGGTTTTTAAGACTAATTCGCTTAATGGAGGTTTTGGTCTCTTTGGCGACTTGTTCTGTCAGGGGGAGGGCATTTTGAGAGCAAAAATTAAGGGCACCGAGAGGACCGTTGGTTTGCATCTGCATTTTTAGTTCACCGCCGAGTCTTTGGAGTAACAAAGAAGAAGCTTCGTCCCCTTTTGCAATGGCTTGCTCTTCAGCCGAAGGGGAAGCCCATAGCAAGGTTGAAGCGAGGGTGAGGGGGATAACGAAAATATATTTCATAAACTATCCTTTTGTAATAAATTGAATAATTTTAACAAATATATGTTAATTTATTTTCATTCAGTTAATCTAAATGGTTCCCTTCAGAATCGTCATACGGGTCTAGATGGATGAGAGGATGGACGGTTTCGTCGGGAAAAAGATTCTTAAGGGCGAGTTCGATTCGATCTCCTACCATGTGCGCATCATAAAGCGATGTACTGATACTAAAAACGATGTGAACGCTCAGGTAGATATCGCTTCCTGAACGGCGTGTCCGTAAATCGTGGTGAGAACTGATCTCGATTTGTGATTCTATCAGATCGTTAATCTTAGCGACACTTTCATGGTCAAGTGCTGCATCGAGCAACATCAATATCCCCTCTTTGATTAAAGGAAATGCCGAATAGAGCATATAGGCGCTGATTCCAATCCCTAATATCGGATCGATAAGGGCGTAATCGGTCAGGGCAATAAACCCTAATGCAGCCAATACGGCACCGTTGCTGAGCAAGTCGGTTTGATAATGCAGTGCATCGGCCCGAATTACCATGTTGCCTGTTTTGTTGGCTACGTGTCGCAGAAACACGACCAAAGCGGCAGTGATAACAATGGAAATCCCCATAACGATGATGGAAGAGTTCAAATGCTCTACACTGCTACCCTGAACAATTTTGGAGATCGACTCATACAAAATAAAGAGGGCGGAGAGACTGATAATCGTCCCTTCGATAACGGCGGCAAGAGGTTCGAGTTTACGTCGTCCGAAGTTGAAATGCTCGTCAGGTTCTTTGTCGGAGTGATGAAGGGCAAAATAGTTAAATGCTGAGACAACCAAGTCCAGCAAAGAGTCAATAGCGGAGGCTAACACAGCGACAGAACCGCTGATAATACCGAAAGTGAGTTTCAACGCTACCAATACAAAGGCAACGGAACTGGAGATAAGGGTGGCTTTTTGTTCAATACGCATGGTGCCATTTTAGCCTAATAACGATAAAATTATAGGACTAAATCAAGGAGAAATTATGGATCTTACTGCGGTTCGTCAAGAGCGGTCAAAATGGATGACATGGAAAAATATTGCTCCGTTACGCGAAGCATTGAGTCAGCTTCCGCAGATTGAGACGAAGGTCGAACTTGGCAATACCGTTACCCTTTCATCCGAAGACGCGGTCGATGTTCAAGAGCTTGAGCGGATCGCACGCCTTATGATGCCGTGGAGAAAAGGACCGTTTGATCTGTTCGGTTTGTTTATCGATACCGAATGGCGCTCAGACCTCAAATACAATTTTCTCCGTCCCCATTTTAATCTTCACGGTAAAAAAGTGGCCGATATCGGGTGCAATAACGGCTATTATATGTTCCGTTTCCTCGAAGATTCTCCGGCAAAAGTGGTTGGTTTTGACCCCTCGGCACTGTTTAAATCGCAGTTTGATCTTATCAACCATTATGTTAAAAGCGAGATACTCTATGAACTTTTGGGGGTAGAGCATCTTCCGTTTTACGAAGAGAAATTTGACGTAATTTTTTGTCTGGGTGTCCTCTATCACCGCAGCGATCCGATTGCGATGCTAAAAGCACTTGCGCAAGGTTTGGCGCAAGGAGGCGAAGTCTATCTCGATACGTTTATTATTGATGGTGACGAACCGTATGCCCTTTGTCCGAGCGAGAGTTACTCGAAAATTACGAATGTCTATTTCGTACCGACACTTAAAGCCCTCGAAAACTGGTGTATTCGTGCCGGTTTTACTACCTTTGAGGTTCTCGGAACCGTACTTACGACATCCGATGAACAGCGCAAGACCGATTGGATCGAATCGCAAAGCCTTGAAGATTTTCTCGATCCTGCCGATAGTACCAAAACAGTAGAAGGATATCCTGCGCCTAAACGGGGATATGTTCGCATTAAAAAGGGATAATTTTGGCAAAAGAGCACTCAGATAATATTGATGAATTAATTCAAGTTGCGATAACGCCGCAGACTGCATTGAATACACACGAGCGAATTAACACGGTTTACAGCGGTGAGATCGTCAAAATGGAACCGGGCTATGCCAAAGTAATGTTGGAAACCTCTGAGGTTATGCGTGCCGATGAGATAGGATTGGTTCACGGAGGATTTGTTTTCAGTGCGGCCGATTTTGCTGCCATGGTAGCGGTGAATGAGCCGAATGTCGTTTTGGCATCGTGCAACTGTATGTTTTTATCTCCGGTGAGGGTGGGGGACAGTATTATGTTTGAAGCGACGGAACACCAAAAAGAGGGACGAAAGCGCAATGTGACGGTTCGCGGATTTGTCCATGAGATCAAAGTCTTCGAAGGGGAGTTCAAAACCGTCGTAACCGAACGTCATGTCCTCCGTTTAGATCTGATGAAAAATATCGAGTCTTAAATAGCGCGAAGCCAGTAGTCGACGTTGCGTTGTTCCGCACGGACGGAGGTCGGATTTCCGTGACCCGGGTAGAGGAGTTTGTCGATCGTCCATTCGGCAAATCGTTTCAAACTTTGACGCATCGCTTCACCGTCGGAATAGGGGAAATCCCATCGTCCGATAGAACCTTCAAACAAAAAATCTCCGCTGAATATTGCATCACCGATCTCAATCATCGAACATCCCGGACAATGCCCCGGGAAATGGTGAAACTTCACTTCGATCCCGCCGATATCAAATACTTGATCGCCCTCTACGGCAACATCGGGAGTGGAAGGGGGCAATCCCGGCATCCATGTGCTGTTTTGGAGAAGCATCATATCCCCTTTGGGAGAGTAGAGGGGGATGTTCAGCTTTTCTTGCAGCTCACTATTGCTCCAAACGTGGTCGAAATGGCCGTGGGTATTTAAAATGGCGACAGGATTTTTGACATTCGCCATGACCCACTCGGTCGCCCCCATCCCCGGATCGATGATGATCTCTTTGCCGTCAATCTTTACAATATAGCAGTTGGTTTGATAGTCGCCC
>NZ_JAHFAQ010000113.1 GCF_023250475.1 Sulfuricurvum sp. | reverse complement strand
TGGGACTATTTAAATGACTACAATAGCGCAAAAGATTTTTATGAACAATCATTCGAAATGAAAAGTAGACTCTATTCACATCAAGATCATCCAACTACTGCCACCTCTCTTAATAATTTAGGTGGCATTTGGAAATCATTGGGGGACTCTAGCAAAGCAAAAGATTTTTTTGAAAAATCATTCGAAATGAGAAAAAGACTTTACCCAAATCAAGATCATCCAGATATTGCCAGCTCTCTTAATAATTTAGGTAGTTTATGGAGTGCTTTGGATGACTTTAGCAAAGCAAAAGATTTTTATGAAAAATCTTTTGAGATGATAAACAAACTCTATCCAAATCAAGATCATCCAGATATTATTTTTGCAATGATAAATTTGAGTACTTTATTGTGTCAGAATCCAATTTCAAGAAAAAAAGGGGTGGAATTGTTGAAACAATATAAAAAAATCGCTACAAAAGACACGGATTCGCAAAAAATTAAACAATTAATTAATCGCTACGAACCAAATATCGGAAGAGATAAATCAAAACGAAAAAAAAGATAAATCTTTTTTTAAAAACTTACCATTTCTCGGCAGCGTATAGGCAGTCATTCTATACACATCTGCCTAGTTTTCAAATCGTATACAGCAATTCCGCTATAATTTCAAATCTTTATTACAGGGTCATTCATTGCCGATTTTTAAAGTTCATACTCCGTATCAGCCTGCCGGTGATCAGCCCGTTGCAATTGATGCATTAGCCTCCGGTATTAAAAACGGTGAACGCTATGTATCCCTCGAAGGGGTCACGGGTAGCGGTAAAACCTACACAATGGCAAAGGTGATCGAGAGCGTTCAGCTGCCGACGATTATCATGACCCACAATAAAACATTGGCGGCACAACTTTACAGCGAATTTCGCTCCTTTTTCCCCGAAAACCATGTCGAGTATTTCATCAGCTACTACGACTATTATCAGCCCGAAGCCTACATTCCCAGACAAGACCTCTTTATCGAAAAAGACAGCTCGATCAATGATGAGTTGGAGCGTCTGCGCCTCTCTGCAACCGCAAACCTCCTCAGCTATGACGACGTCATCGTGGTCGCTTCCGTCTCTGCCAACTACGGGCTCGGTGATCCGGAAGAGTATGAAAAGATGGTGCAGGTTATCGCCGTCGGTGATGAAATCAACCAAAAAAAGCTCCTTCTTCGCCTCGTAGAGATGGGATATGCCCGAAATGACACCTATTTCGACGGCGGTCACTTTCGGGTGAACGGCGAAGTGGTCGATATTTATCCCCCGTACTGGCAGGATCAGGCAGTGCGGATCGAATTTTTCGGGGATGAAGTGGAGCGTCTGACCTTTTTTGAGCCGCTGAGCAACACCATGACCGAAAAGCAAGAGAGTGTTACGATCTATGCCACCAGCCAGTTTGCGGTAGGTCAAGAGAAGCTCTCCCGTGCGATCAAGCGGATCGAAGATGAGCTGGGAGAACGTCTTAACGAATTGGACAAACAAGGGAAAATTGTCGAAGCACAACGGCTCAAACAGCGATGCGAATTTGACCTCGAAATGCTTCAGGCAACGGGGATGTGCAAGGGGATCGAAAACTACTCCCGCCACCTCACCGATAAACTCCCCGGTGAAGCCCCTTATACATTGCTCGATTATTTCACCCTTCATCACGATAAATTTTTGATTATCGTCGATGAAAGTCATGTGAGTCTCCCGCAGTTTCGGGGGATGTTTGCCGGAGATAGAAGCCGCAAAGAGGTGCTCGTCGATTACGGCTTCCGTCTCCCGAGTGCCCTCGACAACCGTCCGCTGATGATCGATGAGTTTATGAACAAAGCCCCTCATTATATGTTCGTCTCCGCAACCCCGTCCGCACAGGAACTCGATATCAGCACGACGGTCGCCCACCAAATCATCCGCCCTACCGGACTGCTCGATCCGATTATCACAATCAAACCGAGTGAAAATCAGGTCGAAGATCTCCACGATGAGATCAAAAAAACGGTCGCACTCGGGGATCGGGTTCTCGTGACCGTACTCACCAAGAAAATGGCCGAAGCCCTCACCAAATACCTCGCCGATTTGGGGATAAAGGTGCAGTATATGCACTCGGAAATCGATGCCATCGAACGTAATCAGATCATTCGGGGACTTCGTGTCGGGGATTTCGACGTCCTTATCGGAATCAATCTTCTGCGAGAAGGGCTCGATCTGCCCGAAGTAAGTCTCGTAGCGATATTAGATGCCGACAAAGAGGGATTTCTCCGCTCCGAAACCGCTTTGGTACAAACGATCGGACGTGCGGCACGCAATGAACACGGGCGGGTTATTTTATACGCACAGAAAATTACCGGTTCGATGGAGCGGGCAATTGCCAAAACTACGGCTAGACGTGAAATACAAGAAACTTTCAACACCGTACACGGTATCACTCCGACAACAACCAAACGCTCTCTCGATGAGAATCTCAAACTTGAAGATGTAGGCGATTTATACAACCGTTCCAAAAAAGCGAAAACCCTTCCTGCCGCCGAACGGAAAAAGCTGATCGAAGAGTTGAACCTCAAAATGAAAGAGGCCGCTAAAAAACTCGAATTCGAAGAAGCGGCGCGGCTCCGTGACGAAATAGCAAAAATAAGGAAATTATAATCCATGCAAGATATGTTAAATAACCTCTCGACATACGGGTACATCGTACTTTTTCTCTATTCGCTGGGAGGCGGTTTTGTTGCCCTCTTAGGTGCCGGAGTCCTCAGTTTTATGGGAAAAATGGATCTTTCCCTCTCCATTGCCATTGCGTTTGCCGCCAACTTTATCGGCGATTCGCTAATGTTTTATTTTTCCCGATATCACAAACGGGAAATGATGGAATATTTCAAAAAGCACCGCCGAAAATTGGCTTTTTCTCATCTCCTCCTCAAACGAAACGGTTCATGGATTATTGTTGTCAAAAAATTCATCTACGGTCTTAAAACACTGGTGACACTTGCCATCGGTCTGACCAAATACGATTTTTGGAAATTCAGTGCCTACAATGCGCTCGGTGCCGCAATCTGGGCTGTTCTTGTCGGAGGAGGAAGCTATATGTTCGGCGGAGCACTGATAAAAGGGTACGATATGATCGTCGACAAACCTTATCTCGCCCCTATTATGTTGATACTAATCGGAGGAACTACGTGGTTCTATCTCTCGCAAGCAACCAAAAATAATAAACAAAAAAAATTGAAGAGTGAAAGTACAAAGTAAGGGTGGATGGGGAAGAGGGATTCGAACCCCCGAATGACTGGACCAAAACCAGTTGCCTTACCGCTTGGCGATACCCCAATGTGAGAGGGGGATTGTAAACAAAATCCCCTTAAATAACTTTTAGAACACTAACTTTTCGTCTGTTTTTGGTGCCTCTTCTTGAGTAGCATCCGGTGCGGCTGAAGTATCCGTAAAGGTATCCGTTCCGTTTCCATCGCTTTGTGATCCGATATGGACACCGGCAGGCACATCAAAATAGCGTTTGGTATTCGGATAAATCCGAAGCATATCTTCGTAGTAATAACGAAATACCGGAGCGGCTGCGCGTCCCCCCGTCTCACTTCGACGCATCGGCGTATTGTTGTCGTTTCCGAACCAAACGATCGTTTCGACGCTCGGAGAGTATCCGGCGAACCACGCATCGACATTATCATTGGTCGTTCCCGTTTTACCGGCGATTTCGATTCCTCCAACACGGGCAGACATACCGGTTCCGCGGCTTACAACATCTTTTAAAATTGATGTCATCAGATAGATCTGCTGCGGCGTATCTACTTGGCGGCTTTTGTTTTGATATTTGATTGTTTCCCCTTTAGGGGTAATCACTTCACGAACCAACATCGGACTCGTCAATGCTCCTCCGCTGGCGAACATTGTATAATATTTCGCCAAATCGATCGGCGAAATGGAGATCGTTCCGAGGGCAATGGAGAGGTCCGGAGGGAGGTTTTCAACAATCCCCAAACGTCTTAGCCCCTCGGTAATCTTTCCGAATCCCATATCGCTGACCATATTGATCGTCGCGAGGTTACGCGAATGCGTTATAGCATCACGGATGGTTACCATCCCCTTGTAGTCATTTTTATAGTTTTTTGGCTGCCATGTTTTCTCTTCACCGTCATTGCCCGCATACGTATAGGTACGGGCGATATCGGGAACAAGCGACGATGGGGACATTCCGCTGTCTAACGCCACTTGATAGATAAACGGTTTAAATGCCGATCCGGGTTGACGCTTTGCCTGAGTTACACGGTTATAGGGACTCAAAGAGTAATCATACCCCCCGACCATCGCTAAAACTTCTCCGGTGTAAGGATTGAGACTGATAAGAGCACCGTTAAGCTGATGCTGCATATTCTCATCCAAATCCCCCGCTTCCTGCGCCCGTTTCAAAATCTCGTCACGACCCGACTGAAGGGCTTTGTATCCCGCCTCTTGCAATCGCATATCGATAGTGGTGTAAATCTTGTAGCCGCCGCTGCGGATATCGGGAAACGCATCGCCGAGCTGACGCATTACCTCATCGATAATATAGGGACCCGAATTTTTGCTGAGGGTATCGTTAAAAACTTTTGGGCGTTCGCCGGTTGATTTTTCATACGTCGCCTGATCGATCCATCCAAGCTCATACATACGCCCGATGACTCGGTTTGCACGCCCTAGTGAGAGTTCATAGTTTTTAGTCGGAGAATAAAAATTAGGGGCTTTCGGCAACCCTACCAGCATCGCCATCTCTTTAAGGGTCAACTCTTTGAGCGACTTGCGAAAATAGCCGTCCGCCGCTGTTTTAATTCCGTAATAGCCGTGACCTAAATAAATTTCGTTGAAGTAACGTTCCAAAATTTGCTCTTTGGTCAGTTCTTGCTCAATTCTAATCGAATAGAGAACCTCTTTAAATTTACGGGAGAATTTTTTCTCACGGGTCAGGAGAGTATTTTTAACCAACTGTTGAGTAATGGTACTTGCACCCTCTTTGAGTTTTCCGGCAGTTAAGTCTTTAATGATAGCCCGCATAACCGCATCAGGATTAACTCCGCTGTGTTCAAAAAAGGTGGTATCTTCAATCGCCAAAAGTGCTTCAATCAACCTTGGAGGGATATTTTCGTACGAAACATAGTAGCGGTGTTCATCGCTGAACAGATTGGCAATTTTATTCCCATTGCGGTCATATACTTCTGTCGTCAAACGGGGTTGATATTTGATTAATTTTTGCGTTTCATACTCGAAAGAGTAAATGAGATACCCTAAAAAAACGACCGGGATTAAAATACCGATTCCCAATGCTATGAGCAGATATTTTCTCATTCTTGTCCGTAGAGGTACTTCTTCATAGGCGTTGATCAATTTCTAAATCCTCTGGTTTTAAATTCAGCGTCAATTAACGCCCGGGTATATCTCTCTTTCGGAGTTCGGATTACCTCGCTGATAATCCCTTTTTCAATCATTCGGCCTTCATTGATCACACAGATATCTTCACATAAAGCCGATGCGACACTCATATCATGGGTCACAAACAACATTGAAAAATTCATCTTTTCCTGCAGTGTTTTCAACAACCCGATCATAGAGTCTTTTGAAGCTGGATCGAGTGCCGTTGTCGGCTCATCAAGCAACAAGAGCTTTGGCTGTGATCCCAAAGCAATCGCGACAACAACCCTCTGCAAC
This sequence comes from Sulfuricurvum sp., assembly GCF_023250475.1. Taxonomy (GTDB): domain Bacteria; phylum Campylobacterota; class Campylobacteria; order Campylobacterales; family Sulfurimonadaceae; genus Sulfuricurvum. The sequence goes on along the minus strand of NZ_JAHFAQ010000113.1, from coordinate 1,483 downwards.
TGTCCCCCGGAGAGTTCAGGCGGAAACCGTTCCAGCAATTCTTTCTCAAGACCCAGTTGCGAGAACAGTTCAATGCACTTTTCGTTTGCAAGAAACATCTGATCTTTAATCCGTGTCAACGGAGACAAAGCGGTAAACGGGTTTTGGGGAACCAAAGAGACCGATTTGCCCCGTTCCCACTCAAAATCGCACCGCTTTTCGATAACAATCTCCAAAGAGGGATCCGAGAGCCCAAGGAGGGCTTTTAACGTCAGCGATTTACCGCTTCCGCTTTGTCCGACCAGAGCCAATGAACGCCGAATATCAAAGGCGATATCGACCAGCACTTCATCTTTATGGGTGATTCTGAGCCGATCGATATGAATGGTATTCATTATACTATTTTACCCAAATCTGTGTTAATCGCTCACATACCCGACGGAAAAATGTTTCATCAATATCAACCCTGGCGATCAAGCGGAGAATCGCTTTTTTAACCGTCGGCTGACGGATTGCTCCGACATGGAATCCCATCTCATTTTTAAGCTGTTCCTGCAGCCGTATCACTTCACGGTTATCCCCGATTTCAATCGGAACAATCAATCCTGCACACTCAATACCCAATGTCTCATAGACAATTTTCTGACGGAGAGCTATTTGTTCACACAACTCTTGGGCATGTGTCTGGATATGCTCCAAAGCATGGTGTGCCAGGGCCGTATCATAAAGTGACGGAGCCGTCGCATAAATAACGTTTTTGGCTCGGTTGAGCAAATATTCGCTGATGTGAGAGGAGGAGAGGACATAGGCACCAAAACTTCCGTACGCTTTCCCCAATGTCCCCATTTTGACCATTAAAGGGGTCGGTGTGATTTCATAATAATCGAGTATCCCCATCAAATGGTTACCGATAACCCCGCTACTGTGGGCTTCATCCAAAATCAAAATAGCTTCATGCTCTATGGAGAGTTCGATAATCTCACGCGCTACAAGATCTCCCCCCATCGAGTAAATTCCCTCGACAGCAACGATGACCCGTTTCCCGCGAGCATGTTCCAGTGCCTCTTTAAAGAGAGCCGTATCGTTGTGAGGGAAAAAAATCACCTCTCCCTCACACATCCTCGCTCCCGCTATACCGCTCGCATGGTACTCTTCATCCATCAGCAGCACATCCCCTTTGCGGACAAGCGCTTCAATCAGACCGATATTGGCGTTAAAGCCGCTCCCCATAACGATTCCCGCTTCAAACCCGTTCGCTTCACATAAAGCGTTCTCGAATGCCGCATGTATCGGGTGGTAACCATTGACCAGCATCGACGATTTAGGGGCATGCTCGCTATAGCAAGAAAGGGTTTCGCATGCTTTGCGATGGAGTTCTTTGTGATGTGCCAATCCCAGATAATCGTTCGATGCCGCATCGATCAGCGTATCGTTACGAAGGTGGCGTTCACGATAACGGCCTGAACGCCTGAGCGCTTTAAGTTCGCTATCATAGGGGTGTTTT
>NZ_JAHFAQ010000112.1 GCF_023250475.1 Sulfuricurvum sp. | reverse complement strand
GTCGGTCTATTTGCCCCATATTTCGCCAAGCGGACGTTTTTACATCACGGGTTCTGATATCGAAATCAGCAATATTGATGCGCAATTACATGCGCTTTTAGTCAAAGCCTTCAGAGATACTCTTTTTTACACATTGATTTTAATTCCGTTTTTTATCGCTTACCGGATGCATAATCTGACGATCCAAAAAGAGCTTTCTCGACAAGTTGATGAACGGACAGAAGATCTGCAAGAACGTTCTATCGCTGTTAATCGTTTGCTTGACAATGCCAATCAAGGGTTTTTAACTTTTTCAACCTCACAGATCGTAGAGAACGAGTACTCGCAAAAATGTGTGGAAATTTTTGATGGCGCGATAGAGGGAAAATATGTCGGAGAGCTTTTATACTCGGAAGATATCCATAAAAAAGAGTTTTTCAATAAAACTATCAGTGCCATTTTTGAAGAGGATGATGAGGTCAAGGTCGAAGCGATTCTTTCACTCCTTCAGCAAGAATTCGTTATCCATTATAAATCAATTCAAGTTGTCTATAAGCGGATTGAGCCTAATCGGTTTATGCTGATCCTCACCGATATTACCGATAAAAAGAATTTGGAAAAAAATATTGAAAGAGAACGCAATACCCTTAAAATGATTGTTTCCGCGATCAGCGACAGTGATGAATTTTTTGAACTTTTGGAAGAGTATCAAACCTTTTTATCACACCGATCAAGTGTCGTCAACTTTGCCCATACTCCGTATCAGAATCTTACAGAGTTGTATCGCTTAATTCATACCTACAAAGGTCTGTTCGCCCAAAAAGATTTTATCACTACACCGCAGGGCCTTCACAAAGTGGAATCTCGACTCTCCTTGTGGCTTCAAGATGATACGGTGACGAATGAAACCATTCAAGCGATGGTGAATAAAATTGATTTTGAGCTATGGTTGAAAAAAGATACCGATATTTTACGAGAAACGCTGGGCGATGATTTTATGGATAAAAAATCGACGATCACCATTGACGATGAAACGTTTGAGCGAGTGCATAACAAAATTGTAGAGCTAATTGAGTCTCAGCCGAATGAGTGTCATGATTTATTAGAACTTCTTCAGGTGATCCGAAATCTAAAATACAAATCCATCGGAGATTATTTTAGCTCACTGCCGAAATATGTTGAACTACTGGGTGAACGTCTTGAAAAATCGCTGAATCCGATGGAGATACGTGATGAAACGAATCTGACTGCCGGATGTGAGTTTAGGGCCTTTGCCAAATCATTGATTCATGTTCTTCGCAACAGCGTGGATCACGGGATTGAAACGTCTGAGGAGAGGGTGGAGTGCGGCAAAGATGAATGCGGGAATATTCACCTTTGTGTGAGTGAAACGGAAGATTCAATTGTCGTAGAAGTCAGTGATGACGGTCGCGGAATTAATAAAGAGAAGCTAAAGCAAAAAGCGCTTGAACTGGGATACAGAACATTGGCGGAGCTTGATAATGATGAGGCCGTGATTGAGTTGTTGTTTGAAGATTATTTGTCGACAAAAGAGGAGGTCAATGATCTCTCCGGCAGGGGAGTCGGTCTGGCATCGGTACGCGCTGAACTCTTGAAACTCGGTGGTAGCTACCGTGTCGTCTCCGAAATAGGGAAGGGGAGCCGATTTATGTTTTTTATCCCTAAAAAATCAATACAAAAGGTACTTTAATGGAAAATATTGAGGTATTAAAAGCGGTACTTAGCGCGATTGTCTATCGTGTAGAACTTTTTATGAAAAATGAGATGAAGATAGACTCTGAGTTTGACGGAGAGTATCGGTCGGTTGAAAAAATCGAATTAAAAAAATATACGACAACAATCGGTATCGGGGGGAGTCTTAATCTTTTGTTTTATGTGACCTACAACGAATTATTGCTCGATAATCTGACCAGAGCATTCGCCTATGGTGATATTGAACAGTCCGAATTTCTTATATTGCGGGAGAGTGCTGCAGGGGAGATAGCCAACATGATCATCGGACATGCCGTTACCGATTTCCCTAATCGAGGAAAAGGGGTCACGATTACCCCCCCCGTAACGATCGAAGATGCCAAATCGATTCTGAAAACAAACGGAACCGGTATTATGACGGCACTCCTTTCAACTCCTTACGGAAACATGGAACTCAATGTTATAGGATCAGCCAAAGGAGAATGGAATGCTTAAAATTTTTGTAGTGGATGATTCGTTAATTATGAGACGAAATATTTCTAAAATGATAGAATCTTTGGGGCATATTGTGGTCGGAGAAGCAAAAGACGGTCATGAGGCCATTGCCCTTTATCGGAAATTGGCTCCCGATTTGGTAACCATGGATATTACCATGCCGGAGATGGACGGTATAAGCGCAGTCAAGGAACTCAAAAAAATCGATAAAGAGGCTAAAATCATTATGGTTACCTCTCACGGACAAGAAGAGATGGTTGTTGATGCGATCCGATCGGGTGCCAGCGGTTATCTCCTTAAACCGATCAATATCACGAAACTGCGTGATTCAATACGAAAAGTGTTTCCCAATATTATTGATGAAACGGTATTGGCGCACAAGGAGACAATATTGTTGGAGAGTGAAGAAATTATATTACCGGAAATTGAAGATATATCCTAAAAAGGGAGAATCTCTTCACTGATTTAACGTAATTTATAGCTATTTTCTTTTATAATCCCCATAATTTTTTCAATTATATTCACACATTTTTTACGATAAAGGAGACGACATGCAAATCAGCGGTGCACAGATGGTTATCGAAGCACTCATCGCCGAGGAAGTCGAAGTCGTATTCGGCTACCCGGGCGGAGCGATCATGAACGTCTATGATGAGATATACAAACAGCGCTCATTTCAACATATTTTGACCCGTCACGAACAAGCGGCGGTTCACGCAGCAGAGGGGTATTCAAAAGCTACCGGAAAAGTGGGTGTAGCAATGATTACCTCAGGACCGGGATTTACCAACGGTGTGACCGGATTAGCGGATGCCTATATGGACTCTATCCCTCTTGTCCTTATCAGCGGACAAGTACCGATGTCGTTGATCGGTACCGACGCTTTCCAAGAGATCGATGCGGTCGGTATCAGCCGTCCGTGTACGAAACACAACTATTTGGTGACCGATGCGGCTGATCTGCCGCGTATCCTGAAAGAGGCATTTTACATTGCCCGTACCGGTCGGCCGGGGCCTGTGCATGTCGATATTCCCAAAGATGTAACGGCACAGATCGCAACATTCGATTACTCCAAAGAAGTTGAACTCGAAACCTATAAACCGACGACCAAAGGAAATACCCGCCAAATCAAAAAAGCGATCGAAGCTATTGCTCATGCCAAGCGACCTCTTTTGTATCTCGGCGGGGGAATTATCAACGCGAATGCGGCAGAGTTGGTGCGGGAATTCTCCCGTATGACCCAGATCCCTGCCGTTGAGACTTTTATGGCACGCGGAACACTTCGCTATGATGATCCGTTATTGATCTCTATGCTCGGTATGCACGGTTCATACGCTGCAAATATGGCGATGTCTGAGACCGATTTGGTTATCGGTCTCGGGGCACGATTTGATGACCGTGTGACCGGAAAACTCTCTGAGTTTGCTAAAAATGCACAGATTATCCATGTCGATATTGATCCGGCGAGTATTTCAAAGCTGGTGAATGCCCACTTTCCGATTGTCGGTGATGTCAAAAATGTCCTTGAACAGATGATTCCGTTGGCAAAAGAGCAAGTTGATCCTAAGCGCTACGAATCATGGCATAACACGATTGCCAATTTTAACAAGCTTCATCCTCTCTCCTATACCGAAGAAGGGGACCGACTTAAGCCTCAGTGGGTCATTGAGCGTATCGGACAGCTTTTGGGAGATGATGCGAATATTTCTACCGACGTAGGACAGCATCAGATGTGGAGTGCACAGTTTTATCCATTTACCCGTCCGCGTCAATGGGTCAGTTCCGGGGGACTAGGGACAATGGGATTCGGTTTCCCGGCAGCACTTGGGGTAAAGCGTGCCGATATGGAACGTGTCAGTATCAATATTACGGGTGACGGCTCTATTTTGATGAACATTCAAGAGTTGATGACGGCGGTTGAGTATAAACTCCCGGTTATCAATGTTATCTTGAATAATAACTTTTTAGGGATGGTTCGTCAGTGGCAAACCCTGTTCTATGATAAACGCCACTCTTCAACCGATCTCTCTATGCAGCCTGATTTCGTCAAACTTGCCGATGCATTCGGCGGAGTAGGCTATCGGGTTACCACCAAAGAGGAATTTGATGCCGCTCTTAAAGATGCGGTTGAGAAAAATGTTGTCGCGATTATCGACGTTGTGGTCAATCGGTTTGAAAACGTACTTCCGATGGTTCCCGCGGGCGGATCGCTCTTTAATATGATGTTAGAGTATAAGGAGAAATGATGGAACAGACAGAACGTCGCGTTATCTCCGTTATTGTTATGAATGAAGCCAGTGTCCTCTCACGTATCGCGGGATTGTTCTCAGGGCGGGGATACAATATCGAATCGTTGACGGTAGCTCCGATTCCTGAGTCAAAATATTCCCGTATTACGATTGTTACGTCGGGATCAGTTCGGGTGATTGAGCAGATTACCAAACAGTTGCATAAATTGATTCCGGTACTACGAGTATATGAACATGCCGATCTTGTTGAAAAAGAGATGGCAATGGTCAAAATTCCTATGAGCGAATCGATGGGGGACATCGAGGCCCTTACCCATGCGTATAACGGACGGATCGTTAATGTCGGAAGCGATACGATGATTGTTATGGTTGCAGATGAGCCGATGAGAGTCAACCATTTTCTCGAAGCGATCAAACGGTTCCATCCCAAAGAGATCGTCCGAAGCGGTTCTGTCGCGTTAGAGAGATAGTCGAAGATGAAATTGTACGAAATTGCAAGCTTTTTAGGGTGTACCGAGATTAAAGATTCTATTGAAATTACAGGGATGAATACCCTCAGTAATGCAGTTTCCGGAGAGATATCGTTTCTCTCCGATTCTAAATACGAAAAAGAGCTTTCCGATACCAACGCTTCTGCCGTCATTCTTCCGGCATCAAAAGCGCATCTTCTGCCGAAGGGGGTTGTCGCTTTGGAATCAGATGAGCCCTATATGTCCGTTGCGCTCCTTTCCAAACATTTTGCCAAACCGATACGCAGCAGTGATATTTCCCCCGTAATCGGTGAGGGAAGCGTTATCTATCCCAATGCCCATATTGAAAACGGTGCCGTAATCGGGTCTAACTGTACGATTATGAGCGGTGTATATGTGGGCGCTGAGACGGTTATCGGCGATGATGTTATCCTCTATCCCAGCGTCACAATCTATCGGGATTGTGTTGTCGGCAATCGTGTGATGATTCATGCGGGAAGCGTTGTCGGCAGTGACGGATTCGGATATGCCCATACGAAAATGGGTGAGCATATCAAACTCTACCAAAACGGAAATGTGATCATCGAAGATGATGTCGAGATCGGAGCTAATACGACGATCGATTGTGCGGTATTTGGCTCAACAATTATCAAGCAAGGTTCAAAAATTGATAATTTAGTACAAATTGGACATAACTGTGTCGTCGGAGAACACTCGATTTTGGTCTCTCAATCCGGACTTGCAGGCTCTACAACCCTTGGGCGGAATGTGGTAATGGGGGGACAAAGTGCTACGGCAGGACATCTTAGTATCGCACCGTTTACAACGTTGGCAGCACGTTCAGGTGTTACTAAAAGTATCATGAATAAGGGTGTCTATAGCGGCTTTCCTTTGATGGAACATAAATTATGGCTGAAAATGCAGGCAAAATTGGCTAAAATGCTAGAAGCTTAAGGTAAAGGGGACAAGGGATGCGTCTAGCAGTCGTAAGTTTGGTCATAGCAACGTCATTGCTGCGTGCAGATGGAGAACTTACGAGTGATATTCGGATGCCGGATATTGTCCTCGATGCGATCAAGCATTGCGAGTGTCTTCAAGAGGGTGGTATGTGTAATCCGCACGTCATCCGAATCAATGCGGAAGATGAAGCACAGCGTGCACTGAATGCAGGTTTCGCCGTAACCGGACATATCATCAAATGCGGTTCTACGGAACAATGTACGGCTCAGGCTCAGGCATTGATTGACGGAGGGATTAATAATCTGGATCTCGGACCGTACCAAATTAACTATAAATATCATCCCAATCCGATGCTTCACGAATATTTTGAAGACACAACTGCCAGAGAACAGGCAAATACTATTTTGACAAAGCTCGTCAAAAGTTTTGGCTATTCGTGGGAAACACTAGGGCGTTATCACCATTTCAGCGCAACCGATCGAACACGAAACGAACGTTATTATCGTAAAATGTATGCCTTTATTTACGGAAATAACGGTAATGCCCAAGGGTCGAATTAATTCGCTCTTTTTTAAGATTACTTTAGCCAAAAACGGCTAAACTCTTTCCTATACACGCCAATAGGAGAGATTATGAGTTCTGCTGTAACCATTATTAAAGAAATTCAATTAGACGGTACCAAAAAAGGTATTATTTCTATCAGTAAAGTAGATGAGCCATACGGTGCAGGGAGTGACAGTGTCGCGAGCATAGGTATTTCATTGGCGGGAGATTCAAAAAATCCTGAATGGAAAGTTCATCTTCCTTTAGGGAATATCGATGCGGTTGTTGAAGCATTAAAAAGTATAAAATGATGGAGCCATTCCCGATAGGATCGGGAATGAAAAAGTAGATTTATTGTTTTGTTGCTACAAATGTGGCAATGCGTTTGATACCTTCGCGAATACTCTCGATATCGGTTGCAAAACTGAATCGGAAATACCCCTCAGAACCGAATCCTACTCCCGGTACTACCGCTATCCCCTGATCTTCAAGTAACTCTTTACAAAACTGCATTGAATCATTACTGACTTTTTTGATGTTGACAAACAGATAAAATGCACCATCCGGAGAGAGGACCGAGAGGCCATCGATTTCATTGAAAAGTTTTACCGCTTCGTCTCGACGCGCTTTGAAAGCGACTCTCATCGTTTCGATATCCGTATCCGCTGCACCGTTTAATCCGACGATTGCAGCTTTTTGGGTAATGCTGTTGATGTTAGAGGTACTTTGGCTTTGGAGCTTTTTGGTTGCTTGGATGATTTCGGTATTGGCAGCTGCCATATACCCAAAACGCCATCCTGTCATTGCAACGGATTTACTTAGGCCGTTAATGGTAACGGTACGCTGATACATATCATCACTGACCGCCGCGGCAGAGGTGAACTCTCCATCGTAAATGAGTTTTTCATACATTTCATCACTTGCTACGATGATATCCGTTCC
>NZ_JAHFAQ010000020.1 GCF_023250475.1 Sulfuricurvum sp. | reverse complement strand
GTGTCAAGTCACGAAGCTCACAGTCTTTTGGAGAAACGAGAGGGTATTCGCCATCTTGTCGTGTTTCAACCAAATCATCAAGGAAATTTCCGTTTTCATCGACACGGCTAGATGCCGCTGCAATTACTTTCCCCTCTTCTTGAGTAGCTGTCAAATAGACAACTTCAGACGTTACGACACCGTCTTTAACCACATTGTAAGGAGCTTCGATAAAACCGTGCTCATTTACTTTCGAATAGGTTGCCAACGTATTGATCAAACCGATGTTTTGTCCCTCAGGGGTCTCAATCGGACAGATACGGCCGTAATGGGTCGGGTGAACGTCACGCACTTCAAATCCGGCACGTTCTTTGACAAGACCGCCTTCTCCGAGCGCTGAAAGACGACGTTTATGGGTAACTTCCGACAACGGATTCGTTTGGTCCATAAATTGTGACAATTGTCCGCCGCTGAAAAATTCCATGATGGTGCTTGTGATCATTTTTGAGTTGATCAAATCGTGCGGCATCAATTCAGTCGTCGGTCCGCTCATCGTTGAGAGTTTGTCTTTAATCGCTTTTTGCATTTTGACAAGACCGTTGTGTAACTCATTACCGAGCAACTCACCGATTGAACGGATACGTCGGTTACCGAGGTGGTCACGGTCATCGATGTGACCTTGTCCGTTTTTAACTTTGATAACATATTTAACGGTATTGATAATATCTTCATTGGTCAAAACGGTCACATATTCAGGGATATTAAGGCCCAATTTGTGGTTCATCTTCATACGACCGACGCGTGTCAAATCATAACGCTCAGGATCAAAGAAAAGCTGATTAACAAATACTTTTGCCGCTTCTTTCGTTACCGGCTCGCCGGGACGCATAACTTTGTAAATACGGATTGCGGCAAGGTCGTTCTCGTCTTCGATAATTTCCGTTTGACGGAGCAATTTCAAGGAATCGGTATCGGCTGCAAACGCATTGATGATGGCACTATCGTGCCCTTCAGCAAGGTCATTTGCGATAATGAACTCTTTAACACCCGCTTCAATCATTTTTTTGAGTTTCGTCTCATCAAGCTGTGCCATGGTGTCGAACATTACTTCACCCGTTACCGCATCGATAATCGGCTCAGCCAAATGACGCTCGATCAAAGTTTCGATCGGGTACTGAATCGCAGTAACACCCTCAGAAATCAATTTTTCCGCTTTTTTAGCTGAAAGACGTTTTCCGGCTGCTACAAGGAGTTTTCCATCGCTGTCCACCAAATCGTATCCGAGACGTCCTGCAAATTGTTCAGGATCGAAATCCATCAAATATTTGTTCTCTTCGACACGGATTTTTTGCAACGGGTAGAACATTTTCAAGATATCTTGTTTGCTGTAGCCGAGTGCACGGAACATGATTGTAACCGGTACTTTACGACGTTTGTTGATACGCATGTAAAGGATATCTTTCGGGTCATACTCAAAATAGAGCCATGAACCGCGGTCAGGGATAATCTGACCGGTAAAGATCATTTTGCTTCCGGCAGTCGTTGATTCTTCCTCTTTGAAGATAACCCCCGGACTACGGTGAAGCTGATTCACAACAACACGCTCAACACCGTTGATAACGAACGATGTACGTTCTGTCATCAATGGTATGTCACGGATAAAAATAGTTTGTTCTTTGATATCTTTTACACCGGTTTTTTCTTTGGTGTTTTCGTCACGATCCCAAATCATGAGACGTGTTTTCATACGTAACGATACCGAATAGGTCAATCCGCGTTCCATACATTCGCGTACGGTGTACTTAGGACGCCCTACTTCGGAGCCGAGATATTCAAGAGAAAGACGGTTTTGTGAATCATGAATCGGGAATACCGATTGGAATACGCGTTCAATACCGCTTTTGGTACGATCTTTTTGGTCCAGCATCAAGAACGATTCATAAGAACTTTGTTGAAGTTGTAACAAATTCGGTACTTCAATTTGTTGTGGAGTTTTCGCGAAATCAACGCGTAAGCGGTTTCCGGAGTGAAGAGTGTTTAACATAGGCTACCTCAATCGAAGTTTTTGATCCCATAGGGATAAGTGCAAAGTCTATAAGTCGAGCGTCCCCGACCCTATAACGACGTATGGGCACTTTACGAAGAAGCTAAAATCCGCTTCGTAAAGTGCCCTGTGGGAGGTGGAGGCACGAAGCCTCCGATCAAAATGATTATTTGATTTCGACGGCAGCGCCAGCTTCTTCAAGCTCTTTTTTCGCTGCTTCAGCATCTTGTTTAGAGATACCTTCTTTGATAGTTGTAGGAGCGCCTTCAACTGCATCTTTAGCCTCTTTAAGACCAAGACCTGTCATCGCACGTACTACTTTAATAACGTTGATTTTTTTGTCACCACCGTCTTTCAAGATAACGTCGAATTCAGTTTTTTCTTCTTCAGCAGCAACTGCAGCAACAGCACCACCAGCAACCGCTACCGGTTGAGCAGATACTCCGAATTTTTCTTCGAATTCTTTTACAAGCTCAGAAAGCTCGAGGACAGAAAGGTTTGAGATAAACTCAAGAACGTCTTGTTTTGTAACAGCCATAGTAATTCTCCTGTAAGTATTTTTTTATGCCGATAATACAATCAGCGGTTTTTCAAAGCGGCAATTATGCTGCTTCTTCTTCTTTTTTGCGTTTAAGCGCATCGAGTCCGATTGTAAAGTTGCGAACTGGTCCCATCCATACAGATGCAAGCATTCCGAGCAACTCTTCGCGTCCCGGTAGGGTAGCGAATGCACGAACCTTAGTCTCATCAGCAGCTTCGCCGTCAATGTAAGCTTGACGAATAACAAATTTATCATTTGCTTTTGCGAAATCAACAACAGTTTTTGAAGCAGCGATTGCATCAGCGCCCCATACAAAAATATTAGTATCAACGATATCGATACCAGACATTTCAGCGTTGTTAAGAGCGATAGTCGCAAGTGTATTTTTTACAACTTGTACTTTTGCATCTTTTTCACGTGCAATTTTACGAAGTGATTCGAGTTCAGACACTGCCAAACCGCGATAGTCACACATAATAACCGCTGCAGAAGATTTAAACTCTGATGTCAATGCATTAACAATCTCAGATTTCTGTGATTTATTCATAGTTTCTCCTTTCCAGACATAACAACTTCAAGCGGGGCAGAAGAATTCTGATTAAGGCCTAAGCCCCCTACTGTCTTCAGTCCATAAGATAAAGACGAAGCTTTGGCTTCGTCAGCTAAACATCGATTAACGAATGTCTAAAAGCTCTTGTATTTCAAATTTGATCGCAGGGCTCATTGTCAATGACAACGCCGCATTTTTGATGTAACGCCCTTTTGCCGTTGAAGGCTTAGCACGGTTAATTGCACCGACAAATGCTTTAATGTTTTCAGCAATTTTATCCGTATCGAAACTCACTTTACCGATACCGGCATGGATGTTCCCTTTTTTGTCAACACGGAAATTTACTTGTCCGCCTTTAACATTGCTGACCGCTTTTGCGATATCCGCTGTAACAGTTCCTGTTTTAGGATTCGGCATCATCCCTTTTGGCCCGAGGATACGTCCTACTTGACCAACAAGACCCATACAATCCGGTGCAGCAACAACGATATCGAAGTTGATGTTACCCGCTTTGATTTGCTCAACCAAATCATCGCTTCCGACGATATCAGCACCGGCAGCTTTTGCTTCATCGGCTTTTGCACCTTTAGCGAAAACCGCAACGCGAACCACTTTACCCGTACCGTGAGGAAGCACAACGGCACCACGGATCATTTGGTCAGCGTGACGAGGGTCAACACCAAGATTTAATGCAATTTCTACGGTTTCGTCAAATTTCGCTGATTTGAGTTCTTTCATGAACGCAGCAGCGTCTGCTACAGAGTAGCTCTTTGACATATCAATTTTTTCACTCAGTTGTTTATAGCGTTTTCCAGCCATTTGAATTCTCCAATATTAGAATCTGCCGCAAGATTTAGCCTCTTTGCGGTCGAAGAGTTTTGTAGAATTAATCTACGATATCAACACCCATTGAACGAGCAGAACCTGCGATTGTAGCAGCTGCAGCATCGATGTCATCAGTATTCATATCTTGAATTTTTTGCTTAACGATTTCCATCAATTGAGCTTTAGTGATTTTACCCACTTTGTTTTTCATCGGATTATCAGTCCCTTTTTTAAGACCGGCTGCTTTCATGATGAGAGCAGAAGCCGGAGGCTGTTTTGTGATGAAGGAGAACGTTTTGTCCGCATATACAGTAATAACAACAGGGAGTTTAAAACCTGCTTTATCTTTTGTACGCTCGTTGAACGCCTTACAAAATTCCATGATGTTAACACCACGTTGTCCGAGTGCAGGTCCAACCGGTGGTGCCGGATTAGCTGCGCCGGCTTGTACTTGCAACTTGATGTAGCCCGTAATTTTCTTTGCCATTTGTGCTTCCTTTTTTTGAGATTAAATTATTTTTTCGACTTGAGTGTACGAAATATCAACCGGAGTACTACGCCCGAAGATAGAAACATTAAGTTTCAACGTACCGTGCTCAAGATCGTATTCATCCACGGTTCCGGTAAAGTTCGCAAACGGTCCGTCCACGATACGCACCATCTCTCCGTTGTCGAAGAATACTTTCGGTTTCGGAGCCGAGCGGTTCGTTACACGATCCAAGATAACCGCAATATCGTTCTCGCTGAGCGGAGTCGGTTTATTGGATTCACCAATAAAGCCGGCAACACGAGGCAATGATTGGATTCGGTGCTGTAGATCAATCGAGAGATCCATGTTCGCGAATACGTATCCTGAATACAATGATCGCTCAGTAATTTTCTTTTTGCCGTTTTTTACTTCAATAACATCTTCCGTCGGAACAATTACTTCGGTAATGACTTCTTGAAGATTATTTTCTGCAATTATATTTTCAATAGCGGCTTTAACACTGCGCTCACTACCGGCATAAGTTTGAATCGAGTACCAACGATGTGCCATGTTTTTTCCTTATTTCAAAATTGCCGAAACGGTTGAAGACATGATAAAATCGACCAATGCCAAGAACAATACGACAAATGTCACGACGGCAACAACCGCAATAAACGCTTGTTTAACTTGCGGTTTTGTCGGGAAAATAACTTTTGCAAGTTCCATTTTCGCATTATGAATGGTTTGACTTAATGTGTTTTTCATCTATTTCATCCTCAGGACATTTCCAACGAATAAAGCTCGTAAGCATCATTAGTTGAAAATGGGTGGCAGGCCAGGAGGGATTCGAACCCCCAACAATCGGATTTGGAATCCGGCGCTCTACCATTGGAACTACTGACCTATATATTTATTAGAATCCCCGAGGGGAAACGACTTAAAGTTTTGCTTCTTTATGAACCGTATGCTCACGGCAAAATTTACAAAACTTACGTACTGAAAATTTTTCAGTATGAGTTTTTTTGTTTTTAGTAGTGTGATAGTTACGTCTCGTACACTTCTCACACGCTAAATGGATATTTTCACGCATGTTTTACCTTATGATTCCAACCCGAAGGTTGGGGGAAATTATGCAAGGATTTTAGAAACAACCCCAGCGCCGACAGTACGTCCGCCTTCACGGATAGCAAAACGAGTACCCTCTTCCATAGCGATCGGGTGAATCAATTCAGCATTGATTTTCACGTTATCACCAGGCATAACCATTTCAGTACCTTCTTGCAAGGTGATAGCACCTGTACAGTCAGTTGTACGAACATAGAATTGTGGGCGGTAGCCGTTGAAGAATGGAGTATGACGTCCACCCTCTTCTTTGCTCAATACATAAATCTCAGCCTCAAATTTTGTGTGAGGAGTGATAGATTTTGGTTTACAAAGAACTTGTCCACGCTCAACATCTTCTTTCTTAGTACCACGGAGAAGAAGACCACAGTTGTCACCAGCTTCACCCATTTCCATCTCTTTACGGAACATCTCAACACCTGTTACAGTTGTTGTTTGAGTGTCACGGATACCAACGATTTCGATTGTTTCACCGATTTTGATTGTACCACGCTCGATACGACCAGTAACAACAGTTCCACGACCAGAGATAGAGAAAACGTCCTCTACCGGCATCAAGAAATCTTTATCTGTTTCACGGATTGGTTGTGGGATATAAGCATCTACCTCAGCCATAAGCTTTTGGATTTTTGCTGACCACTCACCAAGAGTACCAGTTTTTGCTTCTTCAAGTGCACGAAGAGCTGAACCAGCAACGATTGGAGTATCATCACCCGGGAAATCGTACATATCAAGAAGTTCACGAATTTCCATCTCAACAAGCTCAAGAAGTTCTTCGTCATCAACCATATCTTCTTTGTTCATGAAAACAACGATGTACGGAACACCGACTTGTTTAGAAAGAAGGATGTGCTCACGTGTTTGTGGCATTGGGCCGTCCGCTGCAGATACAACAAGGATAGCGCCGTCCATTTGTGCAGCACCGGTAATCATGTTTTTAACATAGTCGGCGTGTCCAGGACAGTCAACGTGTGCATAGTGACGATTGTTTGTTTCGTACTCAACGTGTGAAGTAGCGATTGTAATACCGCGCTCACGCTCTTCTGGTGCATTATCGATAGCATCGTAATCCATCATTTTTGCGCCGTTTGTTACCGCAAGTACAGCTGTAATTGCTGCAGTCAACGTAGTTTTACCGTGGTCGACGTGACCGATTGTACCGATGTTACAATGTGGTTTTGTACGTTCAAATTTCTCTTTTGCCATAGTGTCCTCCGACTGAATGTGTAAATGAATTTGGAATTATACCAAAAAACAGCTGAAATAGCTTTCAAGCTTTCAAAAAATATTACAATATTATTACTGGAGCTCACGAGCGGATTTGAACCGCCGACCTCTTCCTTACCAAGGAAGTGCTCTACCCCTGAGCCACGTGAGCATAAAACAATGATATATGTATTTTGGAAGCTTAAAAACTATTTTACGTTTTAAGGTAATGATGAAGTAGTAATTATGAATTGTATACTTCAGCTCCCAGTGGAGCGGGAAACGAGACTCGAACTCGCGACATTCAGCTTGGAAGGCTGACGCTCTAGCCAACTGAGCTATTCCCGCAGATGGTGGTGAGAGAAGGATTCGAACCTTCGAAGATAAAAATCAGCAGATTTACAGTCTGCCCTCGTTGGCCACTTGAGTATCTCACCACGGCCATAATCTGGTCTAACACTGATAAATGTAATGCGTTTCCGATTTCATTCAATGGTGCCGGCACGAGGATTTGAACCCCGGGCCTATTGATTACAAATCAATTGCTCTAGCCAACTGAGCTATGCCGGCATTGGTGAAATGGAGCCGAAATTATATACACTCTTTTCTAAAAAGTCAAGCTTATTTGAAAGAAAATCAAACAATCGAATAAACGACCTCTTTTTTCTTTTTTGTCTCCATGATTTCGCGTACAATCAACCCCTCAATATTCATCGCCAACAGCTCATTTATTGTCGATATTTGATGTTTTGCCGCTTCACGCAGCACAATGCCCCGATACGCTTTCGCCCAATGGCTCACCACTTTTCCCTCTTTGAGGAATTTAAAGGTAACGCTCGGTTTCTCGGGAGTATAGAACTTATCGTAAAACCCCGCGCGAAGATCCAGTATCTCTTGATCGCCGATCAATTCATTCAATGCGAGACTAAACTGCCCTTTGTAATGCTTTTCAGGTGCGAATGTTCCGATCATTGATCCTTGTTTTAGTTTATAATCGGGTATTGTATCGCCTGCCCGCAGCGGACCGAAAAGATTGGAAAAGAGTATTGTATTGTTGTCAATGTAGCGCTGTGCATCCGAAGAGAGTATTGAATAGTTCAAATAATCATACGCTACCCCGTCGTAGCGCTCAATCGCTTTCATACTCGGCATAGACGAAAACAACTTTTTATACCGTTCATACTCTTTAGGGTCTTTGATTCCAAAGAGTGCAGAGAGCTGTTCATCACTTCCCCCCTGCACCAGTTTTTCATATTGTTCGATCACCTCAAGGCGTTTATGATAAAGATGGGGGAATATCAGACTCCCTTGGTGAAGAGGAGGAAGAACGCCACCTGAACGTTTTCCTTCGCTGGGAGAAAAAAGGATAATCATTTAGTAGTAGGCAGCAATAATGGCGTAACTGAGAAAGAACATCATATGCGACGCCCCCTCAAAATAATTGGTTTCACCCTCATCGGTTGTTTTCCATACTAATAGAATCGTCAGCAACAATGCACCGATTTGGAGCGGATTAAAATCGAGGGTGAGATTGATACCTGACATATACGCCAACATCATTAAAATCGGAACCGTCAAAATAATCGAAACCGTCGATGCCCCCATCGCAATATTGACAACCCTCTGGATTTGATCGTTACGCGCCGCACGTACAGCCGTAAAAATTTCAGGTGAGACGCTGATAATGGCGATTACCAATCCGGCGAGACCGGCAGATATCCCGTATTCGCGTGCAATGATTACTCCGTTTCCGGCAAAGATCTCCGCCCCGAACGCAATCACGGCAATGAAACCGAAAATAACCATAAAATTTACCGGCGTACTAAAATGTTCGAAAATATAGTCACTCGATTCATTTTCATCAATCTCTATATCTTCCTCTTCCTGGAGCTTCCGCTTCAGACGGAAAAAGCGGCTTCGTGCCGTTGCTTTGAAAAAGTGGGTATGGGTTCGGGTTTGAAAAATAAAAATAATAATGTAGAAAAGGAGGAGTACACCCGCTATCAAATGGCTTACATGGGTCAAGGAAGCGCTTCCGTTATCCGTATGGCTCAGCAATCCCGGAACCAGCAATGCGCTCGAAGCAACGAATAAAACGGTACTGTACGCGCTAGAGGTCTCTTTGTTATGCTGCTGCTGCGTGTAGGCCAAACCACCCAAAAAGACGGCAAGTCCGAGCAAAACATTCAAATCGACAATAACGGCAGAGATTATCCCCCCCTTAACCGTTTCCAAAACTTCCGGAGAGTGCCGTACTTCGAGCAAAATAACGTACAACAGAATAATTTCTACTACGACGGCGCTAAAGGTAAGGACAAAGCTGCCATAAGGCTCATGAAGCCGCTCAGAGAGGATATCGGCTACTTCGGCAACCGTAAGTGAAAGTGCCGCGATTCCAATCGCCGCGAACAGTGTAGAGAGTGAAGTTTCTTGCTGTATATCAAACATAACCGCCAATACGATTGAGACTATGCCAATAAAAATATCCCAATAATCTTCGATAAAATAGCGTATCCGCCTATCCAATTCTTTGTCCTTTTAGTTAGTAATAGAGAATCATACCACAATCAGAGGGATGATTAAATCCACCCTTTTCGTTTAAAGATATACACCGGTAGAATCGATGAAATGATCATCATAAAGATGGAAAGCAAATAACCGAATTTCCAATGCAGTTCCGGCAAAAGATCGAAGTTCATACCGTAAATACTTGCGATCAAGGTCGGCGGCAGAAATACGACATTAACAATCGTAAACATCTTGATAACCTTGTTTTGCTCAATGCTCAAAACACCGACAAAAATATTTTGGAGATAATCGAGCCGTTCAAAGTTAAAGTCGGTATAGTCGATCAGCGACTTGATATCTTTTAACATAACGGTAACATCGTGTTTTAGAGCATGTTTGTATTTACTTGACTTTAGAAATGCACTCAAAATCCGCTGTTTGTCATTTAGATTTTCCCGTATTTGCATATTCAAATCTTCCAATGAGGAGATCCGCTCCAATATCTCTTCATCTTCATTCGAATAGTCGGTCAAAACGTGTTTTCGGACACGGGTAATGTCCTTTGCCAATTTTTCGATAATATCCGCATCGGCATCAATCCGAATATCCAAAATTTGACAAAAAATATCGTACCCCGTATCAAACTGTTTCGGAGTAGCAAAAAATTTTCGGTTGAATTCATCAAACGTATACAATGTCGTATATCGGATCGAGATCAAAATGTCCCGATAGAGGATAAACGATACGGTTTCATTGTGCGAACTTTCTCGGGTATTGACTAAAAAATAACTGTTAATTTCAATGCGATCAGACTCTTCCCAGTAACGGGAACTGATTTCAATCTCTTCGGTCTCTTGTTTGGTCGGAAATTTGATCGTAAATGTATTTTCAATAAATGCAATCTCATCGTAGGTCGGCATCAGCATATCAATCCAGATCACTTTATCGATCACATCGCCATCAAGCTCTGACATCGTATCGATAAATGCGATAGCATTTTCATTGCGAACATAACATTTAATCATTGATTCCCCCTTTCACAAATCGCTCCTTATAGGAGCATCTTTGGCATAATTCTTCAACGCACACCCCTTTTAAAAACCCATCGGTGATGTTAGTCGCGCGTTTCGATGTCAGAATTTTACCCAAATTTGTCTCATTCAGGTTACCCAGTTCAATTATCCCCTCTCCATCCAAACAACACGGCACGACTCTCCCGTCTGAGAGAACGGCGATTTGCTTATTTAGCCCCTGACAATACCCCTCTTTGGCAAGAGGATTAGTGAGATTCGGCCATTCAAAATAGCGGTCAAAATGGAGCAGTATTTTGGATCCCAAACGGATCGATTGGCGTTCGCCGCTGATCTGAGAAATAATTGATCCGGCTGCAAGATCGAAATGGTGTTCCAATCGGGAAAAAAGCTTCTCGTTAAACCCTTTTTCGCTTCGTTCCTCATCCAGATTCCAAAGTCTCAAATTGATAAAAAATGCTTCGGATCGCAAAAGTTTTTCGTCACACAATCGTAAAATCGGCTCAATATACTCATCAAATGTCCGGGAAACACTGTTTTTATTGAAACTGTTAAGCGAAATATTAATCTGTCGGAGAGAGGGATGAAAAAGGGATTCACATCGTTGTGAATCCAGATAAAATCCGCTGGTAGTGATCATGACTTTCAAGCCAGCGCTTTGGGCGATATTCAAATACTCTCTCAAATTGCTGAGAACCATCGGATCTCCCATCACATGGAGTGCAATTTCATCCGTATAAGGGGATAACGCTTCGAGTATTTTTTTAAAAAATGGGAGTTCCATCGTTGTTGACGGTTTTATTTTCGGAGGACAAAAAGTGCATGAGAGTCCGCAAATATTGGTTACTTCAACATAGGCACGGCTGAATTTCATTATAATCCCTTTATGCAAACCTTAGAATTAATCAACCAAACCCTAAACACGAATGATGCGGTCATGCTCTATTTTAGTGCACCGACCTGCAATGTCTGCCATGCCCTAAAACCCAAACTGACCGAAGCCGTTATGGACAACTTCCCCTCTTTTATCATTGAGAGTATTGACATTTCCGAGACTCCTGAAATTGCTTCGCACTTTAGTGTTTTTACGATACCGACGGTACTCATCTTTTTTCAGGGGCGGGAATTTTTACGTAAAAGCCGCCACATGAGTGTCGGAGAAGTGACGGATGCTATTCGACGTCCTTATACCCTTATGGTAGAAAGCTGACGATCCCTGCCGTTACGGCCACATTGAGTGACTCTACTCCGCGATGCATTTCTATCGATACGCTGTGGGTTGAAGCACGCATCACCGCATCACTGACCCCTTCGGTTTCATTCCCCAAGACAAAAATAGCCCGAGAAGGGATTTTCAATGTGTGAATATCCTCTTTGGCATGGGAGGAGAGGGTGATAATCGCGGTATCTTTAATCCCTAAAATCTCACTCAACTCTTCGCAGTAGTAGATCGGGATTTTAAATAGGGTACCCGCTGACGCTTTCATCACCAAGGGGGATAATTTCGTACTGTTGCGGCGAGGCAATACGATACCGTCAATTTTACTGGCAGCCGCAGAGCGGACAATCATCCCTAAATTTTGAGGATTGTTAATTCCATCGAGGGCTAAAAGACGAAATGAGCCCGGCAAATCAGTCGCAATGTTAGAGGCACTGCGGTAATTTCGAGATACCACATCGATGGCTACCCCTTGATCCTGGGCACTGTTTTTAGAGATACGGGAAAGGGACTCTTTCGTATGGTATTTAATCTCCACACCCCGCATCTCGGCTAAAGCCATAATCTCTTCGATTGTCTCGTCACTGCGATTGCTTTTGGAGAGATGCAGCTTATGGATTTGTACCGCATCATCACGCAGCACTTCAACGGCAACATTACGACCGTATAGAGTAATCAGCGAATCAAAAAAACGCTTTTTTTCTAAATACTCTGCGGAGTCCTGCATCAGATTTTTGCCGCAACGGCTTCCGCAGTAAATCCAAATTTCACAAACAATTGATCAGCCGGTGCACTGGCACCGAATCCGTCCATCGCGACTACCGTATCGGCAAAACGGTACCACTCAAGACCTCGTGCCGCTTCAATCGCAATTTTTTTCGTGAGAGGTTTAATAATCGTGTCGATATAGCTTTGAGGCTGTTCCAACAACAAGTCAAAACATGGAACACTCACAACGTTAGCGGCAATTCCGCGAGAAGAGAGGAGTTCGGCAGATTCAATTGCCAAACCAACTTCAGACCCTGATGCCATAAGGGTAACGGTGGCATTAGCACGCTCTATCAATAGATATCCCCCATTTTCTACATCTCCGTGAACAGAAGTAGGAAGCAACGGAAGATTTTGGCGAGAACAGACAAAGGCTGATGGGGAGTGTTTCATCGAGAGTGCTTTTTTCCAGCATTTAACGTTTTCAATTCCATCTGCCGGACGGTAGACATAGAAATTCGGCAATGCTCTAAACTGACTCAAGTGTTCAATCGGCTGATGGGTAGGTCCGTCTTCACCGACACCGATACTGTCATGTGTCCAGATAAAGAAATGCTGAATACCGCTCAATGCCGCAATACGGGCGGATGGTTTAAGATAATCGCTGAAAACAAAAAAGGTTGCACTAAACGGCATAATCGGGCCGTACAATGCCATCGCGTTGGTAATCGATGCCATCGCGTGCTCACGGATACCGAAATGGATATTTTTGCCCTTAGGGAAATCTCCCATATTGACAAGTTCCGTTTTATTCGACGGACCAAGGTCAGCCGATCCCCCAATAAATCCCGGAACCGCTTTAGCGATCGCGTTCAAAATGATCCCATTGGTATTACGGGTCGCATCGGCTTTTTCGAACGTCGGCCATTGGATACGACTGAAGTCGGGATTCATTAACTGCTCGTACGCTTCGTTTTGTTCGACTAACGGAAGCTCTTTGATCCGGTGATTCCACTCGCGCTCCGCCAAATCTCCTTTTTCGATCGCACAGCGGAAATTCTCCAACACATCCGCATCGACAGCAAATGTCGCTTCAGGATCAAATCCTGCGTGCGCTTTAGCGGTTTTGATCACCTCATGCCCGAGCGGTGCGCCGTGAGCATGGTGGGAGCCTTCCATTTTACCGCCCCCTTTGGCGATAACGGTATTTGCGATAATAAGTACCGGACGGCTAATCGTTTTGGCTTGGGTCAATGCACTGTCGATTTCATCGAAATTGTGTCCGTCAATCTCCAAGACTGCCCAGTTTTGAGACTCGAAACGATCTCGCATATTTTCGCTGAGACTAAGATCGGTCGATCCCTCAATCGTAATGCGGTTTGAATCATAAATCAATACCAGATTATCCAACCCCATATGGCCAGCAATCGAACACGCTTCGTAACTGATCCCCTCTTCAAGGTCTCCGTCACCGCACAGACAGTAGACTTTATGGTCGATCAATTCGGCCGTTTCTGAGTTGACTTTGTTTCCGACATACGCAGACGCCATGGCAAATCCGACGGCATTGGCAATCCCCTGCCCCAAGGGTCCTGTCGTGATCTCAATCCCTGCCGTATGACCGAACTCAGGATGTCCCGGAGTTTTAGAATCAAGCTGGCGAAAGTTTTTTAGATCACTGATCTCTAATCCGTATCCCCATAGATAATAAAGTGAATAAATAAGCCCTGTGCCGTGTCCGCCGGAAAATACTAGACGATCGCGATTAAGCCATTTCGGATTTTTCGGGTTATGGTTCATGTGCTCTGAGAGAACTACGGCGATATCCGCTAATCCCATCGGTGCGCCCGGATGGCCCGAATTGGCTTGCTGAACCATATCTGCCGCTAAAAAGCGGATCGTATTTGCCATTTTTTGGCGCATTGCATTACTCATCGTTTAATCCTTATGTCGGTTAATGTAGTGGTTAAGTGTTGGTGACAATTCACGCTGCAAATTCTCATCAAAACTCCCCATTTGTCGGTTGATTTTATCCGCCAACGTATCGGCTTCCCGCATGGCTTTCTCAAATCCGAGCAAGGTAACAAAGCTGTTTTTAGCCTGATCATTGTTGGTTGTTTTCCCCGCCTGCTCGTCACTTTGAGTAACGTCCAAAATATCGTCTTGAATTTGAAACAGCAGGCCCAGATCGATTCCGAATTCATACAGCTCCTGAGCAATCTCATCACGTCCGACGATGAAAGCTCCCATTTGAAGCGCGGCAGCAATCAGTTTCCCCGTTTTATGGATATGAAGCATCTTTACCTGATCCAATTCAAGGCGCTGATTTTCAAAATAACAATCAATAGCCTGCCCCAGTACCATTCCGTTCACTCCTCCGTTATACGCCAGTGAACGTACCAATTTTACAATTACACGATCCGATAACGGGGCATTGGAGAGAACTTCAAAAGCATACGTATTCAACGCGTCTCCGGCTAAAATCGCACTCACTTCATCGTAGGTTTTGTGAAGCGTCGGCATACCGCGCCGTAAATCGGCATTATCCATAGCGGGAAGATCGTCGTGAATCAAAGAGTACGTATGAAGCAGTTCTATCGCTAATGCGGCATGATAAGCACTTGGGGTTAAAAGGGGATTGTACGCCCGCACAACACCCAAAAGGAGCGCCGGACGAAACCGTTTTCCGCCGCCCGTGAGCATTTGGCGCAAGGAACTTTCGTAATGGGGATGAAAACAAGGGGCAATCGGAAGATGCGATCCTAAAAACGTTTCAAACTGCTCCATTGTTATCCCACTATTTTTTAGCGAAATAGTAACATGAGGGAGCTTATATCTTCTCGATTATATCGGTGATAGCATTCTCATCATCGACTAATACAACCGTCGGCTTATAACTTTCAAGTTCTTGATCATTGTACGTCGCATACGCAACAATAATGATTTTATCCCCTTTATGCACTTTGCGTGCGGCAGCACCGTTAAGGCAGATGTCCCGTTTACCCCTCTCACCGAGGATAATATACGTTGAAAAGCGCTCACCGTTATTGATGTTGAGGATTTCTACTTTTTGACCGACTCTCATTTTCGAAGCTTCCAAAAGCTCTTCGTCAACAGTGATCGAACCGACGTAGTTCAAATTAGCATCGGTGACCGTAGCACGGTGAATTTTACTGTAGAGCATTTCGATCAACATAACTTAGCGCCCCATCTGCTTCATCATGTCAGCAGGAGTGATCGGTGCATCCCACAATTCTGAGGAGATAACATACTCTTGTACCACTTCGCCGCCGATGATATGGCGATCAATAATTTCATCGATTTTCTCTTTGGTCAGCCCTGCATACATAACATGACCCGGTTCTACAAGCATTACCGGACCGGCATTACAGCGGTTCATGCAAGAGGTACGGATCGGCTGAACCGTCGCAATAAGCCCTTTTTGCATCAATGTTTGCGCCAAATGCTGAAACAAATCCTGAGTTTGAGGATTTACACAGCTTGGCTTCGGCATTCCCGGAGGGGAACTCTGCTCGCATTTGAAAATATAAAACGCCGGTTGAGGAAGACCCATCGGCTACTCCTTTTGAATTCGGTGATACAATACACCTGAAATAATAACGGCATTATAGCCAAAATAAAATTCTCAATATTAAGCTGCGCCTGAAGCCATACCGTTTAAGGGGAGCTTTAGGGGAAATTAAAGCGAAGCCAAAAGTTCTTTCGCAACCACACGATCATCGAACGGAAGATGCTGGTCATAGATAATCTGAGAAGTTTCATCCCCTTTTCCCAAGATCAAGACGACCTCTTCACCGCTGCGATCTTTAAGCGCCTGCGCGATCGCAGCTCTGCGGTTTACATCCACATGGACATTACTCTTATCCTCAATACCGACTAAAATATCATTAATAATCGCATCAGGATCTTCAAATCGGGGATTGTCACTCGTGACATATACTTTTTTCGCATACGCAACTGCTACTTTTCCCATCAGCGGGCGTTTTGTTCGATCACGGTCTCCGCCGGCACCGAAGACAACCAAAAGCTCTTTTTCTTTAAGGGCATTTAGAACCTGCTCCATTCCATCAGGAGTATGGGCAAAATCGACGATTACCAGCGGAGACTCGCTCACCACTTCCATTCGCCCGCTGACACCGCCGAAATTTTCAACCGCATCGGCGATTTTTTCAAAGCTCTCATCGGTTACCAAATGAACGGCTGCCATCGCTGCCGTAATATTGTAAAGATTAAAAAATCCGTGCAATGCGCTCACAAACGGAACATGATCTTCAAAATGTTTTAAAACACCGCTGACTCCGTTGTTCAAAGAATAGGCAATGATTTTATAAGTAGCGGGATTTTCAACACCGTACGTAAAAGCATTTTTAAAATTGAACTGCGCTTTAGCCTCATCTTTGTTGATAAGTTTCTTTGTCTCATCCTGAAAAAAGAGATTCTTAATGCGAATATACTCTTCGATACTCTCATGGTAGTCAAGATGATCTTGGGTGATATTGGTCAAAATCTTCAGCCCGAATGATATTCCCTCAATTCGCTCCTGCTCAATAGCATGGGAGCTTACTTCCATAACAAAATATTTACATCCGTCTGCTATCGCCTGCGCCATATGTCGATACGTATTGAGTACCGTTGGAGTGGTAAGCGTTTTCCCCTCTACCGGAGCATCATTCATAAAAAATCCGCGTGTCCCCTGCATGGCCGTTTTGTGTCCCAAATCAAGCAAAATGGAGTAAATGGCACTGGCTGTGGTCGTTTTACCGTTTGTTCCGGTGATACCGATCACACAGATCCGATCCAGCCCGAAAATACTCCAGCACTCTTTCGGAGTTACAATCGAATGGGCTCCGCGAGAGAGAGCATCCTCTTTGTATTTCCCATTTTGTTTCGTGAGAAAGAAAGCGCACTCACGACCACATTCATTTGAGTTTTCGCTGATATAGCGGTATGGCTGACCCTCGATTTCAATTCTCAATGTTCTTCCCCTTAGCTAAACGGCGTAGCAGATTTCGGAGTTGACGGTCATTCGGATAGACCCCCAACGCACTCTCCAGATAGCTTAATGCCATCTCCTGATACCCGTGATCAATAAGATTGTCCAAAAAATCGACGAAATCCTCTTTCTCGGTGATAATAACCCGGGTAGAGAACATGATATTTTCAAAAATTCGGTTAAAATCGCTGTCGTTTTCAACCAGCTCTTTGAATTCCGTATACATAATACCGTCTTCATAGTCCAAACGCTGCTTTATCGTTTCTTGAAACAATCCCGCCAATTGATCGAGTGTTCCGTCCATCGTCTGCAAAATTTCAGAAATGACCGTATCGGCCGTCTCGATATCTTCGCTGCGTAAAATAGTATAGTAATCAAACAAAGCTTCACCGGCACTCTCTCCGCCCATTGCCATATCGGAGAGTATCGCGCCGTTGTAAGCCTCTTTTGAGTCAGGATAGTCTTTTAGGACTAATGAATAATCACGCAATGCTTCGCTGTATTGCCCTGCCAAAAAAAGTTCATTTGCCTGTTTGAGGGTTTTGGTTAAATTAATAGTTTTCATTGTTAATCCCTCCACGTTTATTCTAATATCGGCTCAATGTACATTAATTATAATGCATCGATTTGATGTTCCATTCCATGAGGCACATTGATAACCATCAGTTCCGGATGGATATCCATCCGCAACTGACGTTCAACGCCGTATTTTAACGTATTGCCGCTGCTTGAACATCCAATGCATGCACCTTGTAACTGTACATAAATCGTACCATTTTTTACACCCAAAAATGCGATATCACCGCCATCTAATGCTAAAGTCGGTCGTATTTTGTCAATAACAGTCCGAACCGGTTGTATCAATTCTTCATCGCTGAATGGAATCATGGGTATCATACCTTTTAAAGCTCAAATATTGCGTTATAGTATAAGAAGTGGACTAAACATGTACTAATGCGAAAAGGGTAGTTTTCGAGTGAAGCTCGATTTAAGGGGTTGCTGGGTTATTGAACTCGTTAAACGAGTTCAATGTATGCCATCGGTGTAGCATCACCGCGGCGGATACGAGTTTTAACGATACGGGTATACCCGCCGTTGCGCTCAGTGTATTTAGGGGCAACTTCATTAAGAAGTAATTTAGTTGCTTCTTTGTTTTGCAATACAGCAAACACTGCACGGTGAGCATTAGCATCACCGGCACGTGCAGTTGTAATCAATTTTTCAGCAAATGAACGGAGTTCTTTCGCTTTAATCAACGTAGTTTCGATTTTACCGTGTTCAATCAACGCAATGCTAAGGTTGGTCAACAAAGCTTCACGATGTGCGCTCGTTCGACCTAGCTTGCGGTATCCGTGACGATGTCTCATGATACTTCCTCTTTTATAGTAAGCTTATTCAGCTTCGATTTTCTTTTTGATTGCACCGATGAGATCATCAGCCAAATCTTGCCCGACAGCGTAACCGTATTCAGTGATTTTTTCTAAAATCTCTTCAAACGATTTTTTGCCGAGGTTTTTAACCTCTTTCAAATCATTTTGGCTCATCATAACGATTTCGCCGATGTATTTGATGTTAGAGCGATCCAAACAGTTGAAGCTGCGTGCGCTCAAACCAAGATCTTCAATACGTGCACCCAAACGTTTTAGTTCAGGATGCTCATCGCCGCGCTCAGCTGCTGCAGGAGCTTTGATACTCACTTCGCTGTTAAATACAGCCATTTGAGCATACATAACATCCAATGCATTTTTAAAAGCGTCTACCGGAGAAATTTGTCCGTCGGTAACGATGTTGATAACAACTTTTTCAAAATTCGGATTGTCTTCAACAAGGACGTTTTCGATGGCGTATGTTGCACGGCGAACCGGTGTAAAATACGCATCCAACGCAATGTATCCATCAGCCAGAACATCCCGTACATCTTCGCTCGGAGCATATCCGATACCTTGGTGAATTTTAATGCTGAACGTTAAGGTCGCATCTTCATTCAAAGTAGCCAAAAATGAATTAGGGGTTACCACTTCGACATCATCATTATCCAAATCACTTCCATGAATTTCACAAGGGCCTGCGAAACTGTAAGTAATCTCTTTCTCTTTAAGGCCGTTTTTCAATTTGAAACGGACACCTTTGAGGTTAATGATGAAATCCGAAATGTCTTCGAGCATACCGCGCACAGAGTCGAACTCATGCTTAGCACCCTCAATTTTAATACCGATCGGTGCGAATCCGACCGAGCTGCTTAGCAAAAAGCGGCGGATCGGATGGGCGAGTGAAACCGCAAATCCGGTTTCAAACGGATAAGCAATGATGTTCGCTTCGTTCGCGCTGATTTGCTCGACGACAAACTCTTTCGGAAGAAGCGGTGATGTCTTAATTTTTTTCATGCTGAACGCCCTTTCTTTAATGATTATTTCGAGTAAAGCTCGACGATTAGACGTTCTTCAACAGGAATAACAACCTCTTCACGCTCTGGAAGACGTGTGAAAATACCGAACGCTTTATCTTGATCGATGTCAACCCATGCCGCAAGACCGGTTTGGTTGGTCAACTCAATCGCACGAACGATTTGGTTGTTCTTTTTACTTTTCTCGTGAATTTCCACTTTTTGTCCCGGTTTTACGCGGTATGATGGAATATCGACACGTTTTCCGTCAACTAATACGTGACCGTGGTTTACCAATTGGCGTGCAAAACGACGAGTCGTTGCAAATCCCATACGATAAACGACGTTGTCAAGACGTTGCTCAAGAAGCATTACCAAGTTCGTACCGGTGTTACCAGTACGACGTTTTGCTTCACCGAACAATGAACGCATTTGTTTTTCACTCAAACCGTACATAAATTTCGCTTTTTGTTTTTCGCGAAGCTGTGTACCGTATTCAGAAATTTTTGTACGGCGTTGACCGTGCTGTCCTGGTCCATAAGGACGTTTGTCAAGGGCACTTTTACCTGCAAGACGACGTTCACCTTTTAGTCCAAGGCTTACACCGAATCTTCTTTCGATTTTTTCTACGGGTCCTCTATATCTTGCCATTGCTAAACTCCTTAGACTCGTCGGCGCTTAGGCGCACGACATCCATTGTGTGGTAGTGGAGTAACGTCTTTCATGAAAGAAACACGGAGACCTTCGATCGCACCAACACTTTTAACTGCTGTTTCACGGCCAGAACCTGGACCTTGAACTTTAATTCCCACTTCTTTAATTCCGTGGACCATTGCTTTTTCGAGCGCAGACTCTACTGCTTGTTGCGCAGCAAACGGAGTTGACTTTTTAGAACCTTTGAAACCAAGGGCACCAGCCGAACTCCATGCGATCATATTACCCATTTCATCTGTTACCGTTACAAGGGTATTGTTGAATGAAGCCAAGATATGTACGATACCTCTAGCAATATTCTTCTTTACGATTTTTTTACGGGTTGCTTTTCTTTTTGCCATACTCTAATCCCTTACTTTGTGGCTGAGCCGACGGTTTTCTTTTTACCTTTGCGTGTACGAGCATTGGTTTTGGTTTTTTGACCACGGCATGGGAGACCTTTACGGTGACGAAGACCACGGTAAGAACCAAGATCCATCAACGCTTTAATATCCATAGCAACTTGTTTACGAAGGTCACCCTCTACAGCGATACCGCTGCTTCGGATTTCTTTAGCGATTGTTGCCGCTTCATCTTCGCTGAGTTCGAATACACGCTTGTTGTAATCGAGCCCTGTAGCATCCAAAATTTTGCGTGAAGTATGTAAACCGATACCGTAGATATAAGTTAATGCATACTCCAAACGTTTTTTCTTAGGTAAGTCCACACCAGCAATACGTGCCATGCTTATCCTTGTCTTTGTTTATGTTTTGGGGTTTTGCAGATTACGCGAACAATCCCTTTACGCTTGATGACTTTACAATCATCGCACATTTTCTTCACTGAAGAACGTACTTTCATCGGTAGGCTCCGTTGATTTAAATCACTTGCTTTTCGTAGGTGGGATTGATCACACCAATACTTGTAACTACGATTAAACGCAGTTAGAAACATTCAATTCTATTTGTCCGAAAGGGCAAAGTGGACGCGTATGATACAGCAGTGTAGGTTAAAGTTTTATTAAGGTACGAAATAGAAGAGTGATACGTATCGTGCTCACACGATTCGTATCATAAAAGGGGACTCCAAAACAGCATCGAGTTCTTCGAGTTCTTCCATTAAAGAGTGGAGGGCTCGCTCGGTTGCTTCGTGAGTTGCAAAGAGCAAATGGGCACATTCGGTTTCGCTGGGGCGCTGAATGACCGCTTCGATCGAAATCGTATGTTTGGCAAAAAGACTCGTGATTTGAGCTAAAATTCCCGGCTTATCCAAAACTCTCAGACGAAGATAATACTTTGAACGGATATCATCACTATTTTTAAGACGAAGCCCCTCTTCAAGAGGGTGATTAAATCCGAGCATCGGTGAGCGTTTTCCGGAGCGGACAATATCGATGATATTGGCCACCACCGCACTTGCCGTCGCATTTCCGCCGGCTCCTGGACCGTAATAGAGAGTTTCACCGACACGGTCACCGACAACACTGATGCCGTTCATAACCCCGTCAATTTTTGCGATCATCGCATCTTCTTTGACCAATGCCGCATGAACACGCAGTTCCACTTCGCCATCATCACGCTTTGCGATCCCCAATAGCTTGATCGTGTACCCGAACTCTTTCGCAAAAGCGATGTCCGCAGGGGTGATCCCCTCGATCCCCTCAATCAAAATATCTTCAGGTTTCGCATCGATACCGTAGGCAATTGAGGCGAGGATTAGCAGTTTATGCGCCGCATCAAATCCTCCGATATCAAAAGTAGGGTCGGCTTCCGCGTATCCTAACGCTTGTGCTTCGGCTAATACCTCGGCAAACGGGGTCCCCTCATCCATCATTTTGGTCAGCATAAAATTGCAGGTGCCGTTCATAATACCCATGATGGAGAGGATATGGTTGGCGGATAATCCATCACGCAACGCATTAATGATCGGAATCCCCCCCGCGACACTCGCTTCAAACTCAAACGGAATATCTCCCGCAATCTCTTGAAGCTCATAACGGTGATAAGCAAGGAGAGCTTTATTGGCCGTAACGACCGCTTTACCGTTTTGAAGTGCTTTTTTAACAACGGCGAGAGGAAGTTCTACTCCTCCCATTAGTTCTACAACAATGTCGATTTCAGGATCATCGACAATATCATACGGATTTTGGGATAAAGCAATTGAGAGATCCGCTACTTTTGAAAGATCGCGTACCACTCCGCTTTTAACGGTGATTTCATCCCCTGAACGTGCGGTGATAATTGTTTTGTTCTCTTCCAAAATCTGTACGACGGCACGTCCTACCGTGCCGACACCGATAACGCCGACACGTGTCACTCGGCACCCTTATCGCAACTCAAAGTACTCAAAAACTGTTTAATATTTTTAGCCGCTTGGCGGATACGCTGATCATTCTCGATCAATGCGATACGGACATACTCATCCCCGTAATCTCCAAATCCGATCCCCGGAGCTACCGCGACGTTCGCTTCCACCAACAAACGTTTGGAGAATTCAAGACTTCCCATGTGGATCGCACATTCGGGAATTTTAGCCCAGACAAACATAGATGCCTGATTCCGGCGAACCGGCCATCCGGCACGGTTAAACGCATCAATCAAAATATTTTGACGATGATCGTATTTATCGGTAATCTCTTGAACACATGCTTGATCGCCCGTCAAAGCGATGGTAGCGGCTACTTGGATCGGGGTAAACATCCCATAATCCAACCAGCTTTTGATCTTTTGCAATGCACCGATAAGTTTGGCATTTCCGACGAAGAAACCGACACGCCATCCTGCCATGTTATAGCTTTTGGAGAGGGTGAACGCTTCAACCGCAACATCTTTTGCCCCCGGTACGGAGAGGATTGAAGGGGTTTTGTATCCGTCAAACGTCAAATCCCCGTACGCTATATCGCTGATAACGTAAAAACGCTCCCGCTTTGCCATCTCGACAAGACGAACATAAAATTCCGGTGTTACCGTGGCGGTTGTCGGATTGTGGGGAAAATTTACGACCACATATTTTGGTTTTGGAAAAGAGACATGAAAGGCCTCTTCCAAACGTTCGAAAAATAGGTCTTCATCCACTTTGTAATCTTCATCAAACGGAAGTTTCATTTTTTGAACGTTTCCGCCCGCTAAAATAAAGCCGTATGAATGGATCGGATAGGTAGGATCAGGGACAACAACAACATCTCCCGGATTGGTAATGGCATACGCCAAGTGTGCATACCCCTCTTTGGAACCCATCGTTGCAACCGCTTCGGAATCGGGATCAAGATCGACATCGTAACGGCGTTTGTA
>NZ_JAHFAQ010000111.1 GCF_023250475.1 Sulfuricurvum sp. | reverse complement strand
TCACGAATCGAGCGTGCTTTAGCAAGGGTAACCGCTGGATAGCTTCCAAGAGTAGTCTTTTTAGCTTTGCCGTGAATGGTGTAGCGAATTTCCCAAATTTTCCTTCCGTCAAGTTTGACAAGCAACTGCAAACCGTTGCCATCTGATATCGTATAATCCTTATTTTCTTCAAACTTAGGTTTTAATTTTTTAATCTCTGTGTCTGTTAGTGGTGTCACTTTCTTATTTGCCATCATGTACCCCTGCTAAATGTACTTAATTTGAAACATATTAAACAGTAGATTAGCACAATGTACTTTGATTGTAAAGTACATTAAAAAGTACATTAGCTTCTTGGATACAGATGGATTGGCTCGGATTGATTCGGACAAGAAAAATAGACAAAGCGGCTTAACAAGGGGTTTTAAAAGGATTTTTTGTATGATTTTGGACTGATTTGGATAAGGGGATGGTACCAGTGGGCGGACTCGAACCGCCACGACTCGCGCCACCGGATTTTGAATCCGGCGTGTCTACCATTTCACCACACTGGCATGTCTTGTGAAGAGGTGGAATTATAGGCAGACTTTACTTAAAAATATGTAAAAGTGATTTTACTAATCATTTTTTCTGTTTTACCGATATTAGGGTATGGAACTTTTATTGCTTAGTATACACAAGTTTGTGCAAAAGGATTTGACGTGAGAATAACATCAGGATCTTATTACAACAATATATACGGTGAAAATAATAAAATAAACTCACAATTATTCGATGTCAACAAACAAATTGCATCCGGTCAAAAAATTCAATATGCACATGAAGATCCGGGTACATTTATTGATACCGTCCGATTGGATGATGAACTGACGACGCTCGGGCAAGTCAAAAACAGTACTCAAAATGCCTATAAAATGTCGACGCAATCCGATACTACAATCGGTGATATTGTAAAAACGATCGAATCTATGAAAGTCAAACTGATAAATGCTGCCAGTGATTCCAATTCAGATACCAGTTTAGCTGCGATTGCTAAGGAATTACGAGGATTGCAAAATCATCTTCTGACATTGGCGAATAGCTCTATCGGAGGACAATATCTTTTTTCAGGCACCGCTACATCGGTAAAACCGATTGCGGCAGACGGTTCTTATCAAGGAAACAGCGGTGATCTCCAAGCCTTTTTGGGTTCAGGTGTCAAACAAAAATACAATATCAGTGGCTCACAACTTTTTTTAGGCGATGAAAGCAAAACAAATCGAACCATTAGCTCAAATGTCCCTCAGATGAGTTTAACCGATTTGTATCCTGATATTATGAAAGATACGACGATGCCTCGTACCTCTGCTAAAGAGACTTACATCAACGGCACCAGTACGATACGTGATCTTATGGGTGATACCGACACCGACCCTACTACCTCTTTTGCTCCCCATTTTTACATCCAAGGGACTAAAAGCGACGGAACTACGTTCAAAAAAGAGATCAATACCCTAACGATGTCTAGCAGCGTTGATGATTTGCTCAATTCCATAAAAAATGAATACGGTACCGATCAGGTCGACGTTTCAATCAATCCTAATGGACAAATAGAGATTATTGACAAATCTGCCGGTTCAAGCAAACTTGATTTTCATATGATCGGAGCTGTTGATTTTGACAACCTAAATGCGGGCGATGCAGCAGATATTTCGGATGCAGCCCTCTATGGAGCCACTGTAGGTGAAATTGATAATCTACAATCGGGAACAACCAATTTCGAGACAGCCGCACGCACAACCCCCGGTTTATTTATTAAAGAGTTTACCAAAAGCGGATTTACAACACCGACAGGTACCCCTAATGCCATCGAAGGGATCAATTACGATCGAACTAACTTTGTGAAAGACGGAGCAAAGCTTCTCTCCAATGTGGCACAAGTTCTAAAATCGGATAACACTACGGCTAATGCAACTACAAAACTGCTTGATGTAACCGGAAACGGCACTCTGATTGGAACGACACTCAACCTTCAAGGGAAAAATATTGACGGTTTCCCTTTTGACATACAAATTAACCTAGCGGCGGCATCTTCCGTTAGCGGTACCGTTAACGGTGTAGCGATCACCCCTTTTAACATCTATAATGCTGATGCAACGCGGACGACGGCCAATGCAAATGATGTCACCTATCAACAGCTTCTTGATGTTGTCAATATGACAATGAGCGGCTCACTTCCATCAGGTAATACGGCGCTTCAATATGATGCAGCAGTGACATCTGCGAATACACTCTCATCTACAACTCTCGACAGTGCCGGAAGAATGGTTTTCAACGATAAAATAAATGCGACGACTCCATCTTCATTGTCCCTCTATGATGCAAGTTCATTGAATTATGCAACAACTTCCGGTTCGGCACTGATGTTCAATGCGAACAGTGCATTGACGATCCGCGACCCGAAAACAGATCTTTTTACCCAAATTGAAGCAGCGATAAAATCGGTTGAAGAAGGCAAAACCCGCGCGAACGGTTCAGATGCTTTGGACCCGCGTAATCTGGGTATTCAAAACGCGATTCAAATGATGGATGATCTGGGAGATCATGTCACTCGCCTCCAAACAGAAGCGGGGTCGTATTCACAAACGCTGCAAGCTTCGTCAAATCGGACCGATCTTCTTATTGTCAGTACAAAAAGTCTTCAGACGGATGTTATTGGTACAGACGTCGCCGAAGCACAACTTAAATTGCAGCAACTTACCCTCAATTACCAAGCATTATTGTCCAACATCTCAAAAGTTTCCAAACTTTCACTCGTTAATTATTTATAGCACTGTGCAATAAAAGGGGTTTATATCCCCTTTTTTGCTATAATAAAACCACTTTTCATACTGAATTTCAAGGATTTCTCATTTTACGCGATACATTGTTTATTGCCGGTTTCGGTATTTTATTTTATTTAGGGATTGCTACGATTGTCGCAGATGCGACAATCATCGGAGCATATGGAGCATCCTTTGCCCAAAAGAATGTCCAAATCTTCGGGTATGTGGCATATACCTATCTTCTATTATTGATGGTTCCCCTCTTTTATTGGTACAAATACAACGGAGAGCTTCATCGGCGTTTGGAAATGGCCGGGATTTTCACTTTATTATTTTTTGCTCTCCTCTTTTTTCAGGCTATGGTTGTCGAGGGAATGTATCGAGGCTCGTTCATTGGTTCTATCGTTGATTTTCTATCTATTTATATTGGCGCGTTCGGACTATGGATACTCTGGCTTATGATGGTCACCGTATCGATTATTTTGGTGATGGAACAAAGTTTGTCGGAGCTGGCACAACCGATTAAAGACTATATGGATAAACCGCTGACATCCGCAAAGCCGATTCAAACGCAACATCATGATATCCCAAAAACCGAAATATTCCGTGAAGAGTATTCAAATCAAGAAAAAGAAAATGAGACTTTTTTACCCGTATATGAAAAAACAATTATTCCCCATACACACGAGCCTGTATCTCCTCTACACTCTGAATCGATAGAAGAGATCGTTTCTAAACCTGAACCAGTTGTTCTTGAAGAGGCTCCCATAGTCGTTGAAAACAGTATGAAAGAGTCAACCATACTAAGCATGGCAAAAAAAGTAAAAGAGTCTAAACAACAGACTCTGGTAGTCGATGAACTTGAAGAGAATAAAATGCTTTTGGCGCAGATCGATAAAGGGGTAAGCGAGAAGCCAAAAAACTTTAAACTGCCGTTGATCGAATTTTTTCAAATGCCTCCTAAAAAACAAACCCTGGTCGATGAAGCCGAACTTGACGATAAAATCCGTGATCTCATCGAAAAGCTCAAACATTTTAATATCGAAGGTGACGTGGTACGAACCTATGCCGGGCCGGTTGTTTCAACCTTTGAGTTTAAACCCGCCGCCAATATCAAAGTTTCTAAAATCTTAGGGCTTCAAGATGATCTTGCGATGGCGCTTAAAGCACAAACCATCCGTATACAAGCACCGATTCCTGGTAAAGATGTCGTCGGAATAGAGATACCGAATAAAGCAGTCGAAACGATCTACCTTCGTGAAATGTTGGAAAGCAAGCTCTTTCAGGAGGCGGCGTCCCCGCTCACTCTCATACTGGGCAAAGACATTGTAGGCAAACCCTTTATTACCGATCTTAAAAAGCTCCCGCATCTGTTGATAGCCGGAACCACAGGAAGCGGTAAGAGTGTCGGAATCAATTCCATGATTTTGAGTTTGCTCTATAAGAACTCCCCTGATCAACTCAGATTGCTCATGATCGACCCAAAAATGTTGGAATTCTCTATCTACAACGATATTCCGCACTTGCTCACTCCGGTCATTACCAAACCTAAAGAAGCAATTTCCGCTCTCAACAATATGGTCTATGAAATGGAACGCCGTTATCAGCTGATGAGCGAGACACGAACCAAAAATATTGAAAATTTTAATGAAAAAGCAAAAAAAGAGGGGCATGAACTTCTCCCTTACATCGTTGTAATTATCGATGAACTAGCCGATTTGATGATGACCAGCGGTAAAGATGTCGAATATTCGATTGCACGACTTGCCCAAATGGCGCGTGCCAGCGGTATCCACTTAATCGTTGCAACGCAGCGGCCAAGTGTAGATGTTGTCACAGGTCTGATCAAAGCCAACCTCCCCTCCCGTATCAGCTACAAAGTGGGACAAAAAATTGACAGTAAAATTATTCTCGACGGGATGGGTGCAGAATCACTGCTCGGACGGGGAGATATGCTCTTCACACCTCCGGGGATGAGCGGTCTTGTACGGCTTCATGCTCCATGGAGTACCGAAGTCGAAATCGAAAAAGTGGTCGATTTTCTCAAAGCCCAGCGTGAACCTGAATACGACCGTCGATTTTTACGAGATAAAGAAGATGCTACTAAATCCGACAGTGCAAGCGGAAGCGATGAAGAGTCTGACGAACTCTACGAAGAAGCTAAAAATATTATCCTTACTGAACAAAAGACCTCTATCAGTTATTTACAGCGCCGTCTTCAAATCGGATATAACCGATCGGCACGCCTCATCGAGCAACTCGAAAATAACGGCATACTCTCTTCTCCTAATGCAAAAGGCAATCGTGACATCATTGTCAACAACCCTTTTTAATTTCTCTCAAAGAGAAATTTCTCTTTTCATTCCATATTTGTAACTTTTTATCTCGTCTATTATTTTATCCATCTCGTAAAATAGATGCATAATACCAATATTGTTACTTTTATACCCATATATCTTTTCATATTTGATAAATAATGTGTATATTTGTAACATTGAAATGAAACTGATTTTTACTTCTGATATAATCATTCAAAATTAATATGCACAGGAGTCACTATGGCTTTTATGGACGAATACAAAGCACACGTAGCGGAACGCGCAGCGCAAGGAATCCCCCCATTCCCACTTACTAAAGAGCAAGTAACCGAATTGGTAACACTTCTTAGAAGTGAAAATTCTAAAAATGGTGAGCTGGTCACCATGTTAGCAGAACGCGTTAATCCGGGTGTTGATGACGGTGCATACGTTAAAGCGGCATTTTTGCACCAAGTTGTCCAAGGTGAAGTTCAAGCTTTTTTGGCGGATAATAGTGACATCAGCAGTGATGATCACAAAAAAGCGGCGATCAAAATTCTTGGTAAAATGGTCGGAGGATACAACGTTAAACCTCTAATCGATGCACTCAGTAACGATGCCATTGCAAACGAAGCGGCGCATGAGCTCAAACATACCCTTTTGGTATACGATGCGTTCAATGATATTGTTGAGCTTTCAAAGACCAATAAGTAT
Organism: Sulfuricurvum sp.; assembly: GCF_023250475.1. Taxonomy (GTDB): domain Bacteria; phylum Campylobacterota; class Campylobacteria; order Campylobacterales; family Sulfurimonadaceae; genus Sulfuricurvum. The sequence continues at coordinate 1,649 of NZ_JAHFAQ010000111.1, read as the reverse complement.
GCAAAAGAAGTTTTACAATCATGGGCTGATGCTGAATGGTTTACTTCTAAAAAAACATTGGCTGAAAAATTCAGTGTCGTTGTTTTCAAATTCCCGGGTGAAACCAATACGGATGATCTCTCTCCGGCAAGCGCAGCCTTTACCCGTTCCGATATCCCTCTGCATGCAACAACCATGTTGAGCGCAAAAATGCCCGAAGGAATCGCCAAAATCGCTGAACTAAAAGAAAAAGGGATGCAAATCGCTTACGTCGGTGACGTTGTGGGAACCGGTTCTAGCCGTAAATCTGCTGCAAACTCGGTTCAATGGCACATGGGCGATGACATTCCGGGGATCCCGAACAAACGTACCGGTGGAGTTGTCATCGGCAGCATCATCGCTCCGATCTTCTTCGCAACGTGTGAAGACTCCGGCGCGCTCCCTATCGAAGCCGATGTATCTCAAATGGAAACAGGCGATGTCTTGGATATCGATACTAAAGCGGGAACCATCACTAAAAACGGTGCTGTAATCGCTCAATTTTCACTTCGTCCAAACACCATCGAAGACGAAGTACGTGCAGGCGGACGTATTCCGCTTATCATCGGTCGCGGATTGACAGCGAAAGCACGTGCGGCTCTTGGACTGGCACCTGCTACCATGTTCGCAACCCCTATTCAACCTGCTGATACCGGCAAAGGGTACACTCTTGCTCAAAAAATGGTAGGAAAGGCATGCGGTATGGAGGGTGTACGCCCAGGAATGTACTGTGAGCCTATCACAAGCACTGTTGGAAGCCAAGACACCACAGGACCGATGACGCGTGATGAGATCAAAGAGCTTTCGGCTCTCGGTTTCTCGGCAGATTTCGTTCTTCAGTCATTTTGTCATACAGCGGCATATCCGAAACCTTCTGATGTCAAATTGCATGCAACATTGCCGGCATTCATCAGCTCACGCAGCGGCGTTGCGCTTCGTCCGGCGGATGGTGTTATCCACTCGTGGTTGAACCGTATGGTTCTTCCCGATACCGTCGGAACTGGCGGTGACTCTCACACCCGTTTCCCAATCGGTGTAAGCTTTCCTGCAGGTTCAGGGCTTGTAGCATTCGCGGGTGTTACCGGTTCTATGCCTCTTGAGATGCCAGAATCAGTCCTTGTTCGCTTTAAAGGGCAAATGCAGCCGGGTATCACGCTTCGTGACCTTGTGAATGCAATCCCTTATTACGCAATCAAAGCAGGTCTTTTGACCGTTGAGAAAAAAGGGAAGAAAAATATCTTCAACGGACGTATTTTGGAAATTGAAGGTCTTCCGAATATGAAAGTAGAACAAGCATTTGAACTTTCCGATGCCTCGGCTGAGCGTTCAGCGGCAGCATGTACCGTCCGTTTGAACAAAGAACCGGTCATCGAGTACCTAAAATCAAACGTTACATTGATCGAAGCGATGATCAAAGACGGTTACGAAGATGCACGTACTCTTCAACGTCGTGCTGACAAAATGAAAGAGTGGTTGGCTGCTCCGTCATTGATGGAACCGGATACCGATGCGGAATACGCAGCGATCATCGAAATCGATCTTAACGATATTAAAGAGCCGATCTTGGCATGTCCGAACGATCCGGATAATGTTAAATTGCTCAGCGACGTTGCAGGAACTGAAATCAATGA
>NZ_JAHFAQ010000110.1 GCF_023250475.1 Sulfuricurvum sp. | reverse complement strand
TTTACCTACAACTGTCCCGTGAGCGAGTTTGATAATCCTCAAGGCTTTTTTGACGGCATGAGTGTCGATGAGGCCAATGTTGCCCTTCACAAAACCTTCCAGTTTTGCGGCGTAAAGCCCTATCCGAGCTATTCGGTGCACGATATCTATAAATCTGAATTTGACATTAACGGTGTCCTAGACGGATTAAAAGCGTATTTGAAACACACCCTAAACTAAGGAGTACTCCGTGCGAAACGATTTTGAAAAAGCGATACACTTCCGCCATGCGTGTAAACTGTTTGATTCGTCCAAAACGATGAGCGGTGAGGATTTGACTTTTATTCTCGAAGCGGGACGCCTCAGCCCCAGTTCATTCGGAATGGAGCAATGGCAATTTTTCGTCGTCCGTGACATTGCGATGCGCGAAGCGATCCAAGCTGTAGCGTGGAATCAGTCTCAAATCACAACTGCCTCGGAACTCATCGCAATTGCGTATAAAAAAAATGTCCGCAGCACGGAGGATTACATCCGAAGCGAATTTGAGAAATTCAACTATCCCGATTATCTGCAGAACATGTATACCCAATGGATTGACCCGCGAAGCGACGATGGATTGGAGTGCTGGTCGTCACGCCAAGTCTATATCGCCGCGGCCAACATGATGAGTGCCGCCGCATCCATCGGGATCGATTCGTGTCCGATGGAGGGTTTTGACCGTAATGCGGTAGAAAAAATTATGGGAATTGATACCTCTGTTTACGGAGTTCCTCTTCTCATTCCGTTCGGCTATCGCGCCCAAGAACAACAGCCTCGTCTACGTTCCGAACTATCCGAACTTGTTACCTACCTCTAACGTCCGATCCTTCCGCTGCCGTAACGTGCTTTGCGCTCTGCGGTATAATCCCACCAGACACGCGGTTCTCCGCCGTCCATAAAATCGGTGATCGACATCAGCACGTCAAGCATACACGGGTCTTGTCTCTCGCCGAACGCTTCGCAAAAGCGAACATACAAAGCATAAGGGTCTTCCCCTTTTAGCTGGTTGGGAGAGATGATGCCGATACGTGCAAGATCATGAGCTACCGTTTTGCCGATATTGGGAAGATCAGTCAGTTTTTCAACGTTTTCTCGGGTCACTTTTGAGGGATTCATGAGACAACCTTTGTATCCATATTTATTTCGGACGTATCGAATAACGCCCCCGTTCCTTTTGTACTTCCAGCGATGTATTGAATATTTCCGACAAATTTACGCTATTCAGAACCTCATCTTTGTTTCCCGATGCATAAATAATCCCTTCTTTGATCAACACTGCTTTTTGTATCTCTTCAAACACCTCTTCGATATGGTGCGTTACCAAAATTACTGTTGTGCCGCCCTTAGCAAGAGAACGCATCATCTCGATAAAATCAAGCTGGGCTTTGATATCCAGTCCCACGGTAGGCTCATCCAGCAGTATGGCTTTGACCGGATGGACCAGCGCCCGAGCAACGATACATTTGCGCAACTCTCCGGTCGACATCTCACTCAAACGCTTCGCATGCAGATGTTGTATTCCCAATCGCTCCATAGCGCGTTCAGCCGCCGCTATCTGATCCGAATCGACCGATAAATGATCGAACAATCCTAACGTCCCGAAAAAACCGCTGATGACCGTCTCAAAACCGTTTAACTCCCCTCTCTCAAACGCAAAGCGGGTATGCAGTTCGTTCGTCACAACCCCCAAAGATTTTCGCAGTTCGGATACGACCCATCGCTCTTCGCCCAATATCTCTCGTCTAAAGGGCTCATGGATAATTGAGGGATAAAGTTCACAATTGATGAGCTTTATGAGGGTCGATTTTCCCGAACCGTTTGCCCCTAATATGACACAATGTTCCCCTTGCTCAATCTTGAGTGAAATATTTGTAAGGACAGGGAGATTATCGTACCGAAGCTCCACATTTTCAAAAAAAACTATCGAATTTATCCGTTCTTGCATACACATCCGTTCTCATGATCATTGACCATCCCGCTCGCTTGCATAAACGCATAGAGGGTAGTTGATCCTATAAATTTGAAGCCCCTTTTTTTAAGCTCTTTAGTCACCCTGTCGGAAATCTCTGACGTACATGCTGCCGTTTTATAATCAGAAACATCATTTATAATCGGATTCCCGTCGACTTTTCCCCAAAAATAGCTGTCCAAAGAGCCGAACTCTTGTTGAATTTCTAAAAACCCTTTGGCATTGGAGACTATCGCTTCGATTTTCGGACGGCTTTTAATGACCTCTCCGCTGCTTAGAATACGATCGATATCCGCGTCGGTATACAAAGCTACTGCAGAGAGATCGAATCCATCAAACGCTTCCCGATACCCTTCTCGTTTTTTCAGTACCGTCAGCAAACTCAACCCTGCCGACTGTGTTTCCAAACAAAAAAGTTCAAAAAGATCCCGATCATTATGCAAAGGTTTGCCCCACTCTTCATCGTGATAGGCGACATAAACGGGGTCACTCAATTTAACCCATCCGCAACGTGAAACAGACATTATTATCTCCACTCTTTCCATTGAAAATATCATAGCATAAACAGTTCAACAACACTTTTTTATGACGAAATGAAATATTCTCCTCGTATTGACAAAACATCACTATAATTTACGAATGAAAAATTATGTTCGTCTCATTCATACCCCCCTCGGCAAAATGATAGCTGCTGCCGATGAGAATGCAATCACTTCGCTAGACTTCACTAACGAGTCCGAGCTAATCCAAAACTCCGATGCGCCTCTCCTTCTCCGATTGGATGAAGAACTGCACGAATACTTCAAAGGGGAACGGAAAACGTTCACCCTCCCCCTCTCTCCAATGGGGACACCGTTTCAAAAGGGGGTTTGGGAAACGCTATGTACAATTCCTTACGGAGCAACAATTTCCTATGCACAAGAAGCTGAACAATTCGGAAATCCCAAAGCGATCCGTGCCGTTGCGAGTGCCAACGGCCGCAACCCCATCGCGATTCTCATCCCCTGCCACCGCGTTATCGCCAGCGGCGGCGGACTCGGCGGATACAGAGGAGGGATAGATAAAAAAAAGTTTTTATTGGAGTTAGAAAAAGGTATCGTAATTTACTACAATTATTAACTATCAATGCAGTACGACACGTGTTCCCAAGAGCTGTAAGCTTCACATAAATGTGGAAAAAACAGTGGATTGATTCCGCAAGCCGTATCTTTTATAATAATTTCCCCTTCCTCACTACAAATTACTATTTCACCGTGAGAAATAAATTTGGCACTATTATGGAGCAAATCAATCAGTAGCTTTTTTAAATTCATTCAATAAAATCCTATTATTAAATAGACTGGTAGTTTATTTTATATAAAGTATTCATGAGTATGATTAGACCATCAGTTTATAAAAGGATTACTGTGCCAAAAATTATAAATAAAGAGGAAAAAATTGACTATATTTGCGATGAAGCTTACAAAGTATTTATTGATGTAGGAATAGAAGAATTTTCACTAAATAAATTTATCACGGACATTAATATGTCAAAAGGACAGTTTTACCACTATTTTTCTACAAAAGAACAATTAATCTATCAAGTTATGTCAAAAAAAGCATTTGAGCTAATCAATAACATAAAAGAAAAATATAAATACGAAGAAAATTATATTGATAAAATTAATTTGATTTTTGAAATATATTTAAACGAAGAGAAATCCTACAGGGATTTAAGAAAATTATATATTAATACTTTACATATGTATATTACTTCAAAAGACTATGAAATCAAAGAGTTCAATAATAATTTATACAAAAATATCTTTAATAGTTTAGAGGAACTTTTTGAGGATGAGATACAAAAAGGTAATTTTCATCCAGATTCAAAAAACTTAGCAAAATCTTTATGTGCAACGGCAGATGGAATGTTTCTAGTATCAGTTATGATAGAAAATTATGATTTAAAAACAGAATTAACAAATTACTTTTTAGAGATTGAAAAGTTATCAAAAAAGAAATAATATGAACGTAATAAAAGGCAAAATATCATCCGTTTTTTTTCAATATTCAATACCTTCTGTATTAGGAATGTTGGCTATTTCATCGGCAAATATAGTTGATGGATTTTTTATAGGAAATTATGTAGGAGATTTTGGACTTGCGGCAATTAATATAAGTCTACCTATTTTCTCTTTACTCTTTGGATTTGCTTTAATGTTGGCGATTGGCAGTAGCGTTATATCTGGAAAGCTAATTGGAGAAGGAGAGATCAAAAACGCTTCAATTGTTTTTAGTAAAACTATCGCGTCTATCACTCTTTTTAGTTTTATAACTTGTACCGTTTTATTTTTAAATATAGACACAATTCTATATCTTTTTGGTGCAGATGAAAACTTAACAAAAATAGCAATAGAGTATTTATCGGTTATGTTGATTTTTATCCCTTTTTTAATGATTGGAATAGTGTTAGATTATTTTGTAAGAATTGATAATAGACCAAATCTTTCTTTTATCGCTTTACTCTCTAGTGCGGTTATAAATTTTATATTAGATTGGTTTATGATTGTATATTTACAAGAAGGTATTTTTGGAGCTGCACTAGCTACGGGTATATCTCAATTTGCTTTATTGGTTATTCTTTTACCCCATTTTTTTTCAAAAAAAGCGACTCTTAGATTTGTAAAACCACTAGGAAGTTATGCAGAAATTATAAAAGCTTGTTATAACGGAGCTTCAGAGTTTGTAAATGAAATTTCATTAGGAATAATGACTTTGATCTTTAACTATGTAATGATAAAAAATTTCGGTGTAGAAGGAATAGCCGCATTTACAGTTATAGAATATCTTATATTCATTGGAATAATGATAAGTTTTGGAATAAGTGATTCTTTGCAACCTATTATCAGTAAAAATTTTGGTGCAAAAGAGAATAAACGAATAGAAGAGTTTTTAAAATTAGCTTTTATATCTACCAGTTTGGTAGGTGTTGCAATGATAGTGTTCATCATCTTTATACCGGACACCCTTGCCAATATTTTTTTAGAAGATACGAATCAAAAAACGAAACAACTCGTTCTAAATTTTGCTGTATTTATATGGATAATTTTTCTTTTTGACGGTATTAATCTTGTAATTTCTGCCTATTTGACAGCGATCCATAAGCCTTTGGCTTCGATGATTATTGCCTTATCCAGAAGTTTTATTTTTCCGGTATTATTTATATTTGCTCTACCGTTTTTATTTGATACACAAGGGATATTTTTAGCAATCCCAATGGCTGAGGCTATTACCTTTATAATAGCAATAATTTTATTTAGAAAATTTAGCCCTAGAAAGATAATTTATAACTCCTAGTGTACTACACAATGATTATGTATGTCATATGAAAAGTCCATTGCTATGCAACAATATTAATCCCGGATGTTTTTCCTTGAAATCTTTCCAAAGCACTAAGTGCCTTATTATCATACATTACAGCTGTACTGTTCCCTATCGATTGGTTAAACTCTATCGACTGTTTTAATAAAGCAAAAGCATCTACTTTTTCATCCGAAGCATCTATAGAATTCCCTGATACCGTTATTTTCGGCCCCATCATAAGTACCAGTGAACTTGATTCATCCAATGACATCTCACCGTTTTTGATAAGGTTATTGACGGTTTCACGCAATTGACCTCGGGTCATATTGGTAAAATCGTATTTTTTTATACTCTCAAATTCTTGATTATCGGATGTCTGCATAGAGGTAGTACCATTCTCTACCGTTGCTCCATTGCCTATTTTTTGCATTGACGTATAGAGAGCTTGCGCCGAGTTTGAAACATACATGGAAAAATCCTTTTGCGTAACGTATCTTTTCTAAAAGAAACAAGCAAAAATAATTCCATTCAATTTACTTTACGACGTTTTCACTCTGATTTTCACCTTCTTTCACTAGAAAACTTTTCTCTCAAATAAACACGCATCCGCCAGTCCGTAATGGTCGGGAAGCCCTTCGATAGAATCCAGCTTGAAATACCCCAGATACTCGAACCCGCATTTTTTATAATGCTCGATCAACCCTCTGTTCTCACCGATGGTATCCATCCGAATGTAGCTTTTGTCATTCTCTCGCGCATACAGTTGCGCCCATTCTACGATCTGAGCGACGAAATTATTCCCTCTAAAATCGGGGTTGGTCGCGCTGCGGTAAATATAGACGGAGGGATAGAGAAAAAAAGTTTTTGTTAGAGTTAGAAAAAAAATTTGCTCTCTAGGGCTATTGCCCCAGAGCGAAAACGTTGGAAAGGGTATTAATATAATTAAAATATCCGGTAATAGAGACGGCTTCGACGATCTGGACATCGGTGTATCCTAAGGCTTTAAGCGCATCGATCTCTTCTTTGAGGATTTTATAGTTCTCTTTTTTGGATGCTTTGATACAGAAACTGAGAAGTGCTTTTTCGGCATCACTCGTCGTGATAGCCTCTACCCCCACAAGGACCTCTTCGATCCGCTGTTCGGAGAGTCCGAGCATTTTAGCAATCCCTTTATGGACATCGACACACATTTTGCAGCCGTTCTCTTTTGAGATCAAAAGGGCTATCGACTCTTTGATATCGTACGAGAGATGCGTTTCGTTCAGCAAAAAGCGCTGAACCATCCCGTCCGTTGCCAAATAGATGTTTTCATCCAATGCCAAGAGTTTGAAAATTTCACCGAGTTTCCCCGTTTTTTCTAAAATAGGTCGGGCTTTCTCTTGAATCGAAGGAGACATCTCTTCAAATTCACTTAATGCTATATGTGCCATTGTAATCCTTTATTTTATGTGTTTAAGGACGAAGTATAATACCGAAAATTCAACGATAAGTACTAATCACTATTTCATCGCCATCATCAAAAAACCTGTAAATCCGGCATTATCTGCACCGATCAAAGGAGAGACGTGTGATTTCATCTCTTTAAGTATCTGTGTATAGCGCATATAAAATTCATGACTCGGTTTTGGCTTGTATTCCAAACCGCTAATCTCGAAGAATTTGATAATATCTTTGGTCGTAGTCGGTTTGATAAAAAACTCTTTATCCCGTGCGTAATAATAAGGAATCAACGTCACGATAGACCATTTTGCAAGCTTGTAGATACTGAGGACATCAACAAGGATTCGAAACCCCTTCTCATGATCGGCGTGCAAAAGTTCATATAAGCCGATGGCAAACATATCTTGCTGTTCCATACTCATCGCTTTCACCATATCTCGAACTTTTGGTTTTTCAAAAAGTGAGATCAAAGAGGACTTGGAGACAATCTTGGCAAAGCTCTCACCTATCTCTTCGGTACGCGAAAATTTCTCAGGTGCAAACATCTCCTGTACACTTTCACCTATTTTTGCCGTATTGTGCCGTTTGATGATCGGTAGCAGTGCTTCGTCTTCGAATCCTTTGGGGTAAAAGAGAAAAAAATTAGCTTCGGCTTCTGTCAGTTTTTTTAGATTCATATT
>NZ_JAHFAQ010000109.1 GCF_023250475.1 Sulfuricurvum sp. | reverse complement strand
ATCAAAGTGTCGATGAGATGAATAAAATCGTTGCCTATATTCTCAATATCGGCCGACAGGAAGGGGCACAGCTCGAAATTCCGGTACAAATCGATATTATCCATATCCTCAAAAAATGGGAGGGAGATTTTAAACTTTTGGCCAACAGTGAAAACAAAACACTCCTGACCCGTTTTGAGCCCGATGCCTACAGTGCTGTCTTGCAAGTGACCCTGCTGAATCAGATTTTGCAGAATTTTTTGCAAAATGCTCTCAAGTTTACTCCGGCAGGTAAAACAATACGCTTTCAAAGCCATCTCAATGGGGTAGGAATCGTTATCGAGGTGATCGACGAGGGATGTGGCATTGATGAGAGTATCGATCTATTTGCCCCCTTTAAACGCCAAGGAAACAAATCCGGGGTTGGGTTGGGTCTCTTTTTAGCCAAAAGTGCCGCAGAAGCAATCGGTGCTACAATCACCCTTACCAATAGGGACGATGGAATCGACGGCACCTGTGCTCGTCTCATTCTCCCTTCGAAACTGTGTTGCGTCATTCCGCAAAGGTAATATTGAGACGTTTAAAACTCCTCAAAGGTTCCTTTCGCTATAAATCGCGCAATAACCAAATATAAAACCGAGGTTTAACCTATGCCATTACTAATAGTCGATGAATGTATCGCATGCGACGCATGCCGTGAAGAGTGCCCGATGGATGCCATTGAAGAGGGCGATCCGATTTATATCATCGATCCAGACCGCTGTACCGAATGTGTAGGAACCTACGATGAGCCGGCTTGTATTGCGGTTTGTCCTGTTGATTGTATTATCCCTGACAAAGACAACGTGGAAACGATGCAAGAATTGCTCTACAAACACAAACAATTGATCGAAGAAGAGGAGTAAATGGCGAAATGTACCGCTGTTATCGACATCGGAAGCAATTCCATGCGCCTTGCGGTATTTCAAAAAACCAGCCGTTTTGCTTTTCATATCCTTCACGAAGTTAAAAGTTCCGTTCGTATCAGTGAAAATGCCTATAAAAACGGTGGATATCTTCAAACCGATGCAATGGACCGTACCGCTCTGGCACTGGGTGAGTTTTTATCCATTGCCAAGTCTTTCGATGCCCGAAAAATCCTCTGCGTCGCTACCTCTGCCGTCCGTGATGCCCCGAATGCCAATACGTTTCTCTCCCGAATACAGCGTGAGTACAATCTTTCGATCAAAGTCATCAGCGGAGAAAAAGAGGCCTATTTCGGTGGAATGGCGTGTGCCAATCTCCTCCCTCCTATTTCCGAAGCACTCAGCATTGATGTCGGGGGTGGATCGAGTGAATTTGCCCGATTACGAAACGGTAAAGTAGAACAGCTCTATTCGCTCAACATAGGAACCGTTCGGATTAAAGAGCTTTTTTTTGATACCGATAATATCCCGGGTGCGATTGAGTATATCGACGAAGCCTTAAAACAGCTCCCCTCGCTCAGTGCCGATACCCTCATCGGAATCGGAGGAACTTTTCGTGCCCTCTCCCGAGCCTTGATGAAAAAACAGGACTATCCGCTCAATAAGCTCCATGCCTACACTACCGACAGCGACACTTTTTTACATTTCTCTGGGCAAATCATGGATGCAACGCCTAAAAAGCTCAAATCTCTTTATATTAAAGCGGACCGCTTCGATACGATCAAGCCCGGGACTCTGATTTTGGAACGGATTATCCGCCATATTCAAGCCAAAACACTGGTGTGCAGCGGTGTGGGTGTTCGAGAGGGGGTATTTTTGAGCGATCTTCTCCGCAATTCCGGAGATACGTTTCCCGCCAATTACAACCCAAGCGTCCGCTATTTGCTCGATACCTACGGACAACACAGCACTCATGCACAACAATGTGCCCACTTGAGCAAACGTCTTTTTGAACTTCTGCATGTTTCTCTCGGAATTAATCCCTCTCATCAACACGAGCTCTCTATTGCCGCGAAACTCCTCTCCATCGGGATAGGGATTCGATACTACGCATACCAGCGTCATAGCTATTATTTAGCTATGAGTGCTCTCGACTACGCACTGAATCATTCGCAGATTGCGTTAATCTCTCATCTTCTCTTATTTAAAAAAGGTCACAGCTCCTCCTCTTTGGTCTCCAAAGAGGGGTATGGACAGCTTTTGCCCGATGATGCAACGCTTGATGGGTTAAGTACCCTTTTGTGGCTTTCTCACATTCTATTGGCCTCACGGGTCAATGCCTCGGAAATAGATATACGTATGGAGGGCAATACATTAATGATTAGCGGAAAATACCTCTATTTGGCGCGTGAGCAACTCAAAAATATTGTTCTTCCTAACAATCTGACGGTGGTATTTGCATAAACAAGAGAGAGTAGTAGGTTTGTGGCGAATTCATGTGCTGTGGATGCGTCGAACCATGAATATCGTCACAACCTTCGGCAAAACAAGGGTACCGCTCACGAAGCGATATTTCCTTGAGCGCAGGGCGACGTGAAGTATTAGAATCGTTGTCCGATTGTAAATTCGAAATGGGCGATATCATCCCCAGCCTTGTCACTGATCGGATTGGCGAATACAAGCTGAAGCGGTCCGACAGGGCTAAACCACTCTAATGCTACCCCATAACCGCCCCGTTTGATTTCACTCATGCTGTTTTCACCGATCATTCCGTAGTCGACAAAAGCCGTCGCCCGCATTTTTGCTTCGGGAACGAGCGGTACGCTGAATTCAAGGTTATTCGAAAAGGTTTGGGTTCCGCCGATTTTATACGGATCTCCGTTTCTGTCAACACCGCTTGTCGGTGAAAGAGAGTATCCCTGATATCCGCGAACCGATCCGATTCCCCCCATATAAAATTTTTCGCCCAACGGCAGATAGCCGCTCTCGCTGGCATAGTTGAAGCGGGCTTTGTAGCGAAGGATCAAGTCAAAATCGGTCCACTTCTGAAGCCCTTGATAGACACTGAAACTGGTACGGCTTTTCCAAAACTCCGCATCACCGCCGACCCCTGCCATTTCAATGCTTTGCGATAGAATCATCCCTTCTCGCGGAACGTAATAATCATCGGTATTATCATACGTTCCTGAAACAACCACCGAACTTTTTGAATAGCTTTCATAATAGCGGGCATCCAATGTTGTTGTGTTGAGATCGATATTGCTATAGCTGTTTTGAGAGTAGTTGTACCCTACATAACCGTTTACATAGCGGTTAAATCGGTGACCTGTCCCGATACTTATCCCTTTTGATTCAGTGGTATAGCTGTCGTATTCCGTCGAGCTGTTGAATACCGAGAAATTGCCGCTGAAATCACTGTCGTTCAAACGAGGGTTTGAGATATTGAATGAGTAGTTGCTGGTACGCTGAGATTTTTCGAGGTTTAACCCTACATTGATCCCTGAACCGAAAATATTACGGTCGCTCACCGCAACACTGACCAAAATTCCGCCGAAGCTTCCGTATCCTCCGCCGATTTGGATATTCCCGGTCGGTGCTTCTTTGGCTTGGACGATCAAATCCATCGTCTCATCATCAATCCGCTTCTCTTCGATCGTATTGCTCTCGAAATATCCGGTACGTCCGATCGCATTGCGGGAATCTTTGAGATTCGTAAGGCTGTAGAGATCACCCGGAGCCAAGAAAAGCTCACGGCGCACCACTCGATCCAGCGTACGGTTATTTCCAGAAACGATGACATTACGGATATGTACTTTTTTGCCCGGGATAATGCGGTAAACGACATCAACCGTTTTCCCCTCTTTATCTTTTTTCAAGTCCGGTTGTACTTGCACGTAAGCGTATCCCAAATCAGCAATTTTGGTTTTGATCCGCTCGGCATCGTCACGGAATGTTTTGATGTTAAAGGGCTTGTTTTTCTCCAAAGTAATAACATCCAAAAGGGCTTGATCTTCAATGACTTTTGTATCTTGAAAAACCAAAATATCCGATACGCGGTAAATATCCCCTTCAAAAATGTTATAGCTCATCTGCGCCGTATAGTGATCAAAATCGACCGCCACAAACGGTTCATCAATTTTCGCATCTAAAAAACCGCGCTGCATGTAAAAGTCACGGATACGGAGCGGATCGTACTGCAACTCGGCAACTTTCATTTTACCGTCATTGCGTCCCCACATCCATCCCATGAACTGCTGTTCTTTATTCGCGATCATACTGTCAAAATCTTCGGAATCTTGCGTTAAAACTCCCGCATACGTCAGTTTTTTAATGATAATCTCTTCACCCTCATTAACGATGAAGCTAACCCGCATACTGCCGTTTTCAAGTTTTTCGGTCTCAATCTCAACGACGGAATCAATTTTCCCGTCCTGACTCAACGCATCGATAATCCGTTTCTTGGCATCCTCAACCCTTTTCGGGTCATACAGGGCACCTTTATCGATTTGAAGCAATGTTTTTTTCGCCTCTTCGTCGTTCTCTTTGTACCCTTTGAGCTCGATTTTAGAGATGATCGGTTTCTCTTTAAAGTGAAATGTCACTTTTCCCTCATCCTCATCCGCCCATACGTCTTCAAAATAGCCTTGATCAAAGAAATTTCTAACCGTTTTATCGACCGAAGCAGCATCTAAAGGTTCGCCGATTTTAACCTCATTTAGCCGCTTTGCAACAGCCTCGGAAATATGGACCATGCCATCATACTGAATCGATTGGACGTTTTGCGCAGATGCATGTACTAATGCACTTGCGACGATCAAAGAGAGGGTAATTGTTTTCAAGCCAAAGTTTCCATTGCGTTAAAATAGTCTCCCATTCTATCACTCTAACGATTAATTGGAGCGTAAATTAAACTTAAAAGGGCTAAAATGGCACGATATTGCGCAAAGGGGCATCATGAAGATCGGTATTGTAGGGTTAGGGTTGATGGGGGGTTCAATGGCGCTTGCGCTAAAACACCTCTCTTTCATCTCTTCCATCGTCGGATGTGATCACAATGAAGAGCATCAGAAGATAGCACTGCAACGGCGACTGGTCGAATCGTTTATGAGTTTTGAAGATCTTAAACGTGAATGTGATGTGATTTTTTTGGCGATCCCCGTTAACGGAGTTATCGATTTTCTCCAAAAGTCGACCGATTTAGTCGGCACGGAGAAAACTTTGATCGATTTGGGCAGTACCAAAGCCCTCATCGTCGATGCTATCCCCCCTGTGATCCGTGCCAATGTCGTTGCCGCCCATCCAATGACAGGAACAGAGCAATTCGGCCCAAGTGCCGCACTGGAAGGGCTGTACGCTGAAAAGGTTGTCGTATTGTGCGATTTGGAACACAGCGGAGATACGCAGCGAGATACGGCGCTTCGTATTTTCCAAGCGATCGGAATGCAGATTCGTACCATGGGTGCGGCACAGCATGACCGCCATGCTGCTTTTATCAGCCATATGCCCCACGTCATCTCCTATGCACTCGCGAACACCGTATTAGCCCAAGAGGAGAAAGAGAATATCCTCACCCTCGCTGCAGGGGGATTTCGATCAATGAGCCGTCTGGCAAAAAGTTCTCCGGCAATGTGGGAAGATATCTTTCGCCAAAACCGTGAAAATGTCCTCGAAGCAGTTGAACTCTTTGAAGTAGAACTGCAAGCGCTCAAAGCCGCTCTTAAACATGAAGATTACGCCGAACTGCGCCGCGAGATGAAGGGTGCCAATAAACTTTATGAGATTTTTACATAGGATAAAGGCGCGTTTTTATCTCATTCATGTTCTTCTTCGGTAATCGTGGGGAGTCATGTGAAAGCGTTTTATCTTCGTTGAATTTTCTGTTCTCACTTCTTTTACTCTTTTTAGAGATTTTAGCTTCACAGACGGAAAGATTATAGGCTACTTTTTGTGCTAAAAGACGATCGGCAGTATGGACTTTCCGATACCAATAAAGCGCTTCTTGATATGCTCCGGCTTTGTAAAGGGCATTGGCAATGTTGTAACGTATTTCAGGAGAGTCATGCGTCTTTTGATACGATTCAAAATAGTGCGCGCTTTGACGAAAATCCCTTTTTTCGTATGCTTCATACCCGTGATTCAGTTGTTGAAAGTCTAATATCCCCCCATGGCTGGGAAGATTACCGATGCAGAGTGTTATCAAAATCGTCGCGGCGGGAACACTTCTGCGTTTGCTCATGGATGAAAGGGCTATCCAAATCAACAGCATCGCCAACCCCAAAGGATAATAGAAAAGGGGGATATGAGCATACAGACGCTGAGCGGTTTTGATTTGCTCTATCCTTGATTCGATACCAAAGAGCTGTGTATTACGCTCATATACCGGATCTCCGATGATGATCACTGTTCCCTCATCGGATCGAAATTTATCGACCAATGAACTATCGCTTTTGAACTGCCGCATCGATTCCGGGTCCAATCCGCCGACCAGCTCTGCCGTCATTCTCGTATCCGTCGTATAGGGGACTATCCGATAGAGTTGCGTATCGTAGCCGATCACGGCAATATTCACCCCTTGAAGACGGCGGATCGTATCGATCGCCGAGCGTTTTTCCTCTTCAAACGCAAGAACCGTTTTTTTCGAGAGGTCCAAAGCGATTACAACGTCTCCCCTCCCCCCATTCGCCGCTTCATCTTGGAATATTACCGGCTGGGCCATGGCGATGATCAACAAAAGTGCGGCAATCAGAAATAAACTATTCCGAGATCGAAGCCCCATCGTGATTTCCGAAGCATGCAGACGCTTCAAAACGGCATCGTTAAAGAGCGCCGATTGAGGAGACTTTTGAGTCTGCCAGAAATAAAACAGTACGAAAATCGGCGGGAGCATCCACATAAAAAACTCAGCATGCAAAAAACTCATCGGATCCCTTTTTGATTGCGTCCGTACAAATATGCCAGCATCGCCACGAAACCTAAAAAGAGGGGATAGACGTAATAGTAGTCAAAATATCGATGAGCATGTTGAATCTTATAAGGAGGATAAGTACGATTGAGCGTATTCCCCCACTGCGGCTCTTTACTCGGAGAAACAACGGCACTCTGAATCCCTGAGGGCAACGAGGAGACGAATGCTTTTGATTTATCTGTGAAAACTACCGCCATTTTTTTCCCCTCCGGTGATGTCGCAAAAAAAGAGTTGAGCCCTCGATTAACGGAGATGGAAACATCTTGTTTGGGAGTTTGATTCAAAACAGATACAACCGTTTGGTGATCATACGTCAGAGGAATAACCGTCATAGGAGGTACCCAAAGCGCAATTCGCTCATCGGGACGGCTCTCGATAAAGGAGATCATCTGGGAGATCGTTTCGGATTTGATTAATGAAGGATCGACGACGAAGAGAATATCCCATCCGATACCCTCGTGAGCCACCTTATGATCGCGAACGGGCGACATCAACGCAACGATCAAAAACGTGATCATCGCCCATTTGGCAATCCACAACCATATCGGCGGCTTTACCCCTATCTCACCGAATAAAAGAGGGCGAGGGAAATAGAGGGGATTGGATCGAAGCGGGCAAAGCGCTTCACAGGCGAG
>NZ_JAHFAQ010000108.1 GCF_023250475.1 Sulfuricurvum sp. | reverse complement strand
ATTCAAAAAACTCTTTTTAAACAAAATCTACAATCTCTCCTCCCCTATTTGCAGCAACACGATGAAAAGCCTGAAATTTATCTGGATGTATTATGTCCGAAGATTTTATCTGCACTACAGCAATACTTTTGAAAAAACAAATTTATCCAATATTAACTACCTGTATCTTCCACTTCATGTAATTCCGGAATCAACCACAACAGTTGTTTCTCCATATTACATCAATGAAACATTTATTATCGAATCAATTTCAAAAAGTATACGACCGGACCAATATGTAGTAGTCAAAGAACATTGGTCTATGATTGGATATAGGCCGATCAGCTACTATAAAAAAATCAAAAGACTTCCAAATGTCATCTTGATTGATCCGGTCAGCTACACCGTCCCTAAAGACTTTATTCTAAATGCTGATTTAGTAGTGACGATTTCGGGCAGTTCCGCTCTTGAAGCAGCTTTGCTAGGAAAAAACAGTTTGGTCTTTGCAGATGTCCTTTATGGCAAATTAAGCAGTGTAAAAAAAGTGTATGTCGATAGCAACTTGAGAAAAGTGGTTCGTGAGCATCAAAACTATCAAATGCCGGAAAAAGAGATTTATGCTTATTTAAAATTGCTCCTGGAGTGGGGAGAGTCCGTCAATATCAAGAATCTTTTGCTCCCTCCCGATAGAGTAGACAATGAGTTTGTCAAAAATAACATTGGTAAATTATTAAATGTATTTAGCAATGGCATTTCATTATATGAAAAAGGAACTCTGAAAAATGGAATTTAAAGAGACTAACGCCTCTGCATTGACGCGAGCAGATTATCTTTATGAAAAATTTTGCACAGATAGCTCCTTATCGCCTGAAATTTTTATCGAAGCGATCAAAACAGCTTATTACAAATATGATGCAGTGGTATACAATATAGGATATGCCAACTTACTCAAAAAATCTTTTTCTGCATTATTTGATTCTTTGCCTAAAGGGCACCGGATTGTTGATATCGGAGCAGGAACAGGAGAAACTTTTCAAGCGGTCAAAAATACCGGATATATATATGAATCCTATTTTTTCATCGAGCCGTTCAAATCGATGAGTGATCAGTTTCATTACAATGAGGCAGATAAAATTACCATACTAAATGATTATTTTGAAGGAACTGAAAATACTATTCCCAATACCGATATTCCAACGGTCTATATTTTATGCGGGGTATTGAGAACAATGGACAAACTCCCTCTTTTTCTGCAAAATATACACATGCGAATGAGAAAAGGGGACATTTTATTTCTCCCGATAGAACCAAACAATACCTATTTTTATAAGTTTTATGGGCTGTTAAAACCGCTTTTGTTCGGCAAAAGAGTATGGAACAAAATTAAAAGAACCGTTTCCAAACTTATTCATCCGGCAAATACGTCAGCATCGAAAGCATCTTCCGTACATCCACTCAATCAAGCTTTAAAATATTTGCAGGAAAACGGGATTGTCAACACCGGCTTTACGACTGAGATACTTTATGCCGTCGTTTATTATAATAATTATCTGCTTTGGCGTGGTATTCCGATTCCGGAAAAATACAATGACGGCTTTTTTACAATTCATCAGGTCGCTGCAGATATAGAGTGTGAAATCGCTGCTTTTAATACATGGAGCTATTTTTACAGTCTGAATTTTCCTTTTGGAGAGCGTATTATACAGGCACTATTCCCTAAATCCGGGTCTACATTTTCTGTTGTGTTGAGGAAATATTAATGATAGAAAATACCTATGATATCGGCGAAAATCTAAAACAAGCATTACAGACATATCGTAAAAATAATGCTATTTTCGTTGAAGAAAAAATTTATACGTATGAAGAACTTTATATCCAATCCAATACTTTAAAAAGTGCCATCATAAACTTTTGTGGATCAAATGAGCAATTTATC
This sequence comes from Sulfuricurvum sp., assembly GCF_023250475.1. Classification (GTDB taxonomy): domain Bacteria; phylum Campylobacterota; class Campylobacteria; order Campylobacterales; family Sulfurimonadaceae; genus Sulfuricurvum. The sequence goes on along the minus strand of NZ_JAHFAQ010000108.1, from coordinate 5,639 downwards.
GGTATTTTGTGTTACAGAAGCATCAATGCCTATTCAGGTATTTTGGGAACATTATTCTCTGGACACGGTTATCTTCCGCTTAATCCCGCAAATCCGACCGATAAATTGCATAAAATAATCACGGTGTCTGAATGTAAAACGATAATCTTAGGAGAAGAGTGTGCCGACGTGTTTTCGGCATTGGCAGATATCACTTCTCCTCTAACACTTCTCTGCCCGAAGCCAGGAGAAAAGATTAGAGCATTACAGAGAAAAAACACTCACCATACTTTTATTTTTCCAGAACAGTTCCCAACAGCCGATATCGCATCGAATGTGCGTATTGAAGAAAACAGCCCTGCCTACATGATGTTTACTTCCGGCAGCACGGGAGAGCCAAAAGGGATTATCGTCTCACATAAAAATCTTTATTCCTATTGCGTATATTCTCTTGAGCGGTATCAATTCAATGAAAATGATCGTGTTTCTCAAATGTTTGATATTACCTTCGACTTATCGGTACATGATATCGTAACAACATTCTTCTCTGGGGCATGTTTATATGTAGTACCGAAAAAATCTATTATGTCTCCTGGAGAATTTATTCGCAAACACCAACTAACAGTTTGGTTCTCGGTCCCTTCTATAGCGATGTTTATGGATCGGATGAAAGTTCTTCAAAAAAATAGCCTGCCAAGCTTAAGATACAGTCTGTTCTGCGGCGAAGGGCTCCCATGTCATACGGCACAACAATGGCAGTCAGCCGCCATAAACAGTATCGTAGACAATTTATACGGTCCTACGGAAGCCACAATTGCCTTTATGGATTATCGGTGGGAACAAATTTTGGAAAATCCGTGTGTCAACGGTCTTGTATCTATCGGCAAACCGTTCAAAGGGCTAGAGGTAAAATTGATCCTGGATGGAAAAGAGGTCAATAGCGGGGAACTCGGAGAGTTATGTGTATCCGGCAATCAGGTTGTTCAAGGCTATTTCAAAAATGATAAGCTCACGAAAGAAAAATTTATCTCCTTCTCTGATGAGCCGGGGGAAATCTGGTATAGAACCGGCGACTTGGCCAGAAAACTAGATAACAATAATTATGCATTTCTCGGAAGGATTGATGATCAGCTGCAAATTCGTGGATATCGTGTTGAAATGTCGGAAATCGATAAAGCGGTGCGAGATGCCATAGGGCATCAAATGGCTGTTTCGGTACCGATCCTTTCTGAAGAAAACAAAAGTGTCGCAGAAGATGTCGTCGCATTCGTCGAAGCTCATACAGGACAACCGACGGAAGCAGAAGTAATCGCATATTGTAAATCGGTGCTTGCTGATTATATGGTACCCTCAAGCATCTACTTCATTCCAAATATGCCGCTTAATGCAAATGGAAAAATTGATAAAAAAGCACTATTACCTATGATAGATCAAATCTCTTTTAATATGGACGAAGCTCCCACATTGAGTTCGAATAAACATGATATCAGATGCTCTGTATGTCTTAAATCATTAGAAGAAGACAAAAGCTTAAACGGTATCGGTCTCATAAAAATCGTCAATCATCAGGGGCATGATGATTATATATGCCATATTTGTTTAAAAGGATTTTAGTAAATGGAAAAAGCAAAAGGGATTATCGCTCATTTCATCAAAACATCCCCCCATACCATTACCGACACAACGGTTATGGATCATACCGTCATACCAAGCTCAATTTTACAGCATAGGATGTTTGCATTATTGGCGGATGAAGGATACATTGTTCAAGATCCTGGGGCTATAGTGAGCTTCGGCGATTTTAAGGCAATGCTTGAAAACGGCTCTTCTTTTTCTTCAGGCACAGAAAAAGCACCAGAAATCAGCCCTGCCAATATCACATGCATGACATTCAAAAAAAATGAATCAATCGCCGGTTTCAATGTCGGAATTGACATTGAAGAACTATCTCATTTCGAAGCTTCGGAAAATTACAACAGTACATTTTACATAAATAATTTCAGTGCAGAAGAAATAGAGTACTGTAAAAGCAAAGTCGTTCCCAGAACCAGCTTTGCAGCCCTTTTTTCACTGAAAGAATCGATTGTAAAAGCGGATAATACATATAAAGGGATCCCCTTCAAAACCATAAATATCAAACATTCAGACCAGGGAATGCCTCAATTTATAGGGTTCTCATTATCTGCATCGCATACGGAAAACTATGTCATAACTATTGCGATTAAAAATGAAACCACCGTCAATGCAAAAATTACCGACACCCAACAAGTTGTACACAATGCCGATTATTTTTCAAAAAATACGGTATTGCTCATCGGACTTGCATCAATTCTGCTTTCCGTCACCATCAATATATTAATAGGATAAAAAATGATAGTAGTTAAAAAGCCCGACTCATTTATCATATTCGTTTTTTATACATTTACTCGAAAAGCATTATCTTTTCTGTATAAACTACGATGGAAATCGCGCTATCTCACGATGATAGATAAATTTGCTTATTTTGGACAAAACGTTGTTTTAGATTATGAAGTCTTATTTGTAGGTGAAGAGAATATATCTGTAGGAAACAATGTGTTTATCGGACAAAACTGTATCATCAATGCCGGACAAGGGGGAAGTATTTCTATCGGAGATGGAACTGGAATCGGTGCTTATACAACTATTATTACGTGGAATTTAGATAATCTAAACAATAGAGGTTTAGTTAGAAGTGAGAACCCCAATAAAATCAAAAGTGTTTTTATCGGAAAAGGGGTTGGGATCGGCTATGGCGTCACAATCAATCCGGGTGTCACCCTCGGAGATGGGTGTGAAATCGCAGCAGGATCGGTTGTAACACGCAATGTAAACCCCTTCGAAATCGTCTCCGGTTCCCCTGCAGTTGTTATTGGAATAAGAAAAGGAAAATAAAACATGGTTATATGGCTTATCGGAAAATCCAGTGTAGGAAAGAGTACTGTCGGTAAATGTTTAACAGAAAAAATTAAAATATTGCATACCAATACTATCTTTATAGACGGTGATATCTTCAGGGGAATGATGGGAAATGATTTAGGGCACACCATTGAAGATCGATACAAAAATGCAAAAAGAATTGAAGAATTCTGTGTGTACATGGATAGCCAAAACATTAATGTCGTATTTGCATTACTCTCTATTTTTCCGGATGTACAAAAATCAATAAGAGAGAGAGTAAAAAACTATTTTCAAGTTTATTTAAAAGCCTCAGATGAAACATTGAAACAAAGAGATGATCGAGGTGTTTACGATAATAAAAAGGATATTGTTGGGATAGATATAGAATTCCCAACCCCCTATCAATCAGATTTGACTATTGAAAATAATATTGAAGACGGCCTTTCTCCAGAAGAGATAGCTTCTCGTATTTTTAAAAAAGCTCTTAATGTTGAATGAAATAATTTTATCTCTTATTTTTATAGAGATTATATTTTTTGTATTTTCACTGTATGTCAGAAAAAATAACCAATGGTTTATCATAAACAAAGATAAAAAACCGAAATTTACTAAAGAAGTTTTGGAAAAAGTACTTACAAAAAGCTATGATCAGATTCTAGGCTGGGACAGAAAACCAAATACTTCAGGGAGCGAAAAAGGGAAATACGGTGTAGTTTACTGGAATATCAATGCATCAGGAGCACGTGATAATTTAGATTACAACCATCAAAAAAGCTTCATATCGCTTTTTGGAGACTCATTTACATTCGCACGTGAAGTTAATGACAATGAGACATGGGGCTATAAGCTCTCATTGCTTACCCAATCAAATGTCCAAAACTTTGGTGTCGGAAATTACGGATTCGATCAAGCTCTCATCAAATTAAATACAAAATTAAAATCTGAAAACTTTAGGCCTGAAATCGTCATCATAGGAGTTGTACCGGATACTATCTCACGAATTCTCAGCGTCTGGAAACATTACTATGAGTATGGAAATATTTTCGGTTTTAAACCAAGGTATACTCTAACCGATGGGAAAATAAAACTCATCGATAATATCATTGATAGCAAAGATAAATTTGCTACTTATGAAAAATATATAGGGCAGATTCAACAATACGATTATTTTTACAAAAACAAATTTTTAAAGGAAATTGTATCGTTCCCCTATTCAATACACTTTATGAAAAATTTGAAACGAAACTTCTCATTATCAATCGAAACCCTTCAAAAAGGGCATATAGACAAACCGACCGACTATATTATGAATAATAATTTAGAGTATAGAGTAAATTTATATAAAGACAAAAACAACATTGACTTGTTGATTGAAGAACTTAAATTATTTGAAACCTTATCAAAAGAGTATAATTTCAAAGCATGTTTTTTAGTGATGCCGCAAAAAGATGATGTAAAATATATACAAACCAAGAAAGACCATTTCTACAAAACCCTTATCGACCGAATTCCGGACAACATAGAGTATATTGATATATTTGAAAACCTAAAAGGATACTCTTCCGAACAGTTAGATTCCCTCTATTCTGAAAAGAGTGACTATGGTGGACATTTTAGCAATAGAGGAAATGAGTTCATAGCCAATGTGTTATATAGAAAGTTAATAGAAACCGAAATGATACAAAATAAACCCACTCAACAAAACATCAAAACGAAGGAAAATGCATGAGAAAAGTTTACAGATTTATGGATAACAGTGACTATTGGAATCAAAGATGGTCAAACTCGGGGGTTGACAGCGCAAAATTTGAGAACATGGATATTTACCCAATCAAATATACACAAATGGTCATTGGCAATAAAGATCATAAGATATTAGAAGCTGGTTGCGGAGCTGGAAGAGTTTTTTTCCATTATAAACATCTTGGTTACAACATAAGCGGTTTGGAATACAGCCCGATAGCAGTCGAAAATATAAAAAAAGAAGATGCTGAAGCAGATGTCATTGAGGGAAGTGTCTGTGACATGCCCTATAAAAACGGTGAATTCGATACACTTTTGGCTTTAGGGCTATACCATAATTTTGAAGATCAAAAAATGTTAGAAGATTCAGTAAGAGAAAGTGCAAGAGTTTTAAAAACAGGCGGGAGAATTTTGGCTTCCGTAAGAGCAGACAACATTGAGAACAGACTGACAGAGTATATAGTTAAAAAACAGAATCCCAATAAAGTATTTGATAAATTTCACAAGCTTCAATTTACTCTTGATGATATAAAAGCATTATTCAGTAAAAACGCATTGGAAATTGAAGACGCTTTTTATGCCAGAAATGTCTCATTTCTCTTTAAATTTGACTTGCTGAGAAGTAAAGCTCTAAAGAAAAATAGCTTTAACGAACAACAAGCAAGAAGCAAAGGGTTTCAGTTGAATATTGTAGGAAAAATACTGGATAAATTTCTAAATAAATTTTTCCCTTCGCAATTTTCGAATATCATTATAGTCATTGCCAAAAAAGTAGATTAAGCACATGATCCATAAATTGTATGAAAAGAGTTCTAACCGCTCTTTTCTCCGTTTTTTTATTTTATTAGCTCTCAAAAAAAGGGATAGAAGCAAATGTTAACTCTTTCCCTCTCTTCAAAAGCTAAAACATTGGAAATCCTCTCTCCGCATTTAACAAGAGCTAAAATTCTTCCTCTTATCCGCTTTAGTGTTCATGAGTACAAAAACGACAAAGACCT
>NZ_JAHFAQ010000107.1 GCF_023250475.1 Sulfuricurvum sp. | reverse complement strand
TTTTGCGGCGCGAGAATGACTCACTCTTCTTTTAGGTACTGCCATCTTTTATAGTCCTTTCTTGTTTAGTTTAAACACCGAGGGAATACATCCCCTCGGTTACGCTAACGCTGAGTTTCCTTCGGCGGGATGCCCGGCGCACTTGCGAAAATTTAGAATTCTCGATCTAACGAGGTTCCTTCGCAGTTTTTGCAACAAAAATAGTCGCTTTTGATCAATTCGATTTCCGCTTTGAGAAGCTCTTCCGAATCAATCATTGATCGATCGATTTCGACGACATCCAACTCTTCGTCGTTGCCCTCGTATATTCCATCGCTTAGGTAAAAAGTGATCTCTTCATTCAAAGATTTTTCTACTTCTTCGGCACAGATATCGCAGGGAATCGAAATACTCCCTGTAATTGTACCGTTTAATTGGGCTAGATTGCTTTTTTTCAGGATTAAATCACCCGAAAAAAAGGCATTGTCACTATTTACCTCAAAATGAAGCGGCTGTGATCCCAATTTTTTAAATGCTATTTTCATGGTACTTACGAAATTTCGCGCCCTGAAAAGAAAAATGCGATTTCAATTGCCGCATTTTCAGCAGAGTCACTTCCGTGAACCGCATTAGCATCGATATTTTCAGCGAAATCAGCACGGATAGTTCCCGCTGCCGCTTCTTTAGGGTTGGTTGCACCCATCAAATCACGGTTTTTAAGGATAGCGTTTTCACCCTCAAGAACAGTAATAACGACTGGTCCGCTTACCATGAAATCAACGAGATCGTTGAAGAAAGGGCGTGCAGCGTGTACTGAGTAAAACGCTTCTGCGTCTTGACGAGAGAGTTGAACTTTTTTCATAGCCGCGATTTTTAAACCGTTACTTTCGAAACGATCTAAAATTTTTCCGATGACACCTTTTGCTACGGCGTCAGGCTTGATGATTGACAACGTTTGTTCCATCAATGCTCCTGTTTTGTGTGTATAAAATAGAGGCGGATTATAGCGAAACAATAATTTAAGTAATATTAAAGATGGAAGAAGAGTAAAAGAAGGTAGAAAATGATCTTTCGAAACAGCAGGTTTTAGCGCCTTTGCGGTGAATGCAGCCAAAGGAATTTTCTCCCTTTGGCGTTTGAAATTAGTGGTTAGTTAACGACGTTTGCTTTAGAAGAACGCATCTCTGCAGTAACATCATCACGGTGAGCCGGGCTAGCACCGATTTCATCCCAAGTGATACAACCCTCAGTAGGGCAGGCCGTTGCACACGCTGGCTCGTCATGGTGACCGACACACTCAACACATTTGTCACCGTAAACGTAATAAACTTCTTCACCCGTCGGGTTATCGTCCTCGTCGACGATCGCTTCTACAGGACACTCGTCGATGCAAGCGCCGCAGTTAATACAGGTATCATTAATGACTACTGCCATAGGGTTCTCCTTGGTTGATAAATATGTGGTAACTATAACAGAAGAATTTTAAACCCACCTAAAAAATAAGGCGGGCGAATGAAGATTATGGAGGAGTGTTACAGAAGCGTAGTTTAGAGTCCTAAATAGGATTTGATTGCGTCAACCTTGTCAGTTTTTTCCCATGTAAATTCGGGAAGTTCACGTCCGAAATGACCATATGCCGCTGTTTTTCGATAAATAGGGCGCAGCAAATCCAGAGATTCGATAATCCCTTTTGGCGTCAGATTGAAAAGCTCTTTGACGCAGTTCTCCAACTTTTCTTCTGGGACAACGGCGGTTCCGTGTGCATTGATCATGATAGAGATCGGTTGAACAACACCGATTGCGTACGATACTTGAATCGTAGCCCGCTCACATGCGCCGGATGCGACAAGATTTTTGGCAACGTAGCGAGCGGCATAAGCAGCTGAGCGATCTACTTTGGTCGGATCTTTTCCGCTGAATGCACCTCCGCCGTGAGGGCAGGCTCCGCCGTAGGTATCGACGATAATTTTACGCCCCGTTAGACCCGCATCCCCTTGCGGGCCGCCGATGACAAATTTGCCTGTCGGATTAATGTGGTAGATAATGTTCGGAGACATAAGCTCTGCGGGGATAATGTGTTTGATGACTTCTGCAATAACATCGGCGTGGAGTTTTTCTTGCGAAATTTCCGGGGCGTGTTGGGTAGAGATAACAACTGTTTCGACAGAGACCGGTTTGTCATCGACATAACGGACGCTTACCTGAGTCTTCCCGTCGGGTCGTAGATAAGGGATAATTCCCTCTTTGCGTACTTGCGCTAAACGTTCCGCCAAACGGTGGGAGAGATAGATCGGCAACGGCATTAAAACATCGGTTTCACGGCATGCGTAGCCGAACATTAGCCCCTGATCTCCCGCTCCGATCTCACCGTTCTCCTGATCGACTCCCTGATTGATGTCGGGAGACTGCTCGCCGATACCGTTGAGTACGGCACATGAGCGATAGTCAAAACCATACGTTGCGTCGGTGTATCCGATTTCACGGACGACTTGACGGGCAATCTCCTGCATCGGAGCGTAGGCGGTGGTTTTAAGCTCACCGGCAATAACACAAAAACCGTTGGATACAAGAGTCTCACACGCTACGCGCGCTTTGGGATCATGTTCAATAATATAATCCAAAATTGCATCGCTGATTTGATCGGCCATTTTATCGGGATGTCCCTCGGTAACCGATTCGGAAGTAAAAATATACTCTTTTGGCATAAAAATCCTTGGGTAAAATTTCAAAATTTTGTAGTTGAGCGGATTATAGCAAATTGGTTTTTAAGAAATCTCTTTCCCAAAAAAAGTCAATCCAATCCGTAGCTTCGTGTAAGAAAAAGTCCGGCTGTACGAGGGCAGTCGGCTTTGTGAAGAGGGTGGCGATTTTAAATTCGCAATCCGGATAGTTTGAACGCAAAAGGGGGATAAGGTGCATCAGGGTTTGTCCGCTGTCAACTATATCATCGACGACGAGAACCCGCGTTGACGCCGAGAGGTCGCATTGACCTAAAATAGTCACTTGGGGGCGTTGGGCTTCGCCGTCGTAGCTCTCTACCCGGATGCTTTGCAGATTACGGGTATCCTGTGCCATAGCGAGCGCATGGGCAAGTGTCATTCCTCCCCGCGCAACAGCGAGAATCGTGTCCGCTTGGAACGGTTCGCATCGTTCTCTTAGACTTTGGACATCAGTACAAAATTGTTTATAATCATAGTATATCATTGTTGCAATCATATCATAAGGGCATATACGCTATAATAAAATATCAATTAAAGCGCAGCACTTAATACTGCAATGAAAGCGCAGCCGGTCGGGGTCACCATCCCGAATAGGCATAAATATTAGGAAGTCTATGAAAAAATTAGCGATTATCGGTCGTCCGAATGTCGGCAAAAGTTCCCTCTTTAACCGTTTGCTCAAACAACGTGATGCGATCACGTCAGAGCAAGCGGGAACAACGCGTGACGTTAAAAAACGGGTTGCCGTCGTAGTGGATAAAGAGGTCGAAATTCTCGATACTGGCGGATTGGATGAGGGGTGTGAACTCTTCGACCGGATCAAAGAAAAATCTCTCAAAGCGGCACATGAAGCGGACATTATTCTCTTTATGGTGGACGGTAAAAGTCTTCCCGAAGAGGACGACAAAAAGCTTTTTTATGAGCTTGAATCGATGGGAAAAGCGATTGCTTTGGTTGTCAACAAAATCGACAATGACAAGATGCAAGAGAAGCTTTGGGAATATTATGAGTTTGGGACAGAGCGTATTTTCGGTATTTCCGTTTCCCATAACCGTTCGGTTCTTCCGCTTCTAAACTGGATTGCGTCTGAACTCCCTGAATCTGCTATTGTTAAACCTGAAGTCGAAACTGCAGAAGAGGATGAGATGGACGGATTTGATGCGGCATTAAAAGCCTCTTCGGATGATGAAGAGTTCGATGAAGATGAGGACGATGGGTTCTTTATTCCCGAAGAGGATGATGCAGAAGAGGAAACGTCGATAGAAGCCCTCGAAGAGGCATATCGCGGAATCGTCAAAGAGTACGAAGCGGGTGATGTCAACCAAATGAAAGTAGCAATCATCGGTCGTGTCAACGTCGGAAAAAGTTCATTGCTTAACGCATTGCTCGGAGAAGACCGCTCGGTGGTCAGTTCCGTTGCAGGGACAACTATCGACCCGATCGATGAAATGGTGGAGTATCAGGATAAAAAGATTACCTTTATCGATACCGCAGGGATTCGTAAGCGGGGTAAAATTCTCGGGATTGAAAAATACGCCCTCATGCGTACCGAAGAGATGTTAGAGACGGCGGATATTGCCCTTCTTGTTTTGGATGCATCCCAACCGTTTATGGATTTGGATGAGAAGATCGCGGGGTTCGTCGATAAAAACCGACTTGCGTGTTTGATCGTTCTCAATAAATGGGATTTGGCACCGAAAGAAGATTACGAAAAAATTATGACAGAAGTACGCGACCGATTTAAATTTTTGAGCTATGCACCGATCATCACGATTTCAGCACAGAGCAAACAGCGTGTACACAAAATCTTTGATATGCTCCTTAAAATCAATGAGAACTATTCACAGCGTATCTCTACCGGTAAACTCAACGAGGTTATCCAAACAGCAATGCGCAAACATATCTTACCGAGTATCAACGGCATGAATATCCGTCTTTACTTTGCAACGCAGTACGATATCCGTCCGCCGCGTATCGCACTGATTATGAACAAGCCGCAGGGGCTCCATTTCAGTTACCGCCGATATTTGACGAATCAGTTACGAGAGCAGTTTGATTTCGAGGGGACTCCGGTACTCTTTAAAGCGAAAGCGAAAAATACGAATCGAAGACCGAAACCGCATAAAACTCGGTCGATGTGGTAAAAGAGAGCAAAAGCCTCCTGGCTTTTGGCTTTTAAAACGGTTTAACGATGACGAGAGCAACAATTCCGATGAGTAAGAGTGTCGGTACTTCATTATAGATACGAAAAAACTTCCCGCTTTTATAGGCTGTATTCTCTTTGAGTTTGAGACGATAATATCCGAGTGTGAAAAAATAAGCGGTTAAAATAGCTACGAGAGTTAGTTTCGCGTGCATCCATCCCCCCATTTGAAAGACATTGATTCCGTTGTAGTGCTGTGTAGACATAATTATCAAGGCTATTCCTGAGAGCAATGTCGCCCAAAATGCCGGAACACCGATATATTTATAAATCTTCATCTCCATCACTTTGACGACGTCGATAAATCCCTGATTGGTACCGTTTTCAACATGGTAGACAAAGAGACGGGGAAGATAAAAAAGTACCGCAAACCACGACACCATTGAAATAATATGAAACCAAAGCATCCAGCTGTACATGTGTTCTGTCCTGTTGTGTTAAATGAAACGGTAGGGTAGCAAAAAAAGATTAATAACTACAGGTGCTTTTTGACCCAAGCAATAATCTGGGGAGCCGGTAAAGCACCGCTGAATTGATCAATGATGCGGTTGTTTCTAAACGCAATAACGGTCGGGATGGATCGGATACCGAAACGTCCACCCAAATGCTGCTGCTCTTCCGTGTTGATTTTAATGAACTGCGCTTTGAGAGCAAAGTGCCGTGCCGCCTCTTCAAATGAGGGAGCCATACTCTTGCACGGGCCGCACCACGGTGCCCAAAAATCGGCAATTATCAAGCGCTCGTCATTAAGCATCAGCCGGTCAAAAGAAGAAGGATCTATAGAGATGGGTTTGGTATCGAGGAGAGAATCTTTGCAGTGGCCGCATACGGCTTTTACGTAAGAATCCTTAATCGGGATAGCATTGATCCCCCCGCAATGGGGGCATACAATATTGATTTTATTCATACGAACCTCGATTTTGGGTTAAGCTTCTTCCACAACTTCAATCTCACGAAGTGAGGTGGCATGGTGATCTTTTACTTTGTCGTGAAGACGGCGGAGGGCTTTGTTGGCACGTTCGATCGCCATATCGATCGCAGTATCGATATCTTCATCGACGTCGGAGATAACGACAGGTTGTGCGTGGGCAATGTGCATGTCAAATTCGACGCCGACCCCTTTTTTCTCTTTGGTGATCATCACATTAACCGTGGTGATATCAAGATGGTAGCGTTTGAAATTTTCAATAGCGGTCGCAATATGATCATTTAGGTGTTGGGTAAGTTTAATCTCTTTAGAGCGAATTTGGACATTCATGGTGAATCCTTTTGACTTGAACTGTCAAAAAATATAGCATATCTTTTCTTAAGAGGAAGCTTAAGAGACTCTGCGGTAAAATATTCTCTATTCAAGGAGATAATTTTGAGAGTATTAACCGGAATTCAACCATCAGGCGATTTACATATCGGAAACTATTTCGGTTCGATCAAAGCGATGATCGAATCACAAAACGATCATGAGGTATTTGCGTTTATCGCCAATTATCATGCTATGAGTTCCCTCAGCGACGGCGAACGGTTATCGAAGCTTACCATGCAGGCGGCAACCGACTTTTTAGCACTGGGGATGGACCCGAAAAAAAGTACCTTTTGGGTGCAGTCGGATGTCAAAGAGGTTCTTGAACTCTATTGGGTTCTGTCCGGATTTACCCCGATGGGGCTTCTGGAGCGGGCACACAGCTATAAAGATAAAGTGGCCAAAGGGATTGCCAGCAATCACAGCCTTTTTTCCTACCCCGTCTTGATGGCGGCCGATATTTTACTTTTTGGTTCACAAGTAGTACCTGTCGGGAAAGATCAGATTCAGCATGTTGAGATTGCCCGCGATATCGCCGTGAAATTCAACAATCAATACGGTGATATATTCGTATTGCCGGAGTTTCGTGTCGATGAGAACGTTGCTACCGTTCCGGGGATCGACGGACAGAAGATGTCGAAAAGTTACGGCAATACGATCCCGATTTTCAGTGAAGAGAAGATTCAATCAAAAATTATTAAAAAGATCGTGACCGAAGCGGTACCGATGGAAGAGCCAAAAGAGTATGAAAACTGTAATGTCTATAACATTGCCAAACTCTTTTTGGATTATGAAGAGTGTGCCGCATTGCAAGAGCGCTATACAAAATGGGGAGAAGGGCATGGTCATTTCAAACTCTATACCCATGATGTGATTTGGGAATACTTCCGTCCCTACCGAGAGCGTCGAGAATATTTTGAATCGCATCAGGACGAAGTGCGGGAACTTTTGAACCTCGGTGCAGCAAAAGCGAGTGCCGCGGCAAGTGAAATTATCGAAAAAGTACGCTCCGTTACGGGAATACGGTACTAAAAGGAAAAAAAATGGAACGTTATATTCGAGCGCAGATTGCCGATTCAGCGGCAACCAAGCAGGCAATTTTAGAAAATCAGGGATTAATCGATGTCATTATGACTGTGGCGAAAACCTGTGTTGATGTTTATCGGAACGGCAAAAAGACGATGCTCGCCGGAAACGGCGGTTCGGCTGCCGATGCACAGCATATTGCGGCAGAACTCGTAGGGCGCTACGGATTTGACCGTCCCTCTATCCCTTCGCTTGCCCTTACAACCGACACTTCGAGTCTCACCGCCATCGGGAACGATTACGGGTATGACAAAGTGTTCTCCCGCCAACTCGAGGGGATGGC
>NZ_JAHFAQ010000106.1 GCF_023250475.1 Sulfuricurvum sp. | reverse complement strand
GGAGTCGATTCGGTCTATGAAGATGCATTGATGATTATGATGGTCGCGGATATCCTAAAAGCACTCGGCATCGGATACCGTCTCAAACTCAACTCCCTCGGCGATCAGAACTGTATGCCCACCTATCGCGAAAAATTGGTCACGTTTATTGAGAGCTGCGGCGATGCGATCTGCGGAGACTGCCTCCGACGTAAACTCACCAACCCTATCCGTGTACTGGATTGCAAAAATGAAGCCTGCCAAGCCCTTTACACGAATGCACCGAAACTTATTCAACACCTCTGTGAAGGGTGTCAAAACGATTTTGATACGTTAAAAACGATTCTGGATCAGCATAACATTGCGTACGAAATCGATACCAACCTCGTACGAGGGCTGGATTACTACTCCAAAACGGCATTTGAATTCGTCAGCGATAACATCGGCTCTCAAAGCGCTATCGCCGGAGGGGGACGGTATGACCGTCTTATCGAGTTTTTAGATGGAAAACCGACTCCGGCAGTCGGATTTGCCATCGGGATTGAACGGTTGATGGAACTCATTGTTATGCCCGAATCGGTTCGGGAGGGATACTATCTGGGGGCTATGGATGATGCGGCGATCGCACCTGTTCTTTTAGCAGCCGAGAGAATTCGTCGAAGTGATAAAGCGGTCGTTGAATACGAACCCCGTAGCCTTAAAGCGCACCTCAAAGGGGCTGATCGTATCAATGCCCGATATTGTGCCGTTATCGGTGAAAATGAACTGGCTCAACACAGTATATGGGTAAAAGATTTGGTTGAAAAAACCGAATCTCTTATCCCGTTAAATGATTTTTTTGTATAAGGGAGAGGATGTGAAAACATACGGAATAGATATTTGGGGTGAAAACAACTTTATGATCGACCAAGGGAAGATCAAAGTCAACTACAAAAGCTCCCCGTCATTGCTGGAAATCACCCAAAAGGTGCGTAAAACCAATCTGCGCGGACCGCTTATCTTACGTTTTCCCCATTTGATCAGCAAACAAATCGATGCGCTGTACTCTAACTTCCGCCGCGCTATTTTTGAGAACGATTACACCGGAAAGTTCCATGCCGTATTTCCTCTCAAAGTCAACCAATTCCCCGAAGCAGTCGATGCGATCGTCGAACTGGGGGAAAAATACAGCTACGGTTTGGAAGCGGGGTCTAAAGCAGAGCTTGCCCTCGCAATGGCCAAAACTGCAATAGGCTCCCCGATCACCGTCAACGGTTTCAAAGACGAAGAGATGGTAACGTTAGGATTCATGGCCGCACAGATGGGTCACAATATCACCATCACGATCGAAGGGTTGGGTGAACTTGAATGGATCATCGATGTTGCTCAGTCGTGCGGTCTAAAAGTCCCTAACATCGGAATCCGCGTTCGTCTCCAATCTGAGGGAAGCGGCATCTGGGCAAAAAGCAGCGGTATGAGCGCCAAATTCGGTCTCACCTCCACCGAGCTTATCGAAGCGATGCTGATGCTTCAAGAGAACAATATGCTCGAGCATTTCAGTATGATCCATTTTCATATCGGAAGCCAGATGCAAGATATCGCGCCGTTAAAACGTGTATTGCGTGAAGCGGGAAATATCTACGCAGAACTGAAAAAAATGGGTGCCGACAACCTCTGCGCGATCAATATCGGCGGAGGTTTGGCGGTGGAATATTCCCAGCACACCTCGACTCGAATGCGTAACTATACCCTTGAAGAATTTTCCAACAGCGTCGTCTTTTTGCTCCGTGAAATTATGAACGCCAAAGGGGTGACCCATCCCGATATCTTCACCGAATCGGGGCGTTTTATCGTTGCTTCGCACTCCGTTTTGATCGCCCCAGTCTTGGAGCTTTTCAGCCACGATTACCAAGCCAAATCACTCAAACTCAAAGAGAACAATCCACCGTTGATCGAAGAGTTGCGAGAACTTAATTCTCTCCTTTCCCCACGTACCTGCATCGAGTACATGCATGATGCGCTCGATCACATGGAGTCTTTGCTCACCCTCTTTAACCTTGGACACATTGACCTCCAAGACCGCTCAAATGCAGAAATTTTGGTGCACCAGATCATCAAAAAATCACTCTACCTCTCTCAGGATAATCCGATGCCGGAGATCGAACGATTGCAGGTTAAACTCCAAGAGCGTTATTTGATCAATACCTCTATTTTCCAGAGTATCCCCGATTATTGGGGATTGCAGCAGCAGTTTCCGATTATGCCGCTGGATCGTCTCGATATCCCCGCCATCCGTGCGGCGAGCCTTTGGGATATCACCTGTGACAGTGATGGAGAGATCCGTTTTCAGCCTGAGACACCTCTGTATCTTCACGATATCGATCTGGATGAAGAGGAATATTTCCTTGCATTCTTTAACGTCGGAGCCTATCAGGAGACTTTGGGGATGAACCATAACCTCTTTACCCATCCGAGTGAGTGTACGATTCTTATCAGCGACACGGGGTATGAAATCGAAAACTTTACCGAATCGGATAACGTTCTTAATATCCTCGAAGACATCGGTTATGACGCGTCCAAACTTCTTACGAACCTTAAAAATAAACTCGCATCCAGCGATTTTAGGACAGAAGAAGAAAAAAGTGATACACTTCAAAAACTCGAAATGTACCTCTACCAAAACGGGTACCTCCGTACCACTCGATAAGGATTGAACTTGGGACTTTTTTCTGAAATTGCCGAAGATTTTTCGAATGTTTACAAGAATGATCCCGCTATCAGTTCTCGCATCGAACTTCTTTTCAACTATCCCGGTGTGTGGTCGATCTTTTGGTACCGCATCTCCAACCGCCTCTACCGCAACGGATTTCGTTCCCTGGCCCGTTGTCTGATGGGAATTAACCAAATCGTTACCAATATCGATATTCATCCCGGTGCCACCATCGGACGGCGTGTTTTTATCGATCACGGATTCGGTGTGGTCATCGGTCAAACAACCGTTATTGAAGATGATGTCCTCATCTATCAGGGTGTTACGCTAGGCGGAGTCAGCCTCACCCCTGGGAAACGACATCCGACGATCAAAAGCGGTGTCGTTATCGGAGCGGGAGCCAAAGTTCTCGGCAATATCACGATCGGAGCCAACTCCAAAATCGGAGCCAACTCAGTTGTTGTCCGAGAAGTTCCTGATAACAGTACCGCCATCGGTATTCCGGCGCATGTTATCCAAAAAGGGAGAGATAAAGATCCGTTCAGCCATAACAAGCTCCCGATATCAACAAAGAGATGTTCGAGTATCTTCTTCGACGCGTTGCCGTCCTCGAACACTATATGGTACAAGACAATACCGAGATTTTAGAACAAGATCTGCAGCTTGAAAATATTTACGAGTCGTTTATCCGGGCTATGAAAAATTAGCCCTTCCCTTCCCCAAAACGCCAATTTTTGACCCACCTATTTTAACCATACATTAATATATAAAAAACTACAATTGATATAAGCTATAGCTTATTTATACAAAGGTTTTTAATGGCGAATAAGCTCAAAATAATCAGTTTTTCTTTACTCTGCGCCCTCCAGATTAATGCTGCTTCGATAAATTCCGATACGTTACGTGCCAGTCTCTCAAAACCCCAGTTTGAACAAACTCTCACAACCTTATGTGCCGACACATCCGATCAGGATGAATTCTGGTACTGGCTCAATCTCGCCCGGATGCAGCAGGCAAACGGTGATTTCAACAGCTCTATCGGTTCCTTTCAAAAATCGTTTAATATACTGGATGAATATGAAAGCCGTGCTAAAGTCAGTTTGAGAAACGTCGGTTCTTTGCTAGGGTCCGCCTTGTTGTCCAAAGGTGCCGAAAGCTACTATGGCAAAGGATACGAACGAACACTAATGCATACACTTAATGCCCTAAACTATGCCATGCTTGGGAATTTTGAAGGAGCTTCCGTTGAGATGCGCCGTATGGAACAGCGTCAGGAGTTCTGGCTGAGCGAAACCGAAGAGAAAATCAAAGAGGCCGCCGAAGAGAAAGCCAAGGCTGAGAAGGAGGGGAACAATGTTTCAACCATTCCGAGTGAATATTCGATGTCGGCAATGTTGGAAGATGAGAGTGTCCGTAAATTGGCAAACAATTATCAAGACCCTTTTTCCTATACCCTCAGCAGTATTATCTCCTCAATAGCATTTCCCTCTGAAAATCTGGGAGAAGTGAGCCTTAAGCGGGCACTCTCCCTGAATCCCGATGTCTCAAAAGTATTTGTCAAACTTCCTGCATCAGCCACTGCTGCGGCTTCAGCCCCAAAAGTAACGGCTAAAGGGAAAAAGGGAACTCCTCCCGAAGCACCGAAAAGTACAAAGATGGACATTACCGTGGTCGTTTTGGCGGGTGAAGCACCGGCAGTTACCATCGAAAAAATCCGTTTTCCTCTCTTTAACGGGGCAAACTATACCAGTATCGATTTACCTGCATTCACCCCTCCGATCAATGATATCAGCGTAGTTACCATTGCCACCGATAAACTTCGCCTTCAGCCTCCAAGACTGTTGCAGACCAATGCTCTAGCCTATAAAACACTTAAAGATGAATTGATCGGCGAACTCTCCAAAGCTGTCGTTCGGGCAACCACCAAAGCGATCATTGCCAAACAAGCTTCCGATAATTTTGGAGCTTTTGGGGGACTTATGGCATCATTAGCTATGGATGTCGGAAGTTCCATGGCTGATTCAGGATATCGAAACTGGGAACTCCTTCCAAACTCAGGTTACCTCTCTAAATTTGAAGCACTTCAAGGAGAGACGTTTACGATAACTATGAACGATCGACAAGAATCGTTCACCCTTCCGAAAGATAAAAAAGGGGTTCTTGTTCTTGTCTCATACATCACTAACGATAATATAAGGATTGACCATGTTGCCTACTAAACATATTCTTCTCAGCCTCACACTTGGAAGTTTTTTACTTCTTGGAACAAGCGGCTGCGCCGGAAAAAATCAAGAGCATTTCATCGGAAAAGAGCGGGTTGTTCTTAAAGAACATAAGAGTTTTCAAGAAGGGAAATTTTTAAAAGTTGCCGCAACCTTTGAAAACGAAGATGACGATGAAGTTGAGGGGATGGTCTACCAAATCGAATGGCTTGACAGCCGAGGCATTGTCGTGGACCAAACCGCATGGAAACCCTTTACCATTATCGGCAAACAACAAATTCATGTTGTCGATATGGCCAATAGAACTGACGTAACCGACTATCAAATTGTAATTTCAACCCCAAACAAATAAGGAAACAGACATGACTACCTTCACAAAACTTTCACTCACAACAACCCTGCTCCTTTCATCATTTATGATGAGCGGATGTGCGACGGGCGGTGCCGGAATGGTTGGTGCTTCCTCAAACGTTAAATACGGCGACGCCAAAGCGGCAGAGACGGTAACCGCTGATTTCGGTTCAACCGATTTGCAATCAACGGCGGAAACGCTGACGCAATCGCTTCTTGAATCACGCTACATTGCAAAAGCACAACAGCCGCCGAAGGTACGCCTACGCGCCGTTAATAACTTGACCTATGAGCACATCGATACCAAAGCGATTACCGATAAAATCCGGATCAAACTCTTAAAATCCGGACAGGTTCGTTTTCTTGCCGATACGGCCAACCTCAATCAGGTTAATGATGAGCGTGACTTAACGACAACGGCCACTACAAAAACAAAAATGAAAGCGATGACTGACTCGGATTACATCATCACCGGAAATGTCCGTTCGATCAAAAAAGCGAATGATGATATGAAAGACGTCTATTACAATGTTTCCATGGAACTGGTAGACCCGCAAAGCGGTGAAATTCTTTGGGCTGATGAAAAAGAGATTCGTAAAGTTACCGCAAAATCATCAGTCGGATGGTAAGTCATGAAACTTATTAACTATGCCCTTGCGGCCCTCAGTTTCGCCTCTTTCGCACTCAGTGCTGCAATCCTCCCGGAGGGAGAGAGTGTAGAGGTAAAGCCTCTCACCTACAATTACACCGTAGTGCAGGATTTCCAGCACAGTATTGCGGAAGTTACCCACAGTCGAGACGGCTCCATCAAAGAGGATGAAAACGTTTCCCACAGCGCAAAAGAAAACGGATTCGGCTTTTTTACCTACCATGCGTCAGGATCGGCACAAGCCAATCTCAAACGGGACAATCAGTACAAAGAGTATAAAGAAGGTCACAAATATACGGCTACAAGTTACAACGACACCGTTATGGTAGAGAAAGTGATGTATTCGGATAAAATGACCAGTATTATCGAAACCGCTTTTAATGAAGCAGGTATCTCCATGTCTAAATCGGGAGAATACGTTTTGAGCGGATCGATTAAAGCGATGCGATGCAGCAAACCTCGTCTTGTTCCCGATGGAAGCAATGCACGATACGCGATCACGGCGACTACGTCTCTCCATATACAAATTGCCGATAAAAAGAACGGCAAGGTTGTTTTAGCTAAAACGTTCACAGGAACGGCTCAACAAACCTTCAATAAAAGCGATCCGGTTCCGGTAGACGATACGATTGATATGTCGGTCGAGGAGTTGACCGCTACAATGATCGAAACGCTTACCGGTAAAAAAAGATCAACCGAGGTTGATTATAAAGACTCTCCGGGAAAACGTCTCGTAGACTAAAAAAGGGTTCTCTATGAAATACTATGCAGTCGGTTTATTGGTTTTGATCGCTTCATCTCATGCCGAGATGCTCAATACAGGGAGCAATGATTATTACATGACCCCTCCCGCATCCGCTACGGCTCCATCCGCTCCAACATCTTCGCCCCAAGAGCAGTGTTGGTATGAGCAGGTACCGATAAACGGAACGGCACAAGGGGATAATACCCCTAATGTCGGCGGAGCGATCGTAGGAGGGATAATAGGAGGAGTTGTCGGGAATCAGTTCGGAAGCGGAAGCGGCAATACCGCTGCAACGGTTGTCGGAGCGGCTATCGGTACAGCGATCGGTGCAGGTTCAGGAACCGCCCCCTCCTCTACACCCCAATATCAGCTCATCCAAAAATGCAATACGCAGCACTAAAGAGTTTAGACGACTAAACCCCTTGAGTAGGGTTGATCGTCTCTACTACATCCAACCCGAAACCGCTTAACCCCGCAAAATCCGAAACTTTTGATTCCGCTATGAGACGCATATGTTTCACACCCAACGATTTCAATATTTGAGCACCGATTCCGTACTCTTTCATATTGACCTGCTGATGATGCGGTTTGTTAATAAACAGCAGTACGCCGCTGTTATGTTTTAGATAGTGAATCGAATCAATCAAATGGCCGTATTTACTTTGGTTTAATAACAAATCGATGTCAGGGACAACATTATGGACTTTGACGTTTGCCGTTTCACCCGCTTTGTAAAAAACGACTGCCGTATGACGGTTCTCCTGATGATCGGCAAACTCATACTTTTTAACATGAACGCCGAAAAATTCGATCTCTTCTTCCGAAACTGCTTTGACCAATGTTTCATTCGCCAGACGGAACTCGACGATATCGGAGATATACACGGTTTTAAGGTTGTGTTTTGCAGCGAAAAGATCCAAATCATCACGGCGCGCCATCGTCCCGTCTTCTTTCATGAT
>NZ_JAHFAQ010000105.1 GCF_023250475.1 Sulfuricurvum sp. | reverse complement strand
ACGGCGTATCGGCATAATAAACTTCATCGCCGGATGATGATATTGCGCAAACAAGAAAGTGAATCCCGTCTCTTCAAGGAGCCTCGCGCTCTTGTCCAAACTTAGATCGAGTTTCACCCCTAAATGTTCCAAAACATCGGCACTCCCCGATTTAGAGGTTATAGAGCGGTTCCCATGCTTGGCGACATAAGCTCCGCACGCTGCGAGGAGGATAGAGACGGTGGAGCTGACATTGAAACTCCCGCTCTTATCCCCCCCCGTCCCTACGACATCAATCAGTTTGGATTTAAGCTCCGGCATAATATTCAAAGCTAGCGCATGGCGCTTCATGACCTCAGCCGCCGTCGCAATCATTGAAGCAGACGTTGAATCATTCAATGTAAGTGAGAGTAAAAACGCTCTCATCTGTTCATCAGACATTCTGTGTTCGAAAAGTGCTTCGAAATCTGATTGCGCAGGGCTCATACGAGTTCCTTGATATAAAGATGCTGCTGAGATTTCGGGGTTGATTTGATTGTCGGAATCGCCAGAACTTCGTATTTCATCTCTTTTTCAAGATAGACGATGGTGATAATATCTCCAACCACGACGTTTTTAGAGGGTTTTACCGCTTTGGCGTTGATGTAGACAACACCCTCGCCGATCATATCCTGAGCGACGGCACGACGTTTGGTCAGATTGACGGCATTTAAAAATTTATCGATTCGCAAATAAAAGTTCCATAATGTTAGTTTGAAGTGTTTATTGTAAGTTACCGAAGCTAAAAGAGAGGTAAGAGCGCAAAAATTGTTCCACTATTTTTACATTAGAATTTAACTTGCAAACCCGCTTTTAAAGCTCTCTTTTTGAACGACTATCTGTTTTTGCTTCTCTTTACGCGACGTATCTTTTTCAACAAATATTTTTTGTCGGGTTATAGGGTCCATCTCCGTGTAATACATTACGGCAGAGTAGGTTCCGGGGGTGGGGGTAAACACCTGAGCCTGCTCGGGATTCATTTTCAGCTCTTCACTGGTAAAACGTTTCAGATCGTGCATATCTTTCTCGGTACATCCCGGATGAGCGGCAATAAGATAATAGGTCAGGAACTGCTTTTTCCCCTCTTCACGGTTGAGCCGGTCATAAAGCTTTTTAAAATCAACGAGGGTTTGTTTGCCCGGTTTGTTCATCAAATGCAAAACATGATCAGAGGTGTGCTCGGGAGCGACCTTCATCTGTCCTGAAATATGATGTTTTACCATCTCTTTAAGGTACTCATACCCCTGGCGTTTGTCCTCGTTAATCAGATCGTAACGGACACCCGAAGCGACAAACGCTTTTTTAATGCCCCGTATTTCACGTAGAGAACGGAGAAGATTGATAACACGGGTATGATCGACCTTCATGGTTTTACACAGATGAGTATCATCGACACACCGCTGATAATCGCATGTACCGTGTTTGAGCTTTTTCGCACACTCATAGCCGTACATGTTAGCGGTCGGTCCTCCGACGTCGCTGATGATCCCTTTGAAATCTTTGTATTCGGTAAACTGTGTCGCCTCTTTTAAAATCGATGCCTCGCTTCGGGTGCGAATAGTACGCCCCTGATGAACACCGATGGCGCAGAAGTTGCACTCTCCCCAACACCCCTGATGGGTCATGATTGAAAACTTGATCGTCTCCAGACACTTCACGGCACCTTTGGGACGATGATAGGGGTGAAGTTCACGGGTAAAAGGGAGTGAGCTTACGGCATCCATCTCGTTTTCATCCAAATAATCAGCAGGAGGGTTCTGGATACTGTACCGCCCATCCACCTCTTGACATAAACCTTTTGCGGAGACAGGGTCGTTATGGTTATAAAACATATCAAAGAGATCGATATAGCGCTCTTTGTTTTCCAAACACTCAGCGTGTGATGGCAATGTCAAATACCCTTCTTTAGGCTCTTTTGCGATATAACACACCCCTCGAATATTATGAGGGGATTCACCGGAGGCTAACGCTTTAGGCAGAGCGATAATCGCCCCCTCACCCATTCCGTAGATCAGATAATCGGCTTTGGAGTCAAAAAGGATCGGTTTACGCAGTTTATTGCTCCAGTAATCATAGTGGGTAACACGGCGCAGACTCGCCTCTATTCCTCCTAAAACAATGGGCACCGTGTTTTTGAAATGTTTGCGAATCAGATTGGTATATACCAAGGTTGCTCGGTCGGGGCGGACATTATTGACACCGCCGGGGGTATAGTCGTCGCTGTTACGAAATTTTTTGGTCGCGGTATAGTTGGAAACCATCGAATCGACACTGCCGCCGCTTACCCCCCAAAAGAGTTTCGGTTCTCCTAAACGCATCACATCATCCGTCGTGATATCGGGTTGTCCGATGATTCCGACCCGATACCCTTCCCTCTCCAAAATCCGTCCCACAACCGCCACGCCGATAAACGGCGAATCGATGTAGGCATCGCCGCTGATGAGAATAACGTCACAGCGATCCCAACCGCGTGCTTCCATTTCAGCGCGAGTAGTGGGTAAATAACGGAGATGTTCAGGGGTAATTGTTTTCATAACGCGATTGTACGGTGAGGACTCTTACAAAGAGGTTCAACCTGCGTTATAATAATCGTATGGAAAATAATCTAAATCAAGAGATCATCGAGCATCTCATGCATCCCAAAAACTACGGTCCTCTCGAAAACCCTACGGGCGTGGGTGTCGGGCACAGTGAAGAGAGCGGGGAATTTGTCATTTTTTATCTCGATTCAAATAATGAGATACTCCAAAATGTTGGATACGCGACCAACGGATGTCACGATACCGTGGTACTGGGTTCGATGTTTACCGAAATGATCAAAGGCGAATCCCGTGAATATGCACGAGTCGCCGCCCTCAAACTTCGTGATAAAGTCGCTCTGGGGCCGGTGAAGCAACAAGCATGCGCACAAATGGTACTAACCGCTTTTGAAGCGGCCGGGATCAATGAAGCGCAAAGGGCAAAAGGGGTTGACGAAGAACTCCATGCGATTGAAATCGGCATTAAATGTGAGGTGGAAGAATGATCGACGGAGCACTTTTTAGAGCGAAACATCAACTGTGGCTGAGAATCGCGTTTATGTCGTTTTCACTCAATGATCCGTGGGCCAAAAGCCGTCTCTACGAATTTTCCCAAATCGAGTTTCGCCATCTCAAATGGTTGGCACAGTCACTTTATGAGAGCGACACTCCTTATGACTATGAACGGGATAGTCTCTTTGGGATTGAGAGTGAATCTTTTTTCACCCTTATTCGCACTACGATCACAGAGATAGAATCACTCCATCTTTTGTATGATGAGAGTCCACTCTGCGAGCGTATGACTCATGATGAACACTATATCCTATTTACGCTGCGCGCTTATCTGGAAAACCTTATACTCGATGAACCGCTCAGCGCCTTTAACCGTTCCCGCCATTGGCCGGATGCCCTTTTGAGCTTAGCCGAAATCGACGCGCTGACCCTCTTTTTGTTTGAAGAGCTTTACAAAGAATACGAACTCATTATGATCTACTTTTACCGTCAGATTCGTGCGACAACTGCGGCGCAAGCAACACATTTTCAAGATTTGATCGATGAATCCCACTTTCATTTGCGATCTTTCGGCGAGATGATGGCCAAGATGGGGATTTTAGCCCTTCCTCGTCCGCTTCATCCCCGTACCTATGAGATTACCGATATGGAGAAATTCCTCCAAGGAGGGATAGTCGAAGAGGAAAATGCCAAGGAAGAGTGCCGTAAACTCTCATCCTCCATCACCGATAAAAAACTCTCCGCTTTTTTTGAGTTTATCAATTATCAAGAGAGCTATCACATAGAAATTATGAAAAAATTATTAGGAGAAAAATATGATTGAACAAGGAAATATTTTTATATTGTTGGCAGTTGTAGCTGTTTTTGCGTTTGTTCTTACCCGTAAAAAGAGATAACGCTAGAGAAGAGATGGATCGTTGTTTCTACTTGAGCTTCAATTCATAAACATCTTTATCTTTGGTAATGCAAAAAATCTCAAATTGCATCAAATGATTTTTTTTGACCGCAACCTCCTCTGAGGGGAGAGAGAGGGCAAACTTCTCAATAGCATCGACAACCGCAGCACTGCGCGTTGTTATTTTAACCACTAAACCGCCTTTATAGCCGGAATAGGTATGAATATCGTGTATATCAAATTGCAATGCATACTGAATGATTTTTTTTCTATCTTCGTCCATACGTTCCTCCTTTAAAAATTTTTACTCTTTTACAGGGTCGAAATAATAGCTTTTCTCTTTTAAACGTCTATATATTATCTCAAAATCGGTTGAATACACCCGAGTTTGAGCAATTGAGGTGATAAAATTGGTATCCCGTTCCCATCTTGGGACCAAATGCAGATGGATATGCTCGGCAATCCCTGCTCCAGCGGTACGACCAAGGTTCATTCCAATATTGACGCCGTGCGCTCCGAAGCTCTCTTTGAGCAATCGTACGCCGCGTTGCGCCAAAGCGCTCATACGAAGCCATGTGTTCGCATCAAGCGCTTCTAGGGCATCCGTATGGTGATGGGGAATAATCATAAAATGGCCCGGGGTATACGGATAAAGATTCATAACGACAAAACAATCTTCATCCCGATAAAGAACATGATGCTCTTCATCTCTCTCACCGTTTTCGCTGATATGACAGAATACACACCCTTCACACTTCTCACCGCTGATATACTCGGTTCGCCAAGGGGCATATAAAATATTGTCCATCAGATAAAATTCGGTGCATCGTTCGCAAAGAGAATAATATCTCCGGCGCGCGTTACCTCTCCAAGAGTTTTAACCATTTGTGATTTATCCGTCAACATAATTTTCTGAGGGACATTCAGTTCTTTATCAAACTGCGCGGCATTCAATGCACCGGTAATGATAGCAATGTCAAATACGCTATTTATCGCACGAATCAACTCCGAGTTCAGTTCTTCCGTACTTTCGACGAGTCCGGGAGTGACAATCACTTTACGCCCGCCGTGGAGGGAACAAAGACGGATCCCCTCCAACATACCGTCGATATTTCCATTGTAACCGTCATCAAGGATAATTTTACCTCCCGCATCGATTCGTTCAAGTCGGTGTTCCACACTTTTGAGCTTTTCGACGGCTAAAACGATCTCATCCGAACTCATCCCCATTTCCGAGGCAATCAAAATCGCCGCGTTAATATTAATGGTCTGGAATCCGCCGAGAACAGAGGTATGAAAATGGCGATCTTCCCCGTTCACGTTCAAATCGAAATCAATCCCTTCCAAGGTTGCCGCAAGATTATGGATATCTTCTCCGAAAAAAGTCACTTTCTCATGCGGTACATCGGTAACCGATGTATGGATAAATGCTTTTTTAAGGCGTTTGGAATGGATGATTTCCAGTTTGGTACGCTGAATACGCTCTAACGTTTTAAAATATTCCAAATGCTGTGGCCCAACTTTGCCGACGACTACAATCTGAGGATTCAGCAGTTGTGCAATGGCGTAGATGTCTCCCACTTCGCGTGCCCCGGCTTCACAAATATAGACTTGCGTGTACGCTGGAAGCGATTCATTGACATCACGGATAATACCGCCGAGAGTATTGACGCTTCGCGGCGTAGCATAAACATTGTATTTTTGACTCAACACTTGCGCAATGAAATTTTTCATCGATGTTTTACCGTAGCTCCCGGTGACACAGACAATCGTCAAATCCTGCATGGAGGAAATTTTGTTTTTGGCTTGGCGCTTATAGAGCTGAAACAAAAACTTCTCGATTCCCCATGAACCGATGTACGTCAATAGAATCGGAAAAAATACACTGTATGTCGACCCTGCCCCTTTGAGCGTTAAGAGGATATCCACGAAAAGGGTGATCGAGAAAAGGAGGATTAAAAAACGTTTCACACGCCAAGTCAAAACCACTTTTTTATCGAGCTTGCGATGCCATAAAATAAGAGAAGGGAAAAGTGCAAAATAAAAATAGATCCAAAAATACTCAGCAATTGCATAATAGACGAAAAGCGGAACAATAAAATAGACATAATGCCACCACGTTTTGTGATGACGCAATACAACCCTCTCAATCCGATAATCGTACCATTGGAGATTGGTGATCAAATACCATCCCAACGTCATAACAAATAAAATATTTGTAAAAAATGCGGCTATTTCTGTCAATTCCATATTTTTTCCTTAGTGTTCTAAACTTTTTAAAACCATTGTTTCGATCTCTTTGGCAACCGAGGCGCCCTGCTCCAAAAAGAAATAGTGATCTCCGTCAAATTCAATCACTTTTGATTCAGGAATGAGTTCTGCTATTTTATATGCAGTCCACATCGGAGTGGCGGTATCCTGGGCTCCGAAGCACAGAAGGGCTCTCCCCTTGTATGCGCTGAACTTTTCGGTGAAATCTTCATTAACAACCTGTTTAAACGTCTCATACATCGGCTGACTTAGCCCCTGTGCATCCGGGGCAACGAAAAAACGACGCAATGTTGTAAGTCCGGTAAATTTAAGGAGCTTGAATAAAGCGATTTTAGCACGAATCTTGAGAGGTTTCGGGACGAGTATCCCCGCTGAACCCACCAAGACTAAAAACTCCGGACTTAACAGAGTTGCCACTTTGCCCCCGAAAGAGTGCCCTAAAATTATCATTTTATCCGCTTCGATCATTGAGATAAAAGACTCCAGAATCGTTGCGTAATCTTCGGTTGTCAGTGTCATATTACATGTGCTGTTGCCAAATCCGGGCATATCGATGTAGATATGGCGAAACTGCTTTAAATGGGCAGCGAACGCATGCTTCATCAAATTTTTATGAGATCCCCAGCCGTGCAGAAAAATAATATCGTAGTGGGCGCTCGGATTGATAATTTCGTAACTGATTGAAAACGTGTGCTGCTTGTATTGAACCGTTTTGACTGCCACGCTTATTTCCCTTTGGCTTGGGAAATAGAGTGAATATAATCGTAATTGACCCGAATCGCTTTTTTATCCGGCAATGCACCCAAAAGCTTTTGGATAGAAGCACTGAAATCTTCAAACAAATAATTTGCCATCGATCCCGGAATCGGATTGACCTCATTAAGATACACTTCGCCCTCAATCTCAAAGAAATCACAACGAATAAGCGCCCCTTCAAACAGAGGCAAATAGATTTTGGTAAATGCTTCGCGTAACTGAGATACCAACGCCTCACTCACGGCCGCATGCTCAACATTCCCTGATCGGGAAAAATCGAGATATTTTTTCTCAAAATCGAGGAATTCCGCTTTTTGAGGCTCTTCGACAATCGAATAGGTAATCTCGCCACGTGCTGAGAATCCTGCGAGATTGTACTCCTTGACTCCGGCCTTAAACGGCTCGATCAAAAGGACGTTATCAAATTCAAAAGCCACATCCAATGCATAATCGAGTTCTGATGCTTCACGGACGATACTCACTCCGATAGAACTCCCCAAACGGGCAGGTTTGACAATAAACGGATACTCCATGGAGACAACTCTTTTATCTTCTTTGCGGAGAATCTCATACGGCAGAGTTTTAACGCCCAAAGACTCGGCAAGCGATTTGGTGTAATGTTTATCGAAACTGAGCATGGACGCCTCTTTGC
>NZ_JAHFAQ010000104.1 GCF_023250475.1 Sulfuricurvum sp. | reverse complement strand
CCGCTCAAACGCGCTGGTCGCTTATTTCTCAATCGGGTATTCAAAGGTTCGTATATTAGCACCGTTTTTAACCATGACAACAATCTTAATCACTATCTATATCGGATTGCACGCAACCAATTTTGCCCGTGCAAACGAGTTCGCCGATAATCTTCGTGATACGTCTGAATTCATCCGCCCCACCAGTAATCTATTTTTTACCCATGAGGGAAATTATATCTATTTCGGTAATTTGTATCCGCTGAGCAAACGGGCGGAGGATATCCGAATTTTTACCTTTGACAAAGGGCACTTAACCGAGGCGCTCAGTGCCCCTGAAGCGGTATACGCTAACGGGTATTGGAATATTAACAAAGCCCATCTGATACGTCCGCCGGAGGGTTTTGATCTCAAAGCATTAGGGATTGTAACCGAAGATAAGGATAACCTCAAAGTACTGCATGATTTTAAACCCAAAATTTTAGATCAAGTGTATGAGGGGAAAGTCAATTTTACAATCACGGACGGATTTGAAGCGTTGAGCCTTTTGAAAAATCAGAATGTGGACGTAGCCAAAATTATGAGCGGAATGTATCGGATGTTTATCACTCCGTGGTTCGCTCCGCTGTTAATGGTTATCTTTTTTACCTATACACCGGTAAGCAGCCGATTTTTAAATCTCTCCCTTTTTAGTTTCGGTGCTATTTTGGCGACCTTGATGGTTTGGGGGCTTTTATTTATGCTGGGTGAGCTCTCCAATAATAAAACGCTCTCTCCCGAAATCGGTATTATTGTCCCTATCGGATTCCTCTTTGGGGTCATGGTATGGCGACTTGGAAATCCCCTAAGGAGAGTTAGGGTAAAATCGCGACAAAACTAATCAACGAGGATTTAGGGTGATCGATTTTAAAGCTCTGGCACAAACGTACGGAACACCATTGTACGTGTATGATTTTGATGCGATGAAAACGCAGTTTGAATCGTTAAAAGAGGCGTTCCGAGGTCGTAAATCGATTTTGGCCTATGCCGTCAAAGCCAATTCCAATCTCAGTGTGGTGAAACATTTCGCCCAAATGGGTTCGGGTGCCGATTGTGTTTCCATCGGAGAAGTTCGCCGTGCATTGATGGCGGGAGTTCCGAAATACCGCATACTTTTCAGCGGCGTCGGTAAACGGGATGATGAGATCCGTGAAGCGATTGAAAGCGATATCCTCTACATCAACGTCGAGAGTGAAGCGGAACTCTCTCGTGTTGAGATGATTGCCCGTGAATTGGGTGCCAAAGCGCGTATCAGTATCCGCGTCAATCCGAATATTGACCCGAAAACCCATCCGTATATTTCAACCGGTTTGCATGACAACAAATTCGGTGTTGAGATCGTTGCGGCGAAACGGATGTATATTCAGGCGAAAAATTCCGATCATCTTGATCCGGTAGGGATCCATTTTCATATCGGAAGCCAGCTGACCGAGTTGGAACCGATTTATGAAGCGGCGGTGATTGTTGCCGATTTGCTCCGTTCTTTGCAGGCGATCGACATTGAGTTGAAATTCTTCGATATCGGCGGAGGTTTGGGCGTTCGATACGATAATGAGACGACGATTGAACCGTACGATTACGCCCAGGCGATCCTCTCGGCGCTCAAAGGGATTGATGTTACGATTATTTGTGAACCGGGACGCTTTCTCACTGCAAACGCCGGATATTTCTTGACGAAAGTTTTGTATGAGAAAAACAACGGGGCAAAACGTTTCGTGATGGTGGATGGGGCGATGAACGATCTGATCCGTCCGAGTCTGTATAAGGCGTATCACCGTATCGAAGCGTTGGACAAGAGCGGCGAAGAGAGTGTCGCCGATGTGGTGGGCCCGGTGTGTGAGAGCGGCGACTTTTTGGCCAAAAACTATCCCCTTCCGATGATGGAACACAATGATCTTTTGGTCGTCCACAGTGCCGGAGCCTACGGTTTCGGGATGGGCAGCAATTACAATACCCGGGGACGATCAGCCGAAGTTGCGGTTGAAGAAGGGAAAGAGCGGCTTATTCGGCGCCGCGAAACTTTTGAAGACGTCATCGCGCTAGAGCGTGAGTATCTGTAGGATTGAGGATGTATTTTATTGATGTGCAGGGGACGTTGATCGAAGATAATACCAAACTCCCTACCCGTGGAGCGGTTGCTTTTATCGACTACCTCAATGCCCGTCAAATACCCTATATGGTCATTACCAACAGTACTAAAAATCCGAGTGACGAGTTCTTGGGCTATTTGAACTCTATCGGACTGAATATCCCCCGCGAACACTATCTTGACCCGTTAATGATGCTTGAAGGCCATATCGGGAAGTCTCAAAAAATAGCCGCATACGGATCGGAGCCGTTTTTGGAGGTTGTACGTTCTATGGGGTATCGTCTTGAATATACGTCGCCGGATGTGGTTTTGGTGGCGATTAAAGAGAATTTTCAGCCGGATGAATATGCCCAGATGATTGAATTTCTCCTTTTGGGTGCGGCACTTGTCGGTATGCATGAAACAACGCTGTACGTCAAAAATCATAAGCGCTATCCCGGTGTGGGGGCGATTTTAAAAATGTTGGAATTTGCGACATCAGCCCCCTATACCGTTGTCGGAAAGCCGAGTATCCCGTTTTTTGAGGAGGCTCTATCTCGCCTCTCTATGCAAAAAGCAGGGGTGCAGTTTAGTGATGTCACCATCATCAGTGATGACGTCAAGGGGGACCTTGTCGGCGCACAGGCTTTGGGGATGAAAGGGATTTTTGTCCTCAGCGGCAAGTATCGGAATGCGGATGAAATTATCCCCTCCTTGAAACCTCATGATCGGCCGTCAGAAATTTATCCGGATATGCAAGGGATATTGGAGAGTTTATGAATACTTTAGAAGAGTGCAGAGCACGTATTGATGAGATTGATAATGAAGTCGTAGCGCTTTTAAATCGCCGAATGGAGGTTGTTCGCCGTGTCGGTGAGATCAAACATGAGAATAATGGTGCAATCTATCGTCCCGAACGTGAGAAAGCCATTATTGACCGTTTGACCAAGATCAGTGAATCGTCCGGGGGACTTTTGAACTCGCAGGCGATTGAAGCGGTGTTTTTAGAGATTTTTGCGGTTTCCCGCAATCTTGAGCTCCCCGAGCGGATTGCGTATCTGGGGCCGGAGGGGAGTTTTACCCATCAGGCGGCGGAATCTCGTTTCGGAGCGATGAGCGATTATCTCTCTCTTGGTTCGATTGAAGCGGTCTTTAAAACACTTGAAGCCGGCCGTGCCAAATTCGGTGTCGTTCCGATCGAAAACAGCCGAGACGGTGTAGTCGGAGAAACGCTTGATCTCCTCGGTAAAAGCAGCGTTAAGATCGTTGCCGAGTTGTATATGCCGATTCATATGGCATTCGCTACGAAAGCGGAACAAATTCACCACATCAAAAGAATTTATTCCAAAGACAAAGGGTTTGGCCAATGCAGAGAGTTTTTAGCTGAGCACGGTTTGGATACAATTGAACATATTCCGGTCGAGTCAACGGCAAAAGCGGCTATTTTAGCCTCCAAAGATCCCGAAGCTGCCGCGATATGTTCTCACATCGCCGCTAAACTCTACGGCGTTCCGACCCTGTTTGAAAACATCGAAGATACCCAAAACAATGCGACCCGTTTTTTTATCCTCAGTGATTTTAAAAACGGCATGAGCGGCGAAGATAAAACTTCTATTTTGGTCCGTCTGAAAGATGCCCAAAAAGCAGGGGCGTTGGTCCACTTCCTCGAAGATTTTAACAATGCTGATATCAATCTCAGCAAAATCGAAAGCCGCCCCTCCAGAGATAATGACGGCTTCGGATACTGGTTTTTTATCGATTTTTTCGGTCACATCGATGAGCCTAAAATTCAATCATTAGTTCAGAAACATGTCGATGAAGTGACATGGCTGGGAAGCTACGTTAAGGGAGAGTTATGAAATTCAACAGCGCATTAGAGAGTATTAAAATATATGAAGCGGGAAAACCGATCGAATTAGTGGTACGCGAATACGGCATTGATAAAGATCAAATCGTGAAATTGGCAAGCAATGAAAATCCTTTCGGATGCTCGCCGAAAGTAAAAGAAGCGGTACGCTCCATTATCGACAATATGGCACTTTATCCGGATGATTCGATGGTAAAACTTAAAACCGCTTTGTCGAATAAATACGGCATTAAAACCAACGAGTTGATCATCGGCGCGGGAAGCGATCAGGTCATTGAATTTGCGATCCATGCCAAAGCGCACAGCGGAAGCAAAGTGTTGATGAACAGTGTGACGTTTGCGATGTATGAGATTTATGCCAAACAAGTCGGGGCGCAAATACTCCGCACCGAGTCACGCGAACATAAGATGGATGAATTTTTTGCCCTCTATACTGAACACAAACCCGCAATAATTTTTCTCTGTACCCCGAATAATCCTACCGGCGATGGGCTTGATGCGGCGGAGATGATTTCGTTTATCGAAAAAGTGGATAGTGACACATTGGTAATCGTCGATGGAGCCTATATGGAGTATGCCCGTTTTAAAGATTCGGCATACGCAGTTGAACCGCGTGATTTAGTTGAGCGTTTTAACAATGTTCTCTTTTTAGGGACGTTTTCAAAAGCGTACGGTTTGGGCGGAATGCGGGTAGGGTATGGAATTGCCCAAGCATCTATCATTGAAGCTCTGTATAAAGTCCGTCCGCCGTTTAACGTTACAACCCTCTCTCTTGAAGCGGCTTCCGTGGCATTGGAAGATGAAGCGTTTGTTCAAGAATGTATCGCGGACAACTTTATTCAAATGAATCGTTACGAAGAGTTTGCACGTTCTAAGGGGATCAATGTGATTGAAAGTTATACCAATTTCGTCACTTTATTACTTCCTGAAGAAAAAAATTCATCGAAAATTGCGCAAGAACTGTTAAAAAAGGGTATGATTGTACGTGATTTAAGCAGTTACGGATTGAACGCTATTCGCGTTACAATCGGAACCCGGATTCAAAACGATCGATTTTTTGAACTCACTGATTCTTTAGTATAAAAATAGGTAACAATGGATTTTAAGACCCTTTTTTCGCAACTCGTTGTTTTTTTCGGAAAGCTTACCCAAGCTCAAAAGGCTATTATCGGGGCGGCGGTTACCGGGATTATAGCCTTTTTGATTTTTTTGGTCGTTTATACGTCCGAAGGGAAGAAGGCAGACAATGACGGCTATCAGGTTCTTTTCGAACAACTGAGTGCGGAAGATTCGGCAAAGGTCATCGATCAGCTCGAAAAAGATAAGATTCCTTACCGTATCCCGCGCGAAAATGTGATTGAAGTCCCCAAAGATGTTGTGTATAAAGAGCGTATTACCGTGGCGTCGATGGGAATTCCAAAAGAGGGGCATGTCGGATTTGAACTGTTTGACAAGCAAGAGTTCGGTGCAACGAATTTCGATCAAGAGGTAAAGTTTCGCCGCGCGTTGGAGGGGGAATTGGCCCGATCCATCGATTCTCTCGAGCCGGTTGAAAAATCGAGCGTCTCCTTGGCGCTTCCCAAAGAGACATTGTTTGTTGAAGAAGCAGTACCCCCTTCCGCTTCCGTTATGGTTCAGTTGCAGGCGGATCGAAAATTGACCCCTAAACAGATTAGGGGTATTAAAAAGCTTGTAGCGGCAGCGGTTCCGAAACTCACTCCCGAAAATGTCGCTTTGATCAATGCTGAGGGGGAAACCCTCGGAGATGACGATGCGGCATCGGCAATGGGTGAACTCTCTGGTATGCAACAGCAGTATAAAACCAAAGAAGAGAAAAAACAAGAAGAGAAAATCATTAATGTTCTTGCCCCTTTTATCGGCGGAAAAGATCGTGTTGTTGCCAAAGTGACGATCGAGTACGATTTTTCAGAACAGAGTTCGACGTCGGAAAAATTCGATCCTGAAAACGTAGTGCGGAGTGAACAAACTTCCGAAGAGAAACGTGACGGCGCAACCGCTCCGCAAGTGGGGGGAGTGCCGGGTGCTGTCAGCAATATCGGACCTGTCGAAGGGCTTGCCGGCGGCGGCGGAGAAAAATTCGAGAAAACGACCGGAACGACAAATTACGAAGTTTCTAAAACGGTCTCAACGACCAAGATGGAGTTTGCCCGTATTAAACGGATGACGGCTGCGGTTGTCGTCGACGGTAAGTATGAACCGAAAAAAGATGCGGCGGGCGAACCTACAGAAGAGGTGCAGTACGTTGCCTTGGATGAAACCCAGATTCAGGCAATTGATGCATTGGTTAAGCAATCTATCGGAGCTGACGAACAGCGCGGTGATCAGGTGACGGTGCGAAACTTTGAGTTTCAGGCATCAAAAGAGGGAAATCAGCCAAAAGACGGTGCTTCCAAAGCATCAACTTTTATTGCAACCTATATTACTCCCTTTGCTCCGGTTTTCAAATATATCCTAGTTGCCCTCATCTTATTTGTAGCGTATAAAAAGATCATTATCCCTTTTGCCGAACGTATGCTAGAATTCAGCCGCGAAGAGGAAGAATTCGAGAAGCCGAATTTGGAGATTGCCGATGATGAAGATGAAGATTTAGCGGAAAAAGTGCAATTGATGCGTAAAAAAGTGGAAAATCAGCTCGGATTGGGTGATAACTTCAATGAGGATGAGCTTAAATACGACGTATTATTAGAAAAAGTGCGTGAAATTGCGGAAGACCATCCTGAAGAGATTGCTTCGTTGATTCAAGCCTTGATCGATGAAGAATCGGTACCCGCCGATAGTCCACATAAGCGTTAGGAGGGGTAAATGACTTTAACACAGTCCCAACAAGCTAATTTTGACGAAATGAGTATGTCACAAAAAATAGCTATTTTGTTGGTACAGCTGGGTGAAGATGTCACTGCCACTATTTTTTCGCGGATGAATGTCGAAGCGATTACCGAAGTCTCCAAATATATTGCCAATAACCGTTCTATTGAGAAAAATATCGGAGCTGCCGTTCTCGAAGAATTCTATGCGATTATTCAATCCAATCAGTATTTGAACACGGGCGGTATGGACTACGCACGGGAGATCCTCTACAAAGCGTTAGGACCCGAAGAGGCTAAGAAGGTATTGGAACGGTTGAGCAAAACCATGCAAGGTTCTCAGAATTTTGCCTACCTCTCCAAAATCAAACCGCAGCAGCTTGCCGACTTTATTACAAACGAGCATCCTCAGACCGTCGCCTTGATTTTGGCCCATATGGACCCTTCCGCGGCCGCAGAGACCCTCTATATCTTCCCCGATGATCTGCGTGCCGAAGTGGCGATGCGTATGGCCAAACTCGGGGACATCTCTCCGTCGATTATTAAACGGGTGAGTGCCGTCCTCGAATCCAAACTTGAATCTCTTGCAAGCTACAAAGTCGAAGTGGGTGGACCGCGCGCCGTGGCAGACGTCTTCAACCGTTTGGGTGCGAAAGCGTCCAAAGCGACCCTCAGCCAAATCGAACAACTCGATCAGGAACTGGCCGCATCGATCAAAGAGATGATGTTTACGTTCGAAGATATGGTTGATCTTGACGGAAACAGCATCCGAGAAATCCTCAAAGCGGTCGATAAGAACGATCTTATGCTGGCATTGAAAAATGCCGCTGAAGAGCTAAAAGAGAAGTTTTATGCCAATATGTCCCAACGTGCGAAAGATGCTTTTGTCGAGGAGCTCCAGTTTTTGGGTGCCGTTAAGATGAAAGAGGTTGAGGGGGCGCAGCGTAAAATCGTTGATGCCGTTCAGGCATTGGCCG
>NZ_JAHFAQ010000185.1 GCF_023250475.1 Sulfuricurvum sp. | reverse complement strand
AAGGAATACCGTATGAGTCAAACACAGCAATACGTTGATCATGAATCGGATAAATGGTTCGATAGAAATACTAAAACGGCGCGAAACTGTTTTACCGAATATTTGGTTTCCCTTTTCCCGCGCAAAACATTGGCAGAATTGGATGTCGCGGAAGTGGGAATCGGAAGGGGCGGCAATCTTTTATACCTTCAAAATTTTGTAAAAAGTATACACGGATATGACGGCTCCAAAAAAGCCGTTGATCACTGCAGCGAGTTTATCCGACTCATCGGTGCGGAAGAGAAAATGAAAACTCAGCAACTGAATGCTTGCGGCACGTTTGATATACCTTTCACATACGATATGGTTATATACGGGTTCCTTGCGTATATGATTCCCGAGAATGAGCTCATTCAGATGAGAAAAAATATGCTTCAAATTCTTAAAAAAGACGGGTATATCTTTATTTATGATTTTCTTTCCAAAGAGAATCTGGAAAAACCGGATGCCTATAATCCGCATCTAAACGTTTATAAGCGTAATCTCTCTTTTTGGACAAACCATTTCGAGGGATTTGATCTCGTCGATTTTCGATTGTTTGATAATGATCACCAAGCAGCCTGTTTGCTTCAGGATTCTCCCTCTTTTATTGATACGGAGTGTACGGCAGATGATAAAAACTGGGCGTTTTCAGCACTTTTCAAACGGAGTAGTTTATGATTACCAATTTTAAAAATTCCAATGTTTTACGCCAAAAAGCCAATTTTTACATCCCCGGAGGTGCTCATACCTACTCCAAAGGAGATGATCAATTCCCGCAGCTTAGCCCCCACTCTATTGTGAGAGGAAAGGGTGCCAGAATATGGGATGTTGACGGGAATGAATTTGTTGACTGGGGAATGGGGCTTACTTCGGTTATTCTTGGGCACGCCTACGATGAAGTCAATGAAGCGGTAAAAGCAGAGATGGATAATGGGATTAACTTTATACGACCCTCCTATCTTGAAGCGGAAGTCGCCG
Source organism: Sulfuricurvum sp. (assembly GCF_023250475.1). Lineage (GTDB taxonomy): Bacteria > Campylobacterota > Campylobacteria > Campylobacterales > Sulfurimonadaceae > Sulfuricurvum. The sequence goes on along the minus strand of NZ_JAHFAQ010000185.1, from coordinate 1,557 downwards.
AAATCGTCTCATCTCAGATACCTTCCGCCGAAATGGTCAAATTTGCCAAAAACGGTTCCAATGCTACAACGGCAGCGATTAAACTTGCAAGAGCTTTTACCGGTAATGATATTGTTCTGAGATGTGTCGATCAGCCTTTTTTTAGTATTGACGATTGGTTTATCTGCGATACTCAAATTGACAGAGGTATTCCGAAGAATTTTCACCCTTTGACCAAGCAATTTCAATACAATAATATCGAATCGCTTCGGAAGCAAATCGATACCTATAAACCACAAGGGATAGCCTGCGTCATTTTGGAACCGGCTGCAATCGAAGAACCTGCGGGAAATTTTTTGCAACTCGTCCGTGAAGAGTGCTCTCAGCATGGTATCGTTTTGATTTTTGATGAAGTTGTCAGCGGATTTCGGTTTCATCCCAAAGGGGCGCAATACCTTTACGGGGTGACACCGGATCTCTCATGTTTCGGAAAAGCAATCGCCAACGGTTTTTCTGCATCCGCACTAGTCGGTAAGCGCGATATCATGAGTCTAGGCGGTATTTCCCATGATAGCGAACGTCTTTTCTTGCTTTCGACAACCTACGGGGGAGAGACACACCATTTACGGGCTATTCAAAAGACGATTGAGATTTTAAATAGGGATGATTATGCGGTAACGCGCCATATTTGGTCGGTAGGGAAGCGGCTTAAAGAAGAGTTTAATAACCTTTCACGTTCTCTAGGAATTGAAAAGCAAGCCTATATGGGGGGGATTGATTGCCGTCCCTATTTTGTTTTTTTAGATCCGTTCGGGAATCCTGATAATAATCTTAGAACTCTTTTTGTCCAGGAAATGATCAAATGCGGTATTTTGGTACAGGGGATAAGCCCATCATTTTCGCATCAAGAAGATGAGGTAGTACAAACGGTATCTGCATTTAAATTTTCATTGCAGACACTGAGTGCGGCTATTGCGGCGGGAGATGTTTCTACCCGTTTTAGGGGAGAACCTATTAAACCGGTTTTTCGAAAATTTAATTGAGCTTATTGCTCTTTTTAAGTGTTTCGCAAATATTGTGGATCGTCCCCGCAAGATTAAATAGGTACGGCATGTGATTATAAATCCATGCAAGTGCTTTTTGTTTATTTTCGATAGGGTTATGTACTTTTCGTACTTTTATAACGGCGATATCAAGTTCGGAGTGAATAATGTTGGATTGCCCTATCTCATAAAAAAATTCTTTGAAATATTTATTAGTATCGAATTCTTTCCGTAGATTCTCAATAACCGTCAGTAATTTCATAATCTCTTTATCTGAAAAGACTTCTAGCTGCTCTTCCTCGCTCAAATTCTCAAGCTTTTTGCACGGCTCGGCAATTTTAAGAAAAGCTTTTTCAACGACGGTCTGGAGTTTTTTCCCTTCCTGGACTAACTTTTTAATTTCTTTTTTGGCTTTTTGCGTATTTTTACGTATTTCTTCCTGTGTCGGATAGCTCATCTGAAGCGTATTTTTTATTTTTGAAGTATCTATATATTCTTCAATCGCATTACTAAAGGGCATTTCGAGTGTTCCGTC
>NZ_JAHFAQ010000103.1 GCF_023250475.1 Sulfuricurvum sp. | reverse complement strand
TTTGAAGAATAAACCCTACTGAATTACTTGACATACCTATTTTCTCTCTAAATCCCTATTTTTTACAGTATTTAAAAACTGCCTAAAATAGGGGTGTTCATGTCAATTTTTTAATAAACCATACTAATTTGGTAGAAATACTTGACAATCAAATTTTTTCGGCGTATAATTTCTCCAGTTAAAAGATGAATGAGAGTTCATTTCATTATGAAATCTCATCAAGTGAAAGGAGTGAACATGAAGATTGCAGCCAATGTTACGGAATTGATCGGGAATACGCCGCTCATTACGTTAAACCATTTTTCAGAAGAATCGACGACGGTAATAGGAAAATGTGAATTTATGAATCCGTCGGGTTCGGTCAAAGACCGGATCGGATGCAACATGATCCTCCAAGCCCTGCAGCGCGGGGAGATCACTGATGAGAGTGTTATTATCGAGCCGACAAGCGGGAATACGGGGATTGCTTTAGCGAGTGTCGCCGCAAGTTTGGGATTAAAGTTGATTTTGACAATGCCGAGTTCCATGAGTTTGGAACGGAGACGTCTTTTGGCGGCCCTTGGGGCAGAGATCGTTTTGACCGCACCTGAAAAAGGGATGGGCGGAGCGGTTGAGAAAGCGATAGAACTCGGTCAATCAATACCGGGATCGGTTGTTTTGCAACAATTTAATAATCCGGATAATCCCCAAATCCATCGTCAAACGACGGCGGAAGAGATTTGGAGAGATACGGACGGAAAAATCGATATTTTCGTTGCGGCGATAGGGACGGGCGGAACAATCACCGGTGTCGGAGAAGTGCTTAAAAAGTACAATCCCGATATCCAGATTATTGCGGTTGAACCCGATGCTTCAGCTGTTTTATCGGGTGAGGGATCAGGTCCTCATAAAATTCAGGGGATCGGAGCCGGATTTATTCCGCAAGTCCTTAATCGAGATGTTTACGATGAGATTGTACGGATAACCAATGCCGAAGCGATTGAGACGGCACGAACGATTGCTAAAACAGAGGGGCTTTTGGTCGGAATATCATCCGGTGCCAACGTAGCTGCCGCAAAAAAAGTTGCGGATCGTCCTGAAAATAAAGGGAAAACGATCGTAACGATTTTGTGCGATACCGGTGAGCGGTATTTGAGTACAGAACTGTATGAATTTCCGACTGAAAGTGCATGAGGAACGTTATGAGGAAGGATGCTAATGAAAGACAAACACTATAGAAGTATTATCAAGGCGATCTCATGGCGAACGGTAGGGACAATCGATACAATGGTCGTCTCTTACTTTATTACAGGAAATTTAGTGATGGCCGTATCAATCGGATCGGTCGAAGTGCTGACAAAGATGGTTTTATACTATTTTCATGAAAGAGCCTGGGATAAAACAAATTTTGGCCGGATTAAAGTGGTTGAAAACGACTACCAAATTTAGGAGAGTAGATGAGCATCGATCTGGATGTATTGAATCAACGATTTAAAAACGAATCAGTTGAATCATTAATAACTTATTTTTTAGAAGCTCATAAAGGGCGGATTGCGTTGGCATCGAGTTACGGAGCCGAAGATCAGGTATTAACCGACACTATTTTGAAGATTGATTCAACGGCAAAGATTTTTACACTGGATACGGGACGGTTACCTGAAGAGACCTATACCGTGATGGATCAGACGAATCAAAAATACGGGATCAATGTAGAGGTCTATTGTCCTGATGGAGCCGCTGTTGAAGCGCTGTATCAGACGCAGGGGATTAACGGATTTCGGATGAGTGTTGAAAACCGAAAAACGTGCTGTCAGGTGCGAAAAATGGAACCGCTTCGCAGAGCGCTTAGCGGTCTGGATGTGTGGATAACGGGATTGCGCCGTGCACAGTCTCCGACACGAGAAACGATGCAGCTTATCGAATGGGATGAGGCTAACGGGCTTATTAAATTAAATCCTCTCATCGAGTGGGATGAAGATCAGGTATGGGACTATATCAAAACGAATAAAGTCCCTTATAACGTATTGCACACACAAGGGTATCCGAGTATCGGATGTGCGCCGTGTACAAGAGCGATAGGTGAGGGAGAAGATATCCGCGCCGGAAGATGGTGGTGGGAAAATCCTGAGCACAAGGAGTGCGGACTCCATAGAAGAGGGAACTGACAATGAAATTTTTGTTGGATATTTTGGACGGATTATTAAAAGATGACGAGTATTCGCATCGCACAGAGTTGGCCGATTGGGCTATTTTTATTTGATAGAAAAAGGTGAAAAAGGGGCGAACCATGATATCTCAAGAGAGAAAAACACATTTGAAAGCATTAGAAGCTGAATCAATCCATATTATGCGTGAAGTGGTCGCGGAATTTGATAATCCCGCGATGCTTTATTCGATCGGCAAAGATTCATCGGTGATGCTCCATCTGGCGATTAAAGCATTTTATCCGGCAAAGCTGCCGTTTCCGCTGTTGCATGTCGATACGACATGGAAGTTTAAAGAGATGATCGAATTTCGCGATCGTCGGATTAAAGAGTTGGGATTAACGTTGCTAACCCATGTGAATCCCGACGGAATTGCACAGAATATCAGTCCGTTTACCCACGGCAGTGCGGTGCATACCGATGTGATGAAAACCGAGGGACTGAAACAGGCGCTCAATTATTATGAGTTTGATGCGGTATTCGGCGGAGCCCGACGGGATGAAGAGAAAAGCCGGGCCAAAGAGCGGATCTATTCGTTCCGGGATAAAAACCACCGATGGAATCCGAAAAATCAGCGTCCGGAGTTGTGGAATATCTACAACGGGCGAATTCATAAAGGTGAAAGTATACGGGTATTTCCTCTCTCCAACTGGACGGAGCTGGATATCTGGCAATACATTTACCTCGAAGAGATACCGATTGTTCCGCTTTACTATTCGGCACCGCGTCCGGTCGTTGAGCGTGACGGGGTAAAAATCATGGTCGATGATGATCGCTTTCCGTTTAAAGAGGGTGAAGTTCCTTCAATCGAAAACGTCCGTTTCCGAACACTGGGGTGCTATCCTCTGACCGGAGCGGTAGAGAGCGATGCGGTAACCTTGCCGGATATCATCCAAGAGATGCTGTTAACCAAAACGTCAGAACGTCAAGGGCGTCTGATCGATGCCGACAGTTCGGGATCCATGGAAAAGAAAAAAATTGAAGGATATTTTTAATGGCACATCAAGGCGATTTGATAGCCACCAATATTGAGGGCTATCTTAAAGAACAAGAACACAAAGAGTTGCTCCGCTTTATCACCTGCGGAAGTGTTGATGACGGTAAAAGCACCCTGATCGGACGATTGCTGCACGATTCAAAAATGATTTTTGAAGATCAGCTCGAAACCATAAAAAACGACAGTAAAAAGTCGGGGACGACGGGGGATAAAATCGATTTGGCACTTCTGGTGGACGGATTGCAGAGCGAGCGGGAGCAGGGGATTACGATCGATGTGGCGTATCGCTACTTTTCGACCGACAAGCGCAAGTTTATCATCGCGGATACCCCGGGGCATGAGCAGTATACCCGTAACATGGCGACCGGTGCCTCAACGGCTGATTTGGCGATCATCCTGATCGATGCGCGCTACGGGATCGTGACGCAGACACGCAGACATTCGTATATCGTCCGTCTTTTGGGGATACGCAATGTCGTTGTTGCCATCAATAAAATGGATTTGGTCAATTTCGATCAAGCGGTTTATGACAAGATCAATACCGAGTACAGAGCGTTTGCTAACGAGTTGGGAATCAGCGGAATCTATTCGGTTCCTCTATCGGCACTGGATGGCGATAATGTGGTTACCAGAAGTGAACGCAGTCCATGGTATAGTGGAGAAACGTTAATGGAGATCCTTGAGGGGGTTCCTCTCGCTTCTGCGGCGGCGGATGCGCCGTTTCGAATGGTGGTGCAATACGTCAATCGGCCGAATCTTGATTTCAGAGGATTCGCTGGAACGATTGCCTCCGGGACAATACGTGTCGGTGAACGGATTACAACCTATCCTTCGCTGAAAGAGGCTACGGTTAAAGAGATCGTGACGTATGACGGTAATCTGGAATCGGCTTCTACCGGTGATGCGGTAACGCTGACATTGAATGAAGAGATCGATATTAGCCGCGGAAATGTTTTGATTAAAACGGGTGATACCATTGAACAAAGCGATGCGATTACCGCAAACGTGGTATGGATGGATGAGGAAAAATTCTCAACAGGGAAAAGCTTTTTATTTAAACGCGGATCCAGCGTAACGACAGTGTATGTCGAGGGGATCGACTATCGAGTCGATGTCAATACGCAAGAAAAACACCAAGCCACTCAGTTAGGGCTGAACGATATCGGATCGGTTCGTTTGAATTTGGCGGAGTCGATTGCATTTGATCTTTACGAAGAGAATCGAGAGATGGGGGGATTTATCCTTATCGACAAGATTAGCAACAATACGGTGGCTGCGGGGATGATTACCCAAAGTAAAGATTCGGTTAGAGCGGTGCAGAGCAGTGCGACTGCATTTGAAGTTGAGCTAAATGCTCTTGTAAGGCGGCATTTTCCGCATTGGAATGCCGCAACAATCATTTAAGGAATAGGTTATGGCTAGTGAAACAAAAGCTGAGAGAGTAGAGCGTATAAAACGTGAAAAAGATGGATTGGATGTTATTTCCGACATCTACCGATATGCCCAAACCGGCGAAGTGATTGATCCTGAAGATATCGATCGTTTTAAATGGTACGGAATATATACCCAAAATCGTAATCTGCAGGCTGCGGAGGATGAGACACAGTATTTCATGCTTCGTGTCAAACTTGACGGCGGATACATAAACGCCAAACAGATTGAAGTATTAGGTGAAATATCGGTTCAATTCGCCCGCGAAAGCGGTGATATCACGACACGTCAGGATATTCAGTTTCACTGGCTTAAAATCGAAGACTTGCCTGAAATTTTGGAACGGCTTTCTATTGTGGGGTTAAGTGTCCTCGGAGCATCCGGAGACTGTCCTCGTAATATTGTCAGCTGTCCGGTAAACGGGATCGATCACGATCAGATTGATGATGTTCGTGATGTGGTTTTGGCGTTGAATAATCTTTATCGGGGGAATCACGATTTTTCGAATTTGCCTCGAAAGTTTAAAATCGGGGTCAGCGGATGCAATAAACATTGTATCCAGCATGAAGTACAGGATTTGGCATTTACGGCCGTTAAAAACGGTGACGAACTTCGCTTCAGTGTTAGTGTCGGAGGAGGACAGGCGAGTAATCGTCGTATTGCCGATCATATCGGCTACGTGAAACGGCGCGACATTGTCAAAATTGCCGAAGCAGTGGCTCGTATCTATCGAGATTTTGGTCGGCGTGATAATCGAAACAAAGCCCGTTTGGGACATTTGGTCGAGGAATGGGGCGTTGAGCGTTTTGTGAGTGCACTGGAAAAAGAGTCGCGTGTCGAGTTGGAGCGGTATGACGGAGCACCTTTTACCCCCTATCCCAGACGCAGCCATTTTGGCGTCGGAGCTACGGTACGCAAAGGGTACAATACCATCGGTTGTGCCCTCACCAGCGGTCGGATAAACGGAGAGAAACTGTTGAAACTCGGACGTATTCTCGATTTGTATAAAGCGGAGGGGATCACCCTCACAACGACGCAAAATTTTGTGATTTTAAACGTACATACCGATGCGACGGAGCCGATGATCGATACATTAAACGCTGTGGGATTTCACCCCCATCCGTCGGTTTTCGAAGCGCGGACGTTGGCGTGTACGGGACTGAATTTTTGTAAGTTTGCAGTGAGTGAGACCAAAGATTTTGCAATCGAAGTGGTGGAGTATCTTAAACAACGATTTCCCGACTTTGAGGAACCGGTCAGTATCAGTATTAACGGCTGTCCGAATTCGTGTGCGCATCCCCATATCGTCGATCTGGGATTCGTGGGAGCCATTGTGAAACGGGACGATGAACGTCTCAAGGGATTTGATCTGATCGTCGGAGGACATCTTGAAGGTGAATCGAGCCGTTTTGCGATCAAAACAGGAGTAAAAGTTGCCGCAGATGAAGTTGCACCGTTGATTGAGTCATTGATTCATACGTTTGAGGCGAGCAACAGCAGTAATTTTGGAAATTTTTTATGGGAGAAATACGCACATGAACCTACTGTTTCGTCCATTACTTGAAAAAAGAGATAAATTTGAACAGATAGTTCGCAATACGATCGGAGTCCATAAAAAAACCTATTTCGATTTTACCGCGTCCGGTCTCGCCTACGAGCCGATCGAAGCTCGTATTCACGAAGTACTGGAGACGTATGCGAATACCCATTCGAAAGAGGCTTCAATGGCCGCTCGAACGGATCGTTATTATCGTCAGGCGAGAGAGCATTTAAAGATGTTATTGGGGCTGGACAGCTCTTTCGCGCTAATGCCTTGCGGATGCGGTGCTACGGGAGCGGTTAAACGGCTTCAGGAGATACTGGGACTTTATATCCCCCCGGCGACTCGTGCACGTTACCACTCCTTGCCGCCGAGCTATGAATTGCCATTGGTGATTGTCGGGCCGTATGAGCATCATTCCAACGAGATCAGCTATCGGGAGGCACTCTGCGAAACGGTTCGTGTCGGATTGAATGCCAAAGGGCTGGTCGACCTGGAGCAGCTTGAAGAGATTTTGAAAGCGAACCTGAACCGTGAGCTTATCGGATCGTTTTGCATTGCATCCAATGTGACCGGGACGATTACCCCGTATGCAGAAATATCGGCGATACTCCGACGTTACGGGGCTATTGTCTGCTTTGATGCGGCGGCCTCGTCGCCGTATATCAATATTCCGTGCGAACTGTACGATGCGATGTTTTATTCTCCCCATAAGCTTTTGGGCGGTCCGGGATCGTGCGGTTTGTTGGCGGTGCGAAAAAACCTGTTCGAAGCGGATGCCAAACCTACCTTTGCCGGTGGGGGAACGGTACGCTATGTCAGCCGAACCAGCCATTTTTTTGTAGATGGCGTTGAAGATCGTGAAGATGCGGGAACCCCGGGGATATTACAGCTTATTCGTGCCGCATTGGCGTATCAGCTTCGCAATGAACTTGGCTTCGAGTGGATTACTTCTCGAAAAAAAAGCCTATATGCACGTTTTGTCGAAGGGCTGAAGGAGATTGAAGGATCGACCTGTTACGGATGCCGAAAGGCTGAAAATATCGGGATTGTTTCGTTTAACGTTAAGGGAGTCGACCCGTACGCATTGTGTGCGGTTCTCTCCGAATCAAAAGGGTTTCAAACACGGGCAGGATGTTCATGTGCAGGCCCTTACGGACATGATTTATTAGGACTGGAAGATGATACACCCTTCCAAGAGCGGCCGGGATGGTTGCGTATTAGTATCCATTATTCGCAGGAGATAGACGATATCGATGCATTGCTGGAGGCTATTAAAAAATCGATAAAGAGGCTCGAATGACAAAAATTATACAACCGACTTCAGCCGAAACCAATCACTCGTTTTCGGCGAGAAAAGGGGACGTCTATCTCGTGGGTTGCGGCCTTGGAGATGTAGAACAGTTGACACTCAAAGCTTATCGGATTATCCGAGAAGCCCAGATCGTCTTATACGATAATCTCATACCCAAAGAGATTTTGGATTTGATCCCCGCAGAAACACGTAAAATTTATGTGGGAAAACCAAAAGACAACCACAGTATCAGCCAAGAGAGGATTAACCTCCTGATAGCCGATTACGCCGGTCAGGGATATAGCGTCGCACGGCTCAAAAGCGGTGATCCCTATATTTTTGGACGAGGGAGCGAAGAGGCTCTTTTTTTGCTAGAGA
>NZ_JAHFAQ010000019.1 GCF_023250475.1 Sulfuricurvum sp. | reverse complement strand
TCTCGACTTTTGCATTTTGAACGTTGTTTTTTTGTATAACAGACTGAAGTTCTTTTTTATTTTCAAGAATCAGTTTTTCTTCGTGGGTAAGACCGTAGGGATTGGGATTATTGAGGTCACCGGCACCGAAAACGGAAGGTTCCGTTGCGGATGCGGCAATTGAGAGTAATAGTGGAAAAATTACTAACAGACGCATTTATGGAAGTTTGAAATCTACACGACGATTTTTAGCCCAGCACTCTTGTGTTTTTTCCAAGCAAACCGGATTGCTTTCACCCAAACTTGACATAGAGATCGCATCAGCGTTTACACCGCTGTTAACCAAAGCTGATTTAACGGCATTGGCACGTTTAAGACCGAGAGCAAAATTGTACTCATCGCTTCCGAATTCGTCACAATTACCTTCGAGTTTAATCGATTTGCTTTTTACCAACAAGGCATTTTTAGTCATTGCATCTTGCATATCTGCACGAATATCAAATTTGTCATAGTCAAACAAAATACTAACCAATTGGCCATCAGATCCATTGACACCGTTTGCTCCGGCATTCGCACTGTCGTTAGCGTTAGCGTTTGTTACAGGAGCGATTACAGCATTTGAACCTGCTCCGTTTGTTCCTACAGATGTTCCGTTTACATTTGCCGTTGCATCGATCGCAGGCTCTTTAGAACTACATCCGCTTAAAATTAACATTGCCACTGTTGCGCTTAAAAAAGCAACTTTTTTCATCATGACATCTCCTCAGGATTATAAATATGGCGCTATCATAGCGTAAAAAAGATTAATACTACCAGTCAATTGACTGAATCCGCCCTATTCTAAGCGGAAAAACAAAGCTTTTATTCACTCCGAAACGGATAACTCCGATTGAACTGCGCGGACCCTCTTGCTTTATATAGAGTATTGCTTCGCCATCCGGGGAAAACTTTGGAAAATCATTCTCACCGCTTGCAGTGAGCCGTTTTACATTGCCCGTATTGAGTGACAATAGGTGAAGATTGAATGCATTTCCTGCAAAAGTCGCACTGGTTTCACGCGCTTTATACACCAATAAATTTTTATAGGCACTCAGCGAAGAGTTGTTTTTCCCCTGATACACCAACTGTGAAACTGCACTGCTATTCACTCGGGTCGAAAATACATTCGGGTATCCTAAGCGGTTAGAGACAAAAGCAATCGAGCCATCTCCCATAAACTGCCCATTAACATCAATTCCGGAATAGTTGGTAATCTGTGTTTTCGTACCTGATGTCAAATCGTAAAGATAAACATCGGGTTGGCCGTTAGGGGCAAGGGTGAGCAAAAGGTTTTTGGAATCTTCACTGACATCCGAACAGACCGCCATTCCGTCTGAACTGATTATTTTCTCTTTTTTCCCGCTTTGGAGATTCATTCTATAAATCGTCGGTTTAAAATCTGCAAGAGAGGTATAGTATAACTCGCTCTGCTCACGGTTAGCCCATTTCGCAAATCCGTACATCCCGCCGGTTAAAATCACCTTTTGATACGAAAGTGTGTAATCGGAAACAACAATTTCAGAATGTCTTGGACTGGTTAGTCGGACAAAAAGGACTTTTCGTTTTATCCAATCAATCGGTGTCCCTCCCAATTTAGCATTGATATCATACGCGATCGAATGAGAGAGAAATACCGCCATTTCACTTTGTTTTAGAATATAGCTTTTTTGAAACAGTTCATTACCGTTTTGGAGCAGTTTTATATCGGCTCTTGTTCCCCCTGCTCCATCATCAAGCAAACGGTAGCGGAGCAGATACTGAGCCTCTTTGTGCAATGGAGATGTTGTTAGTGAATTAAAAGGCACCGATGCATAACTTTCATCAACACTGAACAAAGATACAACATTCATGTCCGCCGCTAGCATTTGGGTAAATTTACGGCTTAGTTCACTGGTCTGAAGTGACGAATCTTCGATTGCCAGAGGAGATAATCCCTCAACACCTTTAACAACTTCCAATGTCGCATCTGCACCCCATGAAAGATGTATTAGTGTAAGAAAAATAAGAATGATTTTCAAATGACTACTCCTTAGCCGTTAAAATAAATTCCAAAACCGCATCTTTTCCCTCAGGATGCTCGGGAAAGCGGATTGTATTAAGCCGATCTTTTAACCAGTCTACTTCACTGTTAAAGGTTCCATTACCCGAATAACGAAGAACTTTGTATCCGATTAATTTGCCCGATGAACTAATTGTCATCCGAACCCGTGCCACTTCACCGGCCGTTCCGGTGGGAGGATGGAAGTAGGTATAAACCAGTCCTTGAATCTTAGCATGGTATTCGTTAACGAGAGGTCCCGTAGACCCTCCCTGCACAACCATTTTGACTGAAGGTTTAGCAATATCCACTTTTGATACTTTATCCGAAAAACGGGGCGTATCTTTACGCGTTAGAATCTCATTTTCGAGCCTGTTTAGCTGCTCTTGTCGTTTAGTGTCTTCTTTTGTCGTTTTCTGAGCCTTTACCTCTGAAAAAAGATCGGATATTTCCGGGACCTTCTCGGGTTCAGCCTCAGATTCAGTTTTTGGTTCAGCTTTTTGAGCCATATCCGGCACTGTAGGCGAAGGTGAAGATGCGACAGGAGTACTTTGCTCACTCGCTTTCGTCTCAGAAACCGCAATAGATACATTAATCACATCACTTTTGATCATAGCAAACTGCTCTATTTTCGGAGAAAGGATCAAACTGTACCCGACCATAAAAAGCAATATGACAAACAAGGAAATAGAGATCAACCCGCTAAGATAAAAATAGCGTTCCTGATTCATATCCATTTACAAAATCCTCATCATAAAAATTTTAGAAATGAATTGATTATTGAGCGGTGACAAGAGAAACATTCTGAAAACCGGCTTTTTTTACTACGGCCAAAACATTCATAACATCACTGTAATTTAAACGGCCGTCGGCACTGATCCGTACGGTTGAATCCGCTTTATACGAAGGGGCCAATCGGATAAAATCATCCGCAAAGGTCTCAAGTTGAAACTGATCTTTTCCGATTTTTATTTTTCGCTCATCTGAAATCGAAATCTCTATCTGCTCTTTTTTGGTTATCTCTTTCTGGGCTGAGCCTTTGGGAAGGCGGATCAACTCTTCATAAACAATATTAGGTGATATAACCATTAAAATAGCCAATAAAACCAACATCACATCCACAAGCGGTGTGATATTCAGTTCCGGTTTTTCGTCCCAATCAAACATATTTATCCCTCTTTAGAGAGGAGCGCATCACCTTGCATACGAATCAAACCGGATAATTCATACGCTTTACGCTTAAGAATTTGATGATACGTATAGGCGAAGATAGCCACAAAAATTCCCGATGCCGTTGCTACGAGGGCATCCGATACGCCCGAAGCAATAACACTCATCGTCCCGCTGGCTTGTCCGATGTGATCAAACGTATCCAAAATAGAGACGACTGTACCGAAAAGACCGATAAACGGTGTCGTTGACGCAACTACGGAGAGAAACATCAGTCCTTTGGTAGCCTCTTTGGTTGCGGCATAGGACGCCATATCAAACAAAGCAGGTGAAAGGCGCGGTGAAGATTTGGTAAAATGACTTAAATAAGCAAAATCAGGAATTTTGTACGAACCGAGCAGTAACGATTCCAAGGATTGATTTTCAGTAGAAATCCATTGGTTCAGTGAAAAGAATCGGTAAAAAAAAGTCCAATTGACGGCAATGAAATAGAGAGAGAGGACCAGTAACACAAAGAGTGTTACCGGATGACTTTTGTCATAATAGTTTGCAAATGTCTGAAACATCGTTTGTAATTAAAAACGGTGTGCTGCAGAATCAATACGTGCTGATACCGAAGCAATCATTACATTTGAATCGGCAACGCTGCTGATCAATGATTTTGCTTCATCGAGAGCTTTGGCAATATCACCTTCATTCTCTCCGCGAATCGCAACAGCACCGTCAACCAAAACAACCACTTTATTGTCGGTAATTTGGACGACGCCCCAATTGACAACGATTGATTCAGTTTTCCCGTTCTCTTTTTGAATATCAACAACTCCGGCTTGGAGCAATGTTGTCAAAGAGACGTGTTCCGGGAGAACACCGAATTCTCCCTCTTCACCCGGCAGGGTGACGCTTTTAGCCGGACCGTTAAAAATCGATCCGCTTGGCGTTAGCACTTCTAATTGGAGTGTTTCCATAGTGTTTCCTTTAAGGCGAGAAGCAATTACTTGCTTTTCATTTTAGCAGCTTTCTCAATCGCCTCATTCATATCACCGACCATATAGAAGGCACCTTCTGGCAAGTGGTCGTAATCACCCTCAAGAATTCCTTTGAACCCTTTGATAGTATTTTCAAGAGAAACGTATTTTCCCGGAGAACCGGTAAATACTTCTGCAACGAAGAACGGTTGAGAAAGGAATTTCTCGATTTTACGTGCACGCTCAACAACAGATTTATCATCTTCTGAAAGCTCATCCATACCGAGAATCGCAATAATATCTTGCAAATCTTTGTATTTTTGAAGTGTTTTTTGAACACCGCGAGCTACATTGTAATGCTCTTCACCGATGATTTGCGGATCAAGCAAGCGTGAAGTTGAATCCAATGGATCAACCGCAGGATAGATCCCTTTTTCAGCGATTTTACGGTTAAGAACCGTCGTCGCATCAAGGTGAGCAAAAACCGAAGCCGGAGCCGGGTCAGTCAAGTCATCCGCTGGTACGTATACCGCTTGAACCGACGTGATTGAACCTTTTTTGGTTGATGTAATACGGTCTTGGAGAGCACCCATCTCACGAGCCAATGTCGGTTGGTAACCAACGGCTGATGGGATACGACCAAGAAGTGCTGACATCTCAGATCCAGATTGTGCGAAACGGAAGATGTTATCAATAAACATCAATACGTCAAGCCCTTTCTCATCACGGAAATATTCCGCCATGGTAAGACCTGTCAAAGCAATACGGTTACGTGCTCCCGGTGGTTCAGACATTTGACCATAGCACAGTGCTACTTTATCCAAAACGCTTGATTCTTTCATCTCGTGGTAAAGGTCATTCCCCTCACGAGTACGCTCACCGACACCGGCGAAAACAGAAAGACCGTCATGTCCGTGTGCAACGTTGTGGATAAGTTCCATGATAATAACGGTTTTACCGACACCGGCACCACCGAATAGTCCAACTTTACCACCTTTAGCATACGGTGCCAAAAGGTCAACAACTTTGATACCCGTTTCGAACATCTCAGTTTTTGTACTTTGGTCAACCAACGGCGGAGGATCACGGTGGATAGACCATGTATCACAATCAGTAACTTGTTCGCCACCATCGATGGTTTCACCGATTACATTGAAAATACGTCCGAGAACTTTTTCCCCTACAGGAACTTTGATCGGAGCGCCGGTTGCACGAGCAGCCATACCACGAACAAGTCCTTCAGACATATCCATAGCGATCGTACGTACACGACCGTTACCAAGATGAGATGCTACTTCAAGAACAAGACGAGTCGTATTCCCTTCTACACTTACATTTACTTCGATTGCGTCATTGATCGCAGGTAAATAACCTTCAAAATCAACGTCAACAACCGGACCAATTACTTGAGCAATTTTACCAATCATTCTTTCCTCCATAATTATTTCATCGACTCGACGCCGCTGATAATCTCGATAAGTTCGGTTGTAATCGATTCTTGTCGCGCTTTGTTAAACTTGACTTTCAACGAATTAACCATCTCTTTCGCGTTGTTAGTTGCCGCATCCATCGCTTGCATACGCGCACTGTGCTCTGCTGCCAATGAATCGATCAACGCATAATACATATTGTATTCAGCGTATTTAGTAACCAATGAATCGAGCATTTTCTCTTCATCTTGCGCTTCAAGTTCCAACATAGTCTCTTTTGATTTTTCACAATCATAATCTTCTACATTGACCGGAAGAACACGGTTAACATGCAACTCTTGAGTAATAACGTTTTTATATCCGTTGTATACAAGATACACGGCATCGATTTTACCCTCTTTGAAATCTTCAATCGATCGTGTCATAAACTCGCTTGAGCGCTGCATATCAGGAGCAGAACTGAGATTTTTAACTTCATCAAGCATTTCTACTTGGTTGTAGCTAAAAAATTCAATCCCTTTCTTCCCGATGCCGCGAAGACGGATTTTGACATTTTTATTTTTGTATCCGCTCATCAAACGTTTAACCGCTTTGATGGTTTGCATATTGAAACCGCCGCAAAGACCTTTGTCGGCAGTTACAAAAATAATATCAATCGTTTCAGGAGTATCATTTTCTACAAAACAACGATTTTCAATCCCGCCGATTTTGTTACATTTGATACGACCTGCGATTTCAGCTATCACTTGATTCGTTTTTTGTGCAAACAGACGTGAGCGCTTTGCAAGCTCTTCTGCACGGCGAAGCTTTGCCGTAGAGACAAGCTTCATTGCACGTGTAGTTTTTTGCGTGTTGGAAACGCTCTTGATCTGTCGTTGAATCTCTTTCAAGTTAGCCATAAAGATCCTTATTCAGCAACGAAAGTAGATTTAAACTCTTCGAGTGCTTTTTTCATCATTGCCATCGTTTCATCATCAATTTTAGATGTTTTCGCGATATTTTCGAAAATTTGAGGATAAGAAGCCTCTACGAACGGATAAAGATCCGCTTCGAATCGAACAACATTCGAAGCATCCATATCATCGAGGAAACCTTCATTACCTGCGAAAATAATCAATGATTGCTTCTCAGCTGAAAGTGGAGAATACGGAGGTTGTTTCAACACTTCCACCATACGTTGTCCACGCTCAAGCTGTTTACGGCTCACTTCGTCAAGGTCAGAAGCAAACTGTGCAAACGCTTGAAGTTCACGGTATTGTGCCAAATCAAGACGCAATGTTCCGGCAACTTGTTTCGTTGCTTTGATTTGTGCCGCACCACCGACACGTGATACCGAAAGACCTACGTTGATCGCAGGACGGATACCTGAGTTGAACAAGTCCGTTTCCAAGAAAATCTGACCGTCAGTGATCGAAATAACATTGGTAGGGATATACGCCGCAACGTCACCCGCTTGAGTTTCAATGATTGGAAGAGCGGTCAATGAACCTGCACCCAATTCGTCATTCAATTTAGCTGCACGCTCTAGCAAACGAGAGTGTAGATAGAAAACGTCACCCGGATACGCTTCACGGCCCGGAGGACGACGAAGGATCAATGACATTTCACGGTATGCTACCGCATGTTTTGAGAGGTCATCATAAATGATCAAACCGTGTTGTGCATTGTCACGGAAATATTCACCCATCGTTACACCGGTATACGGTGCAAGGAATTGAAGCGCTGCCGCTTCAGAAGCCGGAGATGAAACGATGATGGTATAATCCATCGCGCCAGCTTCTTCAAGACGACGAACGACTTGAGCGACGGTTGATTCTTTTTGTCCGATAGCAACATAAACACAAAGAACGCCGTTCCCTTTTTGGTTGATGATAGTATCGAGAGCAACCGTAGTTTTACCCGTTTGACGGTCACCGATGATCAACTCACGTTGTCCGCGTCCGATCGGAACAAGAGCGTCAATCGCTTTAATACCGGTTGCCATCGGTTCATGAACCGATTTACGAGCCATGATACCAGGAGCTTTCTCTTCTACGAAACGCATCTCTGTTGTTTCGATAGGACCTTTTCCGTCGATCGGCTCACCAAGAGCATTCACAACACGACCTAGAAGAGCTTTACCGACCGGAACACGTAAAAGACGTCCAAGACGTTTTACTGACATTCCTTCGCGAAGATCTTTACCTTTACCAAGGATAACAACACCGACGCTGCTCTCTTCAAGGTTCATTACAAGACCACGTGTGCCGTCTTCAAATTCAACCATTTCTCCGGCCATAACGTTGTTCAAGCCATAAACTTGAGCGATTCCGTCTCCGTATGAGATGATTTTTCCGGTTTCATTAATATCTACATTAAGTTCGAAATTCTCAATTCGCTCTTTAATGATTGAACTGATTTCGTCTGCTTGTACTTTTGCTACCACTATTTCTCCTTTCCCGAGGGTTAAATTGCTTTTAAAATGTGCTCAACAAGTTGAGCGTTAAGGCGGCTTTTTGAAAAATTGATCTCTACGTTCAAATCATCAACTTCAACACGGATACCGTCAAAATCAGATGCAACGTAATCCAATGTAATCGAAGAGCCGGTTTTGGCACCAAGATCACGTGCAATCAAATCGACTGAAGCTTGATCTACAACACTATTGCTGTAGATGCGGCCTTTATACATCCGTTTTGAACTTGCAATTGAACGTTTCAATTCTGAAGCAAGAACAGGGATCAAAGGCAAACGGCCGTTTTCGGCCAATAACTTGACCAAATTGTTCACTACAGAACTGTTTGCAGAAGCGACCATATCCAAAACCAATTGGCATTTTGCACTTGCTTTAACATCACTGCTGTTCATAATAGCGATGAATTTTTGGTCCTTATAGGCTTTTGCTACGTTAGAGAGCAACTCTGATAGATTTTCCAATGACGCTTGGTCACAGCTTTCCATCAAAGGTTTGATATAACGTTTTGCGATGAGTTCATACTGCATTTATGCCACCTTCTTTTTCAAGATTTCGGTCATAGCTTCTTTACCCAAAGCTTCATTGCTGCGACTCATAACATCACCCATAAGCTCACTTACCACATCACGAACCATTTTACGTTTGTCAAGTTCCATCAATGCACCGTTTTGTTTTTCAATAACCTCAAGGTCTTGATCACATTGTGCCGAAATTTTGTCTGACAAAATTTTGTTCTCTTTTTTGCTTGATTCCGCCAATTCGCTTGCGAATCGCATCGCCTCTTCTACTTTATGCTCTGCCGCCTCTTTAAGACGTTTTGACTCCCGAAGACGCTCTTGAACTTTTTCAAGTTCATCGGCAATTCCCGTACTTCTACCGCTAAAATAGTTTTTAAGCGGTTCTGCCAACACGTAGATTAAAATTCCGGCAAAGATCAGGAAGTTAACCGTTCTCTGAACGATGTCCGTAGAGCCCTCTGCACCAGCATCTGATCCAAACAGATACGCACTGAGCAGTAATACTGTAACGATTATTTTACCCATTGCGTGCCTCATATTTGACTTAGTTTTGCTGATACAGCAGATTGGAATGCTGGCGCTTCATTTTGAAGCGCAGCAATCAAACGGGTTCGCTCTTCAGACAATTCGCCTTCGAACTTCGTGTACTCAAGTGCTAATTCAGCACGTTTTGTCTCTATTTTGCTATTTGCCAGCGCTTTGGCCTCAGCAATAACTTTTTCTCTTAATGCCGCGGCTTCCAGTTTAGCATCACTCATAATCTTTTCAGCTTTGGAGTGAAATGCGGCGATTTCGGAATCGTTGTTGCCAACTAACTCCAAATCTTTTTTAATATCCGCATCCCGTTTTTCCATATAACTGAAAAGAGGTTTGTAAAGTAAACTGTTTAGCAGGGCAATAAGGACAAGGAAGACAATCAGTGTGCTGCCAAGCAGCATCGGACTTATATCTAACATACCACCTCCTAAAAGTTGCGTGATTATACAACTTATAAATTGAAGGGACAGTTAAACGTCAAAAAATATTAGGAAAGTAGGTCTAAAAATGATTCAATTTGACTATTATCATCGAATTCTATAGTTAATTTGTAACCTTTGGTGCTACATTTATAACCAAGTTCTTGCAACTGCTTTTTTAAAGTAGAAAAATCGAGCCCTTCGGCTACCAGAGTATCACGCGGCGTATTAGTCGGCAACTTGATTTTTTTTACCATGCTTTCGACATCGCGTACACTCAATTTTTGACCGATAATTGAATCGATCATCATGGCTTGCTCGTTTGCATCAAGTCCTAAAATAACTTTTGCGTGCCCAGCAGAAATTTTTCCGTCCAACAGTGCTTTACGCCCCTTTTCGCTCAATTGCAAAAGACGCAGTGTATTCGTAATTTGAGTACGGCTTTTATGAACGGTTTGAGAAAGTTGCTCATGGGTCAACTCATGAATATCGATTAGTTCTTGATATGCCTGCGCTAAATCAATTACATTCAATTCATCGCGCTGAATATTTTCAATCAACGCTTGTTCGCGCATCTGTTCATCGCTGACCGATACAACGATCGCTTTGATTGTTTTATTCTTTGCCAGTTTACTCGCACGAAGACGTCTCTCACCCGCTATTAAAATATATCCATCTAGATCTTCTTTAACGACGATCGGTTGAAGCAACCCGTGTGTTTTGATCGATTCTGAAAGTTCGGCTAAGGAGTCTGCATCAAAATGTTTACGCGGTTGATAGGGGTTAGGACGAATTTTATTGACAGCAATCTCTTCGACGCCCCCTTTTTTAGGAAGCTCATTATCGTATGCCTCTTCGATTTCACTTAACAGTGCCCCTAGTCCTCTCCCTAATGCTGATGCTTTCGCCATATTTTTCCTTTAGGCGATAATCGCGTGTGCCAAATCTTGGTACGCCATAGAGCCGCTTGATTTTACATCGTACAAAATTGCCGGTTTACCGAAACTCGGAGATTCGGCAAGTTTTACATTACGAGGGATAACGATAAAATCGTCTTCTCCTCCCGATTTAAACAATTTTGACTGAAAATGCTGACGCAAATCGGCAAATACTTGACGGGAGAGGTTATTTTGCGCACTGTACATGGTCGGCAAAAAACCTTTGATCGTCAATTTCGGGTTAATGGTTTTTCGAACCAATTTAACGGTATTCAGAAGCTGAGCCAAACCTTCCAATGCAAAAAATTCGCATTGAATAGGGATGATAACCGAATTAGACGCGGAAAGAGCATTGATCGTCATCGGCCCCAGTGCCGGAGGAGAATCAATGATAACGTAGTCGTATTCATCTTTGACCTGCGCAATAGCCCGTTTTAAAATAAGTTCGCGCCCTGTTGCATTGTCTGCATCGTAATACTCTTTTTCGACTCCGACAAGACCGATATTGGAAGGAGCTAAAAAAAGTTTTGGCAAAGATGTTTTTAAAATAATTTCTCGAAGTTTTTTGGCACCGATCAATACATGATAGATATTAAACTCATAGTTATTACGATGGTACCCCAATGAGGTAGTTGCATTTGCCTGCGGATCAGCATCGATCAGCAATACTTTTTTTTCTGCAACGGCAAGGGATGCGGCTAAGTTGACGGCGGTTGTGGTTTTACCCACTCCCCCTTTTTGGTTGGCGATAACAATAACTTCACTCATCGTAAACTAAATATCCTTTGGCCATCGCATTCTAACGATCCGTCTTCAAGCAAAACGGCATTTTCTAATGCAACTTTTTCATTATTGTTGTGGGTAAAAAATTCTCTACTGTTTTCAAATTCTATCTGGTAATTACTAAAAATCAGCTTCCACGATGGTAAATTTTTAAACAATTCACTATAGGCTTCTGTTAAATCGTATGCATCGATTGTAATATCGATTTTTTCAAAATACTCAGGTGCCGAAACGAGATTCATTCCAATCCCGCACACCAAAGTGTCCCCGATCAAATTTGTGATCACACCACCGATTTTTGCATTCCCGAGATAAAAATCATTCGGCCACTTGAGCCATACCTTTGAGCCGAGAGAGCTTAAAAGCTCTTTCATTAAAAAAGCAAAATAGATCGACGAGGATTCAAGCTTCAAATCATCCGGAAGTATTGCGCGCGGTATGGCAAGCGAAATAAAAAGATTCCCTTTCATCCCTAGCCAACTATTGCCGCGTGAACCTTTACCCAAAGTTTGAGAGAGTGCCCCGACACAAACGGGAGGATGTAACCTTGAAGCTTTCAGTTCTTCCAAAAGATAGCTTTGAGTCGACTCAAGCGACTCAAACCAATGGATGTCCACACCCTATCCGTTTTCCGTTGAGATAATCAACGACTGAAGTCTCTTGTTTAGAAGGGGCTTGAACAGACGTAATACGAAGAGACCCTTTTGTGCATTGCACTAGAATACTCTCTTTATCAACCTGGGTGATGATTCCCGCTTCACCGTTACTGTTCTCTTCTTCCAATAGCATTGCTTTAATTTTTAATCCCGATTCCGTGAATATTCCCGGCCATGGAGTGTAAGCTCGATAGCGGTTATAAATTTCACGTGCATCGGAGAAATCGATCAAACCGTCGGATTTAAGGATTTTTTTACAGTGGGTAGCCTCGGCATCCTTTTGAGAAGTTGCGGTGCACCGATCCCAGTTACGGATAACATCGAGAGTCAAATCTACTGCCGTATCGGTGAGTCTTGTGTAGAGTGATTCTACCATCTCATCTTGAGCAATATTGAGCGTTTCAATCTTAATAATCGCCCCGGTATCAAGTCCTTCATCCATCCACATGGCACTCACGCCGCTTTGGGGATCATTGTTCAATAAACTTTGCTGAATCGGGCTAGCACCGCGATAGTGTGGAAGAATAGAAGCGTGGAGATTAATACACGGAACATACTCCAAAATAGCTTTTGGGAGTATCTGTCCGTATGCGGCGACAATAATCATATCACATGCTGTTGCTAATAGTTCATTCACTACGGCTTCGTCACGAAGTCTAAGGGGCTGAAAAACGGGAATATTTGCTTTTTCTGCTAATACTTTAACCACAGGGGGGGTCAAAATACCTTTTCGTCCTACCGGTTTATCCGGCTGAGTATACACAGAAACAATCTCTATATCTTCGGCTTGAATTAACGCTTCCAAAATTGAGGCCGCATAATCGGGGGTCCCCATAAAAATGACACGGGTCATTTATAGTACCTTTGAGGCTTTAAACAAACTGCCCCCGAGATGCTCTCCTGCGATCAAAAAGCTTTTAGCATCGCTCAGATCAAATCCGCTTGTTAAAAACATAGCGCCGCCTCGTTTTAGGAGGAAATCAGCCGCTTTGAGCTTCGTTACGATCCCCCCTGTTGCAAAACTATGGTTCGGTGTCACTTCAAGCGATAACTCCTCCGGAGTAATAGCCTCAATCCGTGAGCGGACTTTTGCATCGGTGTGACTTCGAGGGTCTTTGTCATAATAGGCATCGATATCGGATAGTATCACTAAAAGTTCAGCACCGAAGTGGTACGCCGCATAGGCGGATAGCTGATCATTATCACCTAAAACAAGCTCTTCCGTCGCTGTAGCATCATTTTCATTGATAATGGGAACAACGTTGTGTTTCAGGAGTGTTTCGATAGTGTCTTTTGCTTTTTGGGACTCTTCGGCGGTGTTGAAGTTGGCCGCTGTTACTAAGACTTGTGAAGGGAGAATACTATAGTGCTCAAACATTTTACGGTATTTGTTCATGAGTATCGGCTGGCCGATCGAAGCGAGAGCTTGTTTGTTCGCCAAAATCTTTTTATCGAGTTTCAGTTCCGTATAACCTGCCGCAACGGCACCCGATGAGACGAGAATCACTTCATACGTTTTTTTAAGCTCAGCGATAAAATCAACCAGGCGTTGCATCCGATCTTTTGCGATATGATTATGTTCGCTTAAAACGGCGCTGCCTACTTTAACAACGATCCGCTTCATTTGCGCTCCGTTACGACCATTTGATAGAGTGCGTAGGTTAATGGTTTAATATTAAGGTTAATCGCTGAAGAGATCGGTGCTACAAATGCCGGTTTTTTAGAGTCATAAAACGCTCTGTCAAAATCTTCTTGTTCATAAACCGGATATTCGTCACTAAACGCAAATCGGCTCTTTTTTACCGGATCAAGGTTGACTAATTTCAAAAAGGCATTGGTTTTTTCAATCGCTTCTTCCGGACTCATAGCATCGGCACGGGTCAAGGCGATCGCAAAATTGCGTTCGGCTAAAAGAGGTGAAAATTTCTCAAGCTCTTGTTTAAGAGTTTCATACTGATGTTCCAATTCATGATACGATGCCAAATCGATCATAAAAAGAAGGGTTTTTGTACGTTCAATGTGGCGAAGAAATTTAAGACCAAGCCCTTTTCCCTCCGATGCTCCACCGATAATTCCGGGGATATCCGCCATGATATACGAGTCAAATTCACCGATATTAATCTGTCCGAGTTTTGGAGTCAATGTCGTAAACTCATAGTTGGCTACTTCGGGACGAGCATTCGAGACAGTAGAGATCAATGTCGATTTACCGACATTCGGAAATCCAACCAGCCCTACATCGGCGATCAGTTTAAGATCGAGCCGAAGGACTCGGGTAATCGCAGGTTCACCCGGCTGAGCGTACATCGGTTTTTGGTTCGTTGAGGATTTGAAGTGAACATTTCCAAGTCCGCCGCGCCCCCCTTCTAAAAAGAGAACCTCTTTACCGTCTTCTAAAAGGTCAAGTAGCACTTCACCCGTTTCGACATCGACGACTTGCGTTCCCGGAGGGACAACGACCACGAGACGTTTACCCGCTTTACCCGCCATGTTGGAGCCTGCACCCGGTTGACCTTTATCGGCTTTGAGGTTTTTATTCCCCTGAAAATGGGCCAAGGTATGGGTATTGTTATCAACTTTAAAATAGACATCACCGCCGCGACCGCCGTCACCGCCGTTCGGCCCCCCTTGCAGGACATATTTCTCCCGTCTGAAAGCAACACACCCTGCTCCCCCTTTTCCGGATGAGACGGTAATTTCTACACTATCACTAAACATGGATGTCCTTAAAGTTGTTTTGAACATTTGCCTCTGAATGAGACAACTATTATTTGCTTAACACTATACTTAGGTCTAAGTACACAATTAAAAAGATAATTTAGGAAATTGATTCAAAATCGGGCGAAAGCCCGATGTAAGTGAAAATTAAGCGGCAGGGATGATAGAAACTTGTTTACGTTTTTTGTCTTTACGTTCAAACGCAACGACACCGTCAACCAACGCATACAATGTATGGTCTTTACCCATACCCATGTTTTTACCCGGGTGAACTTTTGTTCCGCGTTGACGGATAACGATGTTACCTGCTCTTACGAATTCACCACCGTATTTTTTGACACCGAGTCTACGTCCCGCTGAGTCGCGGTTATTCTGTGTACTACCTTGACCTTTCTTATGAGCCATGCTGTCCTCCTACTTTTAAATAATTACGCAGCGATCTTAACGATGCGAACGCGTGTGTGATCTCGTCTGAAACCACGTTTCAATTTACTGTCTTTACGACGACGTTTTTTGTAGATCACGACTTTACGGTCACGACCTTCATTGATAACCTCAGCAGTAACAACAGCACCCTCTACGAATGGAGTACCGGTTTTAAGTTCACCGTTATTAACGGCAAGAACTTCTTTGATTTCGACGGTGGTTTTAGGATCTAGTCCCATTTTATCGAACAAAAGGATATCACCCTCTTGAACTTTATACTGTTTTCCGCCGTTTTTGATAATTGCGTACATTAGCGTTCCTTACTTACAAGTCTACAAAAAGTGGCGAATTATAGCCAACGTTTATTTAAGCTTAAATTAAAGCGATAGCATCAATCTCAACAAGTGCATTTTTCGGTAACGTTTTCACGGCTACGGTAGAGCGTACAGGCTTATGATCGCGGAAGGCATCTGCATAAATAGCATTAACGGCAACAAAATCATTCATGTCTGCCAAAAAGATAGTCGTTTTAACCACTTTGTCCAATGAACTTCCCGATGCTTCCAAAACCGCTTTAAGATTAGCAAGCACCTGAGTGCACTGCTCTTTCACATCCCCTTCGAGCATTTCACCCGAAGGTTTAAGTGCAATCTGTCCTGAGGTAAATACCATGCCGTTAGCTATGATCGCTTGAGAATAGGGTCCGATGGCTGCCGGAGCATTAGGTGTTTGTATGTTTTTCATTTCTTTCCTTTATTATTTTTTTGTTTTACGCAAAGCATCAACAAGTATCGATTGATAATCTTCACTCGACCAATATCCCGGTATCGAATAAGCCACTTTTCCGTTACCGTCTAAGAAATAGCTCATAGGAACCATTTTAGCCGTCAAGTTTTTGGGATAAATACTCTTATCTCGCGTCACATGAACAGTGACAAATTTCGAATTCAACTCAGTGATAATATCTTCATCCTGAAGCGTAGTCGCTTCAAATTTACGACACCATCGGCACTGTTCACTCGTAATCAACACAAGGAGCGGCTTGGACTCTTTTTTTGCTTTTGCCAGTGCCTCTTCATAAGTGTCGCTCCATCCGATTTCGGCACCAAAGAGACCTATGCTGATTAGCGCTAATAAGACTATTTTTTTCATTTTTTGCCTTGTTTAAAAAGAGTATTTTATCAAAAACGTTCGATAAGACGACTAAAAACAGTATAAAGCTGTTCTACTTCAATGATCGACGTCCGCTCATTAGGAGCATGGATAGTGTCGTTAATGACACCAAATTCAATCACATCGATGCCGTATTCAGCAATAAAGCGAGCATCCGATGTCCCTCCGGCAGTAGAATTTTTCGGGACTACTTTACAGATTTCGTCTATCACCGTTGAGAGGGTACGAACAATCGGCGTATCCGCATCGGTGACAAACGGATATGCCGATTGATCCAGAGTCAAGGTATAATCCATTCCCCCCATCTGTACTGCGATAAAAGATCTGATTTTATCTCTGTCGGTACGGGTCGAATTACGGACATTAAACATCATTTTCAGCTTTCCGGGAGAAACATTGGTTGTCTCTATACCTGCACGGATATCGGTGATTACAATCTGACTCGGTGCAAAATACGCATCCCCCTCGTCCAAAAAAGCACCCGCGATTTTCGATAATATCGGTGCAATTTGATGAACCGGATTGATCGCTTTTTCAGGATAGGCCGCATGTCCCTGCTTTCCTATGATTTCCATAACACCGTTAATCGATCCGCGACGTCCAATTTTTATGGCATCACCGAATATCGTTTCGCACGTCGGTTCGGCAACCACTACAGCATCAGGAAGCAAGTTATGCTCTTTTAAATACGCCAACACTTCGACCGTTCCGAACTTCGCAGGTCCCTCTTCATCCGACGTCAATAAAATAGACAGAGTACCGTTGAACTGTGTCGCTTCTTTGAGCGCTTGAGTAAATGCCGCAACGCCGCTTTTCATATCCTGAGCACCGCGGGCATAAATATATCCCTCAATCTCATTGGCTACAAACGGATTGGTATTCCACCCCTCCCCTGCGGGGACGACATCAACATGTCCGGCAAAACAGAGATGTTTCCCTTCACCGAAGCATCGATAGGCAAAAAAGTTCTTTACCCCTTCGCGATCAATACGAATGGTTGTAAACCCTTCGAGATAAGTCTCTAAAAAATCAAATATACCGCCGTCTTCAGGGGTAACACTCGGTGATTCCAAAAGTTTTTTCAATAAATCAATGACGTTCAATTTTAATCCTCTTTTAATTGCGTCTCATATTCGAGGCGCAAACCTTGAGGCGTCATTATAAAACCTTGCAGTTTGATTTTGCCTTGTGAAATCGCACGAGAATGGGTTTCACACAAAGCTATAAGATGATGATGCTCTTTTGAAACAAGATTTTTCTGCATATTTCGCACCAATGCACCGCAGATGACACATTCGCACGCAACCACTTCGCGATACCGTTTAATATACTCTTTTTGATTTCCGAGTTCGAGTACATCATACTCTTTGGCCAAATTTTCTCTTAACCGCTTCGCATTTTGCAAAAAGTTCGGATTCATATGGAGCGATTCGGCAAATTCCAAACCGTATACGCTGCTCCCCCGACCCGGTTTCAAAAGGCGGTCATAGATTAAACGATCCGTATCTTGATCGTAACGGACACTTAAGTGAAGATGCACTACTTCACGTAAACGACTTAGCTCACTGATCATCGAAAGCTGGTGCAAATGGGTCGTCATTAAAAACAGACACCCTTTTTTATTGAGTTCCATGATTGTACTCGCAACGATTGAAACCGCAGAGAGCGTTTCGGTCCCGTGACTGATCTCATCTCCCAATACGAGTGATCGAGATGTCGCACGGCTAAAAATTGTGTTAAGTTCCAGCATCTCAACCCCGAAAGTCGAAAGCGATTTAGCCACATTGTCACGCGATTGAATACGGGTATAGACCCCCTCTAAAAGTGAGAACTTCATTGCTTTTGCAGGGACAAAAAAGCCTGCTTGTGCCAATGTTACGGCGATGCCGATGCTTTTCATCAACGACGATTTCCCGCTGGAGTTGATCCCATAAAGCAATACGCCGCGTATATTGGCACCGTCATGCACTTTGGAATCCAACATAACCGTATCGGGATACGGCAAATCCACATAGTCTCGATCCCCCATAACGATGTCGTTAGGGATATAAGCTATCTTTTGCGCTTCCACCAGCAGATGACGCAGCTGTGTTATCTGCAAAAAATTCTGATCTTTCGTTTCAAGGATTGTCGGACGCACCAGTGCATATTTTTGTGCAATCAAGGCTGAGGCTACAGCAACATCGATTTGAGCAATCCAATCGACTGTCATCTGAACAAGGGGAATTTGAGATTCACGCCATTTTGCCTCATGATAATGGTTTCGCAGCTCAATCTCCCACCCCTCCAGCAGAGTCTCCAAGGGGAGGAGACGATTTAGGTTGTGTTTCACACAATAGTGCTGAATCTCAATGATACGGGTGATCGGAACGAGAAAAAGCTCTATGTCAGACGTTTGCCGATTTTGCAGCTGCCACCATAACAATTCTACATCCGCAATCATTCCCAAACGCTCTGCCAACCAAGCACTGTGTGGGTTCACGGCCTCTATCCACTCATACCGTGCGTTGAGTTCTTTCGAATTTTTAATCGGCAAAAACAGCCGAAAGCGTCCGAGCCGTTTCCCCATAGGGGTCGACATATTCAAAAAAAGTTTCGCAACGCTGGGAAGCCGCGAATCGGCAGTTGTCATTTCAAGCTGTTCGAGCGCATTGTTACCCAGTTCCATAAAATCGGATGTTTCCAAAAGAGCAGGGAGCGCATAGGTGTTTCTCTCCGTATGGCTCAAATATTCGGCGATTAATGCTAATGCCTGAGCACAATACGGTCTGTTTTCAAGACTGAGATGTTCTATCGGACTTAACAGAGAGTAAACACCGAAAACTTTTTTAAACAAACGGTTTTGTTCTTGACTGTCGAACAGCCGCTCATTATAGTGGACATCAAACATCGAAAAATTATTAGCGATTTCATCCCATAATCCGCGCGTTGAAGCTCCGATGAGCAAACTGCGGCTATTCGTTACAAACAATAAATGCAAAACCCGGTCAATCGCACTGTAAGGATGTGTCGGATCCGCATCTATCTCACAAAGCCACCCTTTTAATCCGTACGGTTCAAACATGGCCAAGCCGATCGAATATCCGTCGCGATTATGAGTGATAAATATGGCCGCTTGAGACTCTTGCATGAAAATACCATCCCTTTTGTAGTGATAACAATTCGTAAAGACTATTATACAAAAACGGATTCCTTTTAACTTTTATTTTAGTAATAATCAAGTTATAATCACATTCTTATATTTTAATCTAAGTTTAGGACATCCTTGATGAAACGACCAACACCGGTGAACGAAGAAGTTTTATTTGACGGACGAAGTTTGATTTCCGAAACCGACACCAAAGGTATTATTACCTATGTGAACCGAAAATTCACCGAGATGACTGGCTACACAGCTCTCGAAGCCATCGGGAAGCCTCATAGTCTTTTGCGCCACCCCGATATGCCAAAAGCGGGATTTGAGCAGATGTGGAAAGTGATCGAAAGCGGTAAAATCTGGGAAGGATATGTTAAAAATCTTCGCAAAGACGGAAAATTTTACTGGGTTGTTGTCCATATTGTCCCCAAACTTGATGAAACCGGTAAAATTATCGGTTATATCGCCTCACGTAAAATGCCCGATCGCAACCGTCTCAAAGTGGTTGAAGATCAGTATAAAGAGCTTCTCGCGCAAGAACGTTAAAGTTTTCCGTTTAACCACTCTTTTTGGCGATATATTCGCCAAAACCACCATCCTTTGATAAAAGTCTCAATCGTCATTGCAAGATAAATTCCCAAGATTCCTCCCCCTAGTTTCATCACGATGTAAGAGGGGATAATTCGAAAAATCCACAACGAACCAATAGAGATTCGCATACTTAAATTTGTTGCCCCCGCACCCCGCAATGCACCGCTAAGAACAAATGTCAAAGCCAAAGGAATTTGTGCAATCCCCACAAGGCGCAAATAAAGGGCTGCCTGCTCTATCGTTGAGGGGTCTTTCGTAAAGAAGCGGATCATTAACTCAGGAATAAGGACTAAAAGCAATCCGACACTCCCCATAAAAATCATCCCTATTTTAGCACTCAGGATTCCCGATTCGTATGCATAATCGTATTGCTTGGAACCGATATACTGCCCTACCAGCACCATCGAAGCTACCGAAAATCCGAACCCAGGCATAAAAGCTAATGCCTCAATCCGAAGTCCGATCTGATATCCGGCTAAGGCTATCGTACCCTGAGATGAAATCATCATAACAAACAATAAAAATGATGTTACTCCGACAACCCTCTCGACGGTGGCAGGCGTTCCGATAAAGATCATTTTTTTCAGATCGGAGCGGATGAATATCGGATACATTCCCAATACGCCCCCTTTTCGGATCAAGAGCCATCCATAGATAAGAACACTAAATCCGTAGGCAACTACGGTTGCACACGCCGCACCCTCTACTCCCATCGGCTCAAATCCGCCGTGTCCGAAGATAAATAGATAATTTAGCCCTCCATTAAGAAAGGCAGAAGCAATTTTTATAAAAAGTGATGTGCGTGTATCTCCCGCAGCTGAGAGGGCATTATAGGCCAACGTATCGAGAAAAATCAGCCCCATACCCAAGGAGAGAATCCCGAAATACTCGCTTCCGAGCTTTGTTACCTCAGCAGAAGAGCCCATCCACCGAAAAAAATCGGCAGAAAAACTCCATCCGATCACTCCGACGATCAGCGACCCAGCCAATGCTACCCAGAACCCGACAAAAACTACGGCTGAAGCGCGACGGCGTCTGCCGCTTCCTATATAGCGGGATATCAGTGCACTCGAACCGATTGCATAAACACTCATTAACGCCTGAATGACCATCATAAACTGCATTGACAACCCAACCGCAGCCAAAGCAGCGACACCTAAGGTTCCAACCATAATCATATCGATGAGGATTTGGACAATATCAAGAAAATGCTTTAGTGCGGCAGGAATCGCTAAATGCAGTACACGCTGCTTTAACATAAGAGTATTCAGTTTTTCAGCCTCATTGCAATCTCTTGCATTGCATGAAATAGCTCCTCTTTTGTCGTATAGCGCAGCTCTATCCGATGAATAGGAATCTCGCCGACCGGATCGAAATCACAAATCAGAACATACGCTTCAAGTGTAATCTGATCGGCTTTCAATTCAGCCCATTCCAACGATACCGAAGCACTCTCCCCTGCTGCATGGATCAGAGCCGCGGGATAGAGACGTGTGATCTTTGTTAAATCGATCTCTTTTCCGTCCGTTACAAATATCATCTCTTGTTTCATTCAAGTTCCTTAAAAGTATACGTCCGGCGTACCCATTCGTAATAAAAGGCCGCAATGACAAAAACAGATCCTAAGATCAGGGTTATCACCGCCAATGACATACCCGAAGTTGCCAAATATCCGATCAATAAGGAAACAAATGCCCCTACCCCTAAAAAAATCATATCATTATACGCAATCACCCGACCGTAAAAATCGCTATGGGTATGATGCTGCAAAAGGGTGTAGGTGTAAGACCATAAGGTCGTTGTGACAAAACCTACCGCAACCGAAGCAATCAACGATCCGTAAAAATTATCAATCATCATCGCCCATAAAGCGATCGCACCCGCTTCCGCAAGAAACAACCACCCTAGTCTCGCATTATTAATCCAATGCCCTAACACCATCGGACCGATAACCAATCCTAATGCCCGTGCGGCATTTAAAAGCCCTATTCCCAACGATACGGCAATAATTTGCGAATAGTAGTGTTTTGCAGCCAGTGCAACCAGTGCATCAAACGCGGTAAAACCAAGAATTGCATGAAGAATCATCAGATGATAGACAACAGGATTTTGACGAATATAGGAAAAAGCCTCTTTCATCATAGTACTGAATTTAGTCCGATTGAGAGAGAGCTCAATCTCTATTTTCAATGAAAATACGAGCATTAAGACCATCAAAAATAGTCCTGCATCGAGTAAAAACGCTGCTGTGACTCCCACCCAATAAACAACCAATCCGCTTAATGCCATCCCTAACGTATACGACAATGACCAAATCATCGAATGAATTTCATTGGCCGTTTGAAGCGCCTTCCCCTCCAAAATTCTCGGAAGGAGCGACATCTCAACCGTAAAATGAAAGCTCGACGCTCCCATTCGGATAAACACCAACAGATACAAAAACCAGAGCATCCCTACATTATCAACACGGATGAGCGAAAGGGTACAAATGATCTCAATCAGAGTAAGGAATATCATCAACCGTTTAGGATGGATACGATCCAGCAATACTCCGCTCAAAGGCGCTTGAAATACTCCCGGCAAAAAATGCAAAGCAGCGACCAGAGCAATCGTCGTTGCACCGGCTCCCATCTGAATCAACAACGTGTAAATCGCAACGTTGCTAAACCATGCTCCGAAATAAGCAAGCAACTGAATTAAAGAGAGACGGCGAAGAAGGGGCTGATCGCGTAAAAGAGTTAAATATCGTTCCATGAATGCAAGGTTATCATGCGAGCGATTAAAGTTTTTATTTTCATGGACGATTTAGGGTGTAGAAATTGTCTCAATACTTAAAATATGAGGAGAATTACAATGGAAATCTTTCAAACAACTGCAAAAATGCAGCAAAGCCAAACCATTGCCCCAAAACAAAATGTTGATGTGCAAAGTGTCCAGCAAATGCAAAAAGCGCAAATTAATCAAGATAAAATTGCGCAAAGTGACAGTGAGCAAAAAACGACGAAAGTCCAATCTCAAGATCAAATGGATAAATTGATCGATCAGCTTAATCAATCATTAAATCCATTTAATACTACGTTAAAATTCGGTTTCGACAACTCATCGGACGATTTTTATGTATCCGTAGTCGAAACCAAAAGCAATCGTATGCTCAGACGTTTTCCGATTGAGCAAGCTGAAGCGCTTTTACCAAAAATGCAAGAGGTCAACGGACTCATTTTTGATCAAAAAGGGTAATAACTGCTCTTGAACATTTTTAATAATTTTTTTCGAATAAATCAAAGGAATCTTTATGCACACTAATCTTGCCTACAATACTTATGCCCAAAATAATATCGGTGTTGAATCACCGGAAAAATTGATTCAAATGATGTATGAGGGGATTTTGCGCTTCAATATGCAGGCCAAACGCTCCATTATCGATAGCGATATCGAAAGAAGAACTTACTGGATTAATCGATCGAATGCAGTGATTAGCGAACTTATTAATATTCTAGATTACAATCAAGGTGATATTTCCCATTATCTAGCAGGGCTTTATACCTATCAGCTTCGCCTTCTTGTAGAAGCCAATCTTTACAGTGATTCGACTAAAATCGATGAAGTCAGCCAAGTATTCAAAGGGCTATTGGACGCGTGGAAAGAGAGTATTGATGTGGCTAACCAAATTTAAAACGGCTCTGATACTCGAAGATTTTGATAGCATCTCCGGATTGTTGGATGAAATGCCACAGTTTGAGACACTCCAGCAAATGGAAGAGGCGTCTTACCTATTAGCTCAAACGAAAACGTCTGTTGAAAAACATAAATCTCAGACGGCACACGTATTGCAGCAACTCAAAAACAACCTGAATTTCCTCAAATCTACCCAAACAGAACCCCCCTCTTCTTTAAATCTCAAATTTTAACCCTTTTCTCACCCTTTTTTTGATAAAATCGCGACATTCACTCCATAGTCACTATATGGAGTCAGGGTATCAACGATTAAGGATGCAGTTATGAAAAAAGAGGTTAAAAAAGTTGTTCTCGCCTATTCCGGCGGATTGGATACTAGTGTTATTTTAAAATGGCTCCAAGATGAATACAAGTGCGAAGTTGTCACTTTTACTGCCGATATCGGTCAAGGTGAAGAGGTTGAGCCGGCTCGTGCCAAAGCTATCAGTCTTGGAATCAAGCCCGAAAATATCTATATCGAAGATTTACGCGAAGAGTTTGTACGTGACTATGTTTTTCCTATGTTTCGTGCCAATGCGATTTATGAGGGTGAATATCTTTTAGGAACCTCTATTGCGCGTCCTTTGATTGCAAAACGACAAGCTGAAATCGCCCGTATCACCGGTGCCGACGCCGTAAGCCACGGTGCTACCGGCAAAGGAAACGACCAAGTCCGTTTCGAAATGGGTTATTTGGGACAAAACAGCGCTCTTACGATTATTGCTCCATGGCGAGAATGGGATTTGAACTCGAGAGAAAAACTCCTCGCTTATGCTGCGGAACACGGGATAAAAATTGAGATGAGCGGAAAGAAATCACCGTATTCAATGGATGCGAACTTGCTTCATATCTCGTATGAAGGGGGGATTCTAGAAGATCCTGCCGCTGAACCCGAAGAGAGTATGTGGCGCTGGACGGTATCCCCTCAAGATGCACCCGATGAAGCGGAGTACATCGAAATCGGCTATGAAAAAGGGGATCCTGTCAGCCTTAACGGCAAAGCAC
>NZ_JAHFAQ010000102.1 GCF_023250475.1 Sulfuricurvum sp. | reverse complement strand
TTAAACAAAGGGTTTACGGCAAATACGGCAAAAATCGTTCCGATCGCCGCAATACCGATTATGGTTCTGAGAGAGAGGGATGCATTCATAAAATAAAATTGATCGTATCCTACAATCGGTTCTTTCATAAACATGAAGACAATAAGCTTAAGGTAATAATACCCCGCGATTGCAGAGTTCAGCGCCATAATGAGGGCTAGAACGGTATAGCCTGCACTTACGGCTGAGGCGATCATGTACATTTTCCCCCAAAATAGACCAAACGGAGGAATTCCGGCAAGTGAAAGCATGAATAATCCCATCATTACAGCACCCATCGGCATCGTTTTTACCATACCGGAAAATTTTTCATACGGATGATCCGAACTTTGTCCCGGAAGGAGATTTTTTTGACGATTTACCCACAACATGGTAAATGCCCCAAGGTTGGTAAAGCTAAAGAGTGCCCAGTACAAAAAGAGCCCCGTATTCGCTTGAGTTGTCCCGATCAAAATTGCCGACATAACAAAACCGGCATGGCT
Organism: Sulfuricurvum sp.; assembly: GCF_023250475.1. GTDB lineage: Bacteria > Campylobacterota > Campylobacteria > Campylobacterales > Sulfurimonadaceae > Sulfuricurvum. The sequence continues at coordinate 7,417 of NZ_JAHFAQ010000102.1, read as the reverse complement.
GATTGAGCTGTATGCCAACATACGCTTCACATCCGTTTGAACCAAAGCCCAGATATTGGATGCCGTCATGGTCACAACGACTCCGATGTAAAGAATGACCTGAAGCCATACAATTCCGCTGTGAACCAAGAATTCAAACAGACGCATTGCTACAACGAATGCCGCAATTTTCGGAACAATAGACATATACCCTGCCAACGCCGCCGATGAGCCTTCGTATACATCCGGTGTCCACGTATGAAACGGAACCATAGAGAGTTTAAATCCGAATGCCGCAATCATAAATGCCATTGAAAGAAGGACATACCCGATATTGCTGTAGTGATCTTCCGCTAAAACGGTTGCGATTTGGTTGATCTCTACCGAGCCGCTGATAGCGTAAAGGATCATTGAACCGAAGGCATAAAAACCTGCCGCTAATGCACCCATGGTAAAATACTTCACCGCCGCTTCAAACGATTTTGAACGGTTATGCAACGCAATCAGGGTATACAGCGCCAACGATGCCGTCTCAAGTCCGACAAAAATCAAAATAAGATTATCGGTAGCAACCATAAATTGGAAGCCAGCAATCATAAACAAGAAGAGGGCAAAATACTCAGGGTAGTTGTACTCATGGAAACGTTTGGAGGTCAATGCTAAAGGGATAAACAGCATTGAACCCCCTACGATGATGATCTGTGAAAGGATAGCGATCCCGTCCATCAGCATAACATCAAAGAACCCTAATACTGTCCCGTTTTTAAGGAATACACCGCCGAAATCGATCAATGCTCCCAAATCGAGGAGTAAAAAAAGAAGACTGAGCATAACGTACAACGATTTATTCAATCCCCCCTTCACCATATCAATGACCAAAATTCCCAATGCCCCGATGATTGCAATGAGCATCGGAGCCAACGTCGCTAAATTCAGCGATGCCAGCGAAACATGAATCGGCTCTAACATTAGTGCGCCTCCTTCATAGAAATAATCCCGTTTTTGCCTGATAAATCAGGAATACGCGCTTTTGCTTCAGGACTTTGTGCTTTGTCGTGCATGAGTTGAATCACCGATTCAACACTGTTATTGATCGGTCCTAAAACCGGTTTCGGATAAACTCCAAGCCAAATCGCAACAATAACCAATGGGATAAGTCCTAAAAGTTCTGTTTTGTTAACATCTTTCAAATGGCGATTCTTTTCATTAGTGACGGGTCCGAAAAAGACTTTTTTATAGGCGGAAAGCATGTAAATAGCTCCGACAATAATTGCTACTCCAGCCGTCAGGGTCAACATATGAGACTGCTTGTAAAAGCCCAAAAGACTTAAAAATTCCCCGACGAAATTAATCGTAAGCGGCAATCCGACAGACGCCATCATCATGATTCCGAAAATCGTTGCATAGCGAGGCATTACCGATGCCAAACCGCCGAACTCGCTCATTAATTTCGTATGTCGTCGATCATAAATAACACCGACAAGCAAGAACAGGGCACCCGAAACAACTCCGTGTGCCAGCATCAAGAATACTGATCCGCTTACCCCCTCGACGTTCAACGCAAACGTACCTAAAATAATGACACCCATGTGGGAAACCGAACTGTATGCGATAACCTGTTTAATGTCCTCTTGAGCGTAGGCGACCATAGCCGTATAGATAATCATAATAATCGCAATTATGGCAATCGGAAACATAAAATAGACCGATGCATCCGGAAATAACGGCAATGAGAAACGGACAAACGCATAGGTTCCCATTTTCAACAAAATCGCTGCCAAAATAACCGAACCGATGGTCGGAGCCTGACCGTGTGCGTACGGAAGCCACGTATGAAATGGAAACATCGGAACTTTGATCGCAAATCCTAAGAAAAATGCCCCAAACAACCATAGCTGGAAATTTTCCGGCAAAATCAAACGGTACCATTCAAGAATTGAAAAGCTCCATTGCCCTGTCGCTTGATAATAAAAGTACGCCATAAAAAGCATACCCACGAGCATGACGAGTGAACCGGTAAACGTATAGAGGAAAAATTTGATCGAGGCATAAATACGTAACGGTCCGCCCCAAGCTCCGATGATGTATAACATCGGAACCAAAGAAAGTTCCCAAAACACATAGAACACAATGGCATCCAAGGCCGCAAAAACACCCACCATCGTCATTTCAAGAAACAACAAGGTAATGATCAAATCTTTCAGACGGCGCGTTTCTGTCAATGACGCAATACCGATCAATGTGAAAAATGTTGACAAAATAATAATAAAGAGAGAAATCCCGTCAACTCCGAGGAGGTAATTAATACCAAATGTCGGAATCAATGGCATCGACTCCATAAACTGCATTCCCGAAACCATCGGATCGTATGCGTACCATAACCATAAAGAGAGGATAAATTCGATGGCGGCTACGGCTATACCGTACGCTCTCATACTATCTTTCGTGACGACAAATCCGAGCATTGCAGCCAATGCCGGGAAGAAAATTAAAAGTGTTAAAATATGATCTATCATCATTACTCCTTAAGCGCCAAACACGTTGTATCCAACGTTAAAAGCAACGGCTAGTGTCATTAAAACAACTAAACCGACAACCATCCAACGAAGCATGCTTGAGAGATTTCCGTTTTGGATATCGCGTGTATTCTCACCTGTTTTATAAATTGCATTGGCAATCGCATCGACCGTTGCATCAACAATTTTAAGATCAATCTGTTTCCATGCAATTTTCGAAAGTTCAAGATACGGCTTCGCAAAAACTTCTTCGTATATTTTTGGAATGTAATATTGGTTCCACAGCAATTTGTAGATGAAACTCTTTTCCATTGCGGAGCTTCCATCCGGAACAGTGTTCCAATTGCTGTATTTTTTATACGCAAATCCGATGGCAAGCATCACAAACAACTGCGTCCCGATCGTCATAATCCAGTAGGTGGTGACATTATGAACGTGATATTGCGTCGATGGAAGGAGGTTAATAACCAATTGATAGTAGGTCATTTTAAACGATCCTGCAATCATCGCCAACAAAAGGAGCGGTGACATCGCCACCAACATAAATTTATACGCTTCATGCGGATGGATACCGAAAAGTTTATAACGCTCTTCCCCGTGGAAAATCAATGCGACAAGTCTAAAGGAATAGAATGCCGTTAGCCCTGCAGTCAACAGCAATACCGTATAAATCACGTAATGATGCTCAACAAATCCGACTTCCAAAATCAAATCTTTGGAGAAGAATCCGGCAAACGGATAGATACCCGCCAATGCGACGGAGGCAAGGGTCATCATGATAAATGTCCCTTTCATCACTTTACCCAATCCTCCCATTTTGAACGGATCGAGTTCATCGTGCATCGCATGCATGACGTTACCGGCGCCGAGGAACAAGAGCGCTTTGAAAAATGCATGTGCCATGAGGTGAAACAACGCTACCCAGTATGCACCCAATCCTGCAGCTACGAACATGTATCCGAGCTGTGAGAGGGTAGAGTAAGCGATGATCCGTTTCATATCGCGGTTAACCAGTGCCATTGAAGCCGCAAAAAGGGCAACGAAAGCACCGAGACTCGCGATAAAAAGTCCGACATTCGGGATCAAATCGTAAATCGGATTGGCACGAACGACCAAATAAACCCCCGCAGTAACCATCGTTGCCGCATGGATCAATGCCGAAACCGGAGTCGGACCTTCCATTGCATCGGCAAGCCAAGTATGGAGAGGAAACTGTGCCGATTTACCCATCGCACCGATAAAGAGAAAGATACCGATCCATGTCACAATCACCATCGGAAGATTGCCGATTTCTGCAAATACTACATCATATTGGAGCGAACCGACATTCCAATAAATCAGAAAAATACCGATTAACATTCCAAGATCGGCGATACGGTTCATAATAAACGCTTCGTTGGCCGCCCAAGTCGCCGACTCTTTTTGATACCAAAAACCGATTAATAGCCATGAACAGAGTCCGACCCCTTCCCATCCGATGAAAAGCCCCGCAAAGTTGTCACTCATAACCAAAACCATCATAGAGAAAACGAAGGCAGAAAGGTACGAGAAGAAACGGTTGAACCCTTTGTCGTGATCCATGTATCCGATCGAATAGATATGGACAATGGTTGAAACGATCGTAACCACCATCATCATCACAACACTTACCTGATCAACGACAAACCCAAACGGGATATACAAATCACCGGTCGCCATCCACGTCATCATCTCAACATGTACCGTGTGACCGCTCATCACATAACTGAGCAAAATAGCACTGCTCACAAACGAGGTGAAAAGCAATCCCGATGCAACGTATCCGGTTACAGAGGTTTTAACCGATGCACCGAACAGCCCTGAGAAAAGGGAGCCGACCAGCGGAGCAAACAGTGCGATATATAAATAAAATTCCATAGTCTATCCTCGCATTGAATTCATTTGATCTAGATCGATCTTACCGGTACGCTTGTACCATACGATGAGCAGACCAAGCCCGATCGCCACTTCCGATGCCGCAATCGCAATAATGAAGAACGCAAACATTTGACCGCTTAAATCACCGATATAGTGAGAAATAGCCGCAAATGCGATATTGGTAGCATTGAGTAAAATCTCGGTTGCAAAAAAGAGCATCAAAAGATTTTTACGGCGCATAACCCCGATCAAGCCGATCGCAAACAATATACTTGATAAAACAAGATAATGGGTCAGTGTAACTTCCATCAGTGTCCCCCTGCTTGTGGTTCAAAACCGTCATCCATCGTGCTGATCTCTTCTTCTGCCATCAATGTCAACGATTTGTCCATTTTCTTACCGGCTAGAATAATTCCGCCGATCATCGCGACCAGCAGCATAACCGCTGCCACTTCAAACGGAACAAGATACTTGGTAAAAAGAACCATACCGACGGCTTGAGAGTTTCCGACATTCTCCTGCATCGGATAAAGGGCTTGAATGTTATTCGAAACAACCGGCGCAACAAAAATTGCTACCACCATAACCGCCGCCAAAACACCAAGGGCAAAAACGATTTGCGGATTGGTCCGTTTTTCAATAACGTCACGCGTTGTATCGAAGAACATCATACCGAAGGCATATAACGCCATTACCGCTCCGGTATAGACGATAATTTGGATCGCACCCAAAAAGTCGGCACCCAAAATAAAGAAAAATGCTGAGATGAAAATCATCCCCGCCGCCATTGCGGTAATCGCATAAAGCGCTTGGCTGGTCATTACCGTGATGGTAAACATCACGATGGTGAGCGCCGCAAACAGATAAAAAGCGATTGCTTCAAACATACTTTGACTCCTTAATACGCCAACGGGGTCTTTTTGACCGACGCGTCGCTTCCTGGGATAATGGCACCGAAGCCTGGGTATTCTGCTTGTTCTCCTGCTTTGAGCAAATCAAGCGGGGTAAGCATATCGTCTTTAATGACGAAATGGGTGCGCTGTTCGGAGGCATTTTCATAACGTCCACCATGAACGATTGCAAGCTCAGGACATACTTCGGCGCAGTAACCGCAGAAAATACAACGTCCGAGATTGATACTGTACTCAGTAACCTCTTTACGGCTGTTCTCATCAATACGCGTGTCCATACGGATACAATCGGAAATACAGATTTTTTCGCACAATCCGCAACCGATACAGCGCTCATACCCGGATTCCCATAAACGGAGCAGTTTGTGCACCGCACGGTAGCGAGGACCGATCGGGAGTTTCTCTTTCGGATACTGGACGGTGTGGATGTCAAATTTGATCATCTCGCGCAGTACAACCCATAGCCCTACAAAGAGTTCACCCCGCACGGCACGCTTGAGCACTTGTTTAAACTTATCCCATCCGCTTACCGGATAGGTTTCAATATCGACGTAAAAATAAGCACTGTGTTCACTTACATTTCGGTCTGTAAATACTTCTTCATGATGCATCGCACAACCCCCTTAGAACATCATCACGATGCCGGTGACAACAATGTTGAGCACCGCAATCGGCATTAAAACTTTCCAACACAACCACATCAATTGGTCAGGTCGGACATCCGGCCATGCAGCACGTGTCCATAGGAAAAAGAAAAAGAAAAACGCCACTTTTAGAAGCAATTGAAATGCTCCCGCAATCGTACCGTCACCAAAACCGCCTAAGAAGATAATTGCTATTACAAACGAAATAAAGAACATATTCGCATATTCGCCGATGAAGAACATCCCCCAGCGCATACCCGAATACTCCGTACCGAAACCGTCGATAATTTCGTGATCGTTTGCCACGAGGTGAAACGGAGTACGTCCGGTTTCAGCAAACGCGGCAATCCAGAAAAGGATGAATGCCACCGGCTGAGACCAGACGATCCAGTTTCCGATTCCGCCGGCCTGGTAGTTATTGATATCGACCAACGACAATGAACCGACCATCATCAGCGGAGCCAACAACGATAACCCCGAAATAACTTCATACGAAATAAAGATGGCGGCACTACGGGCGGCAGAGATCAACGACCATTTGTTCGCCGATGCCATCCCTCCTAGGAGCGGGCCGTACAAGCCGATTGCCATAACCCCTAACACATACAGGATACCGACATTGATATCGGCAACAATCGGATGAACCGTGTACCCCATAACGGTAAACTGAGGCCAAAACGGAATAGCCGCAGACGCCATAAATGCCGTTGCCGCCGTAATGACCGGAGCAATTTTAAAAATCGGTTTTACAACGTTCTGAGGGATAATATCTTCTTTAGTGAAGAGTTTAATCCCGTCCGCCGCAACTTGAAGCAAACCGAACGGCCCGACGTGCATCGGCCCCAAACGGCGTTGCATAAACGCCAGCACTTTACGCTCGAAATAGGTCCCAAGACCCGCAAGCGCAGAGAAAATTAATAAGATGACAACGATTTTAACGATCGTTTCTATAATGAATGCTACATCCATGCTTTACACCTTTTGAATTGATACGCACGCAAAACGGTAACCGTCAAACAGTGCTTCAGAATTGATAGCGGTATCGAACGTCGGAAGATACACGATCTCTCCCTCGATCTTACCGTCGGCTATTACATTGACACTCAGCTCGCCGTGTGCTGTTTTAACACGCAATGCATCCCCTTCGCTCCAGCCGTTCGTCTCCATTGCCGTGTGCGAAGCGTACAAACCGCCCGACGCGTTAAGTTGATGCGAAGCCGCCGTAAACGCCGAGAACTGCAATACCGGATTGGCCAAATAAACGACATTCTCACGAATGGCGGCAGAAGGATCAAAGGCTTTAACACCCTCATCACCGCTTACATTCACGGCAATGTTTTCCAATACATAGCCGCGGACTTCTTCACCGGCATTGGTGTAGTAGTTCGGCAAAGTATCAAAAGAGAGTGCTTTGAAGCCATTTTTTACTGGAAGCTGTGCCGTGTAATCAACGGTAAACTTGGAATTTAAT
>NZ_JAHFAQ010000101.1 GCF_023250475.1 Sulfuricurvum sp. | reverse complement strand
AACAGTGAAATTTGCGATAACGGCGGTGGAATTGATACAGCGATTTTACCAAAAGTATTTGATCCCTATTTCTCTACTAAAGATGAAAAAACGGGGACCGGATTGGGGCTGTATATGTCTAAAATGATTATTGAAGAGCATCTTCACGGCTGTATTGAAGCCTCAAACAATAAAGACGGCGGAGCATGTTTTAAAGTCCGATTATTGAAAAAATACAATAGCACTTCCGAGCATCAAACGGGAGAAGAAAATTAAAGGTTGATCATGGATATTGAACTTCTGAAGAAAAAAGTCGAATCACTCAAAGTAAAAACAAAAGAATTTACGATTCTTTACGTTGAAGACGAAATTGGTCTGCGGGAAAAAGCCACCCTCTTCCTTAGTAAAATCTTTGACCATATTGAAACCGCAGCCAACGGTGTAGAGGCACTGGATAAATATTTACACAATGCATACGATATTGTCCTAACCGATATGCTTATGCCGAAAATGAACGGCTTAGAACTGATTAAAAATATCCGTCTGCACAGTGAAAAACAAGAGATTATTGTCCTCTCCGCCGACACCGATTCCGAAATTTTATCGCAATGCATACAATTAGGGGTAACCGGATATCTGATAAAACCGATTGATTTTAATCAGGTGTTGACAGTACTGGAACTCTCCATTGATAAACTCAATGCATTTCGCGAAAATGAGATGTATAAATCCCAACTTGAAACAATGGTAAACGAACGGACCGAAAAAGTACGGCTCCTACAAGATCAACAGGTATCCAACTATGATCATGTAATCCGTTCTTTGGTTAAAATGATAGAAGGACGAGATACCTACACGGGCGGACACAGTGAACGAGTAGCCCTCTATTCTCAAAAAATTGCCGAAGCCATGGGATGTACCCAAGAAGAATCTGAATTGATTTATCAGGCGGGAATATTACACGATATCGGAAAAATCATCACCCCCGATGCCATTTTACTAAAGCCGGGAAAATTAACGAACAATGAATATTCTTTAATCAAAAACCATGTTACGGCTGGGTACGAGATTCTCTCTGAAGTCCCTATGTACAGTAAATTTGTCGATATTATCTATGCCCATCACGAACATTATGACGGAAGCGGCTATCCGAGATTTCTAAAAGGTGAAGAGATTCCTATGCCCGCACGGATCATGGCAGTGGCCGATGCGTTTGACGCCATGACTACCGGCCGAATCTATAAATCGAAAAAAACGGGGTCCGAAGCAATCGCCGAATTACGAGAGCTAAGCGGTATATGGTATGATCCAAAAGTCATTGAGATCGCACTGGATGTTTTAACATTAATCGATGTTGATGAGAATGTCAATCAAGAACCCCATTCGTACATCGAGGATGAACGTTTTGCCTACTTTTATAAAGATCCTTTAACCCATCTATACAATCACGACTATCTTGATTTTATTCTTAGAAAAAGCAAAGAGAAAAATGAAAATATATGTTTGCATTTGATTAATATCAAAAATTTTACATCCTACAATCAGCAATACGGATGGAGCGAAGGGGATATATTGTTAAGTCAATTTAGTAGCTATTTAGAATCTGAATTTTCCGACTTTCAAATTTTTCGTATTTTTGGCGATGATTTTGCACTCTTGAAAGCATCCCATCAAGAGATTGATATTACGCACATCAATACCATACCGCTATTGAGACAAAACAATCTTTATTGTGAGCATAAGCATCTCGATTTACCCAATGAAACGATCAATACGTACAAAGACTTACAAAAATGCTCTCTCCCTGAAAACTGTAATGTCTGATATCAAATAGGCATAACACTACAATACTCTTTTTTCTTCTCCGATATAACGCTGTCTGGGACGAGCAATTTTCATCTCCTGATCGTTTTTAAGTTCAATCCATTGCGTAACCCAGCCTACGGAGCGACCTATGACAAAGATAATCGTAAACATCGATTTCGGAATTTTTAAGGCGGTCAAAATGAGACCTGAATAAAAATCGATATTGGGATAAAGTTTACGCTGAATAAAATAGTCATCACTTAAGGCAATTTGTTCGATTCTCTCCGCAATTTTAAGTAAATCATTGTTCACCCCAAGCTCATCTTTGAGCTGATCAAGAAGGTTTTTAAGGATTTTGGCACGGGGATCAAAGTTTTTATAGACCCTATGTCCGAATCCCATCAATTTAAAATCATCGTTCGGATCTTTCGCCCGTGCTATAAAATCATCCACCTTATCCAAACTTCCGATGTACTCAAGCTGAGCGATCACCGACTCGTTTGCCCCGCCATGCGCCCTTCCCCACAGTGCATTGATCCCGGCAGACAAAGAAGCATACGGATGCGCTCCCGTTGAAGCAACGGCACGTACGGTCGAGGTAGAAGCATTTTGCTCGTGATCGGCATGAAGGGTGAAAATAGTATCGAGCGCTTTAACTTCAACATCGCGTATTTCCAAGTTTTCTCCCGGATAAGCGCGCAGCATGTAGAGAAAATTTTCAGTAAAAGGGCGTTCAATATCGGGATAGATATACGGGATACCAAACATTCGTCGGTGGGTAAATGCCGCAAGTGTCGGAATCTTCGCAATAATACGACGCGCCATAACCTGAGCTTCTTCATCATTTTTTACATTCAGATGCTCAAAATAAAACGTCGAAAGGGCTGACACTGCCGAAGACATCATCGCCATCGGATGCGCTTTGTCCGGAAATGCGTCAAAGAGCCGTTTGAGTCCTTCATGAACAAAAGAACGCTTACGTAATTCCATATCGAAAGATGCACGTTCGGTTTCATTGGGAAGTTTACCCATAAGAAGTAGATAGGCAACATCCAAATAGCTTTTTTTGGTTGCTAAATCACTAATATCATATCCGCGATACAGCAACTCCCCCTTTTCACCGTCGATGTAGGTAATAGCAGAGCTGCAACTCGCCGTGGAGGTAAATCCCGGATCGTAGGTAAACATCCCCGTCTCTTTGTAAAGCGAGCGTACATCGATCACATCGGGTCCCATACTCGGACTAAGAATCGAAAATTCATAGCTTTTTCCGGTACGGTTATCGGTAAGGGTAACAGTGCTCATACCTTTTCCTTTTTGATTTTCATTATAGAGGTAATATAGCATTTTTTAGTGTAATATTTCCGCTAGTACCCTTTTTTTTCATGTTAATAGTATAAAATAACTCTATCTCTCACTCAATCGAAAGGATCACATGAATGATCGCCACTATGAAGTTCTTATCGTCGGAGCGGGAATATCGGGGTGCGCTCTCGCTTACGAACTTGCGCGATATACCGATGTCTCTAAAATCGCCATTGTTGAGAAATACGGTGCCGTTGCGACATTAAACTCCAAAGGGACAGCTAATTCCCAAACGATCCATGTCGGTGATATCGAAACCAACTATACCCTCGCCAAAGCAGCCATTACCAAACGAACCGCCAAAATGGTCGAAAAATATTGTCTGCAGCACAGCTATCAGAACAGTATTATTTTTTCCCACCAAAAAATGGCTCTCGGTATCGGCGACGAAGAGGTGGAATTCCTGCTAAGCCGCTATGAAGAGTTTTCCGAACTCTTTCCCTATCTAGAGGTATGGGACAAAGAGAAGCTCAAACTGCTAGAACCCCGCGTCATATTTGATGAAGAGGGAAAGGAACGCCAAGAGACCATTGTCGGAATCGGAACTCAGGGGCAATGGACGACGGTAGACTACGGAAAAATGGCACAATCGTTTATCTCTAACGCCAAAAATGAACCCGATACGACGGTAGATCTGTTTTTAAACGCGCCAGTACTCAGCATCGAAAAAAATCCCGTACGCGGCTATACGGTTCGTACTCCGGAGGGTAACTATACCGCTGATTTTATTGTCACCGACGCAGGCGCACACAGTCTTTATCTCGCACATGGCATGGGTTACGGTCATGATTACGGTTGTCTTCCGGTAGCGGGAAGTTTTTACCTCACGTCCAAACATATCCTTAACGGCAAAGTCTACATGATCCAAAATCCGAAACTCCCGTTTGCAGCACTGCACGGCGATCCCGATATTCTTGCAGACGGAAATACCCGTTTCGGGCCCACCGCCCTCGTCCTCCCCAAACTCGAACGATTTACCGGAGGAACCTACCTCGATTTTTGGAAAACCTTGAGACTGGATCGAAATGTGGTTATAGCCTTGTGGAAACTCCTCCGCGAAAGCGATATTCGCAACTATATCTTTCGCAATTTTCTCTTTGAAATTCCATGGTTTAATAAACGTCTTTTTTTACACGATGCCCGCAAAATTGTCCCGTCCCTTCAACTTGATGAGTTTGAATACGCTCATGGTTTCGGGGGAGTACGCCCGCAGGTTATTGATAAAAAACAGCAAAAACTTCTCCTTGGAGAAGCCTCAATTAATACAGGAGAAGGAATTATTTTTAATATGACCCCCTCCCCCGGGGCAACAAGCTGTCTGGGAAATGCGGAGCGCGATCTGCGCTACATCGTTCAGTATTTAGGAAAAACATTTGATGAAGAACGATTTAACAACGAACTTACCGATGGAGAGTACTGTGTCCTCTCTGCGCCGATAGAAGCTCAAAAACGGACCGTCAATGCAATTCGAGAGGCAATGAATGCCCATGAAAAAGAGTATTTTGAAGAAATTCATGTAGGAAAACCGAACGAATCCTTTTGGCAACGACCGCACAGTTTGTGGAGAAAAAAATAATTACCCCTTAGTTGGGGCAGGCATATTGACGAGAAGAGTTGAGAATCGCTCCAGATAATTCCAAAAGGATTGAATGTATTCCGGTTTTATCCCTTCTTCTTCGAGAAGGGGGAGAAGTGAAGCAAAAGAACTAAGCCAGATTCGGCGCCCTCGCTCATCGATTCGAAATCTCTGATGACGTGCCAGCATACGAGGATCTCCTCGTGTCTGAGCAAAATAATCGGGGCCACCGCATATCTGTATGAAAAAATCGGCTGCGTGTTTTTTTACCTTCGCATACTCATCTTCGTAATCAACCGGAAACATAAAGGCAATATCGCTGTTGCGAATATTCTCGTAATGATCATCGACAAGTTTTCGCAAACGCGTTTCACCCACTTGAGTAAAAAACCCCGTATTGGGTTTGACTATCGGGGAATCGACGCCTAATGTACTCTCTTTGATGGTAAAGTCCATTTTGGTTACATCCTTTTCTCAGTCCCCCTAAGGGTTACCGGATTAAAAAAGTTCTTCTGCCCAAATACCGAAAAAAGATTCGATCATTTCTAATACGTCTGAATAGGCGCTGTACAAAGTAATTGTCATAAGACTTCCTTGAACGAGTATATGATCAGCTACAAGCAAGATTCATTCCTATTCATAAGTAAAGTAAAAGTAACGATAAGGGATTTAAACGTGAGGGATTATGCGAATGATTTAAAAATCACTCTGCAGCGTATGCTTGTTGCATATAATACTCAAGCTTTCCATCCATTGCACTCATAATCGAAGCTAGGATTTTATCTTTCTCATCATTGGAAAGTTTATTTCCCGTTGATTTTTCAATCGCATAGATTGCTGTTGATGCTGCGGTATCGAGAACATAGTTATTCAATGCTATCGCCATTTTTGCCGTGTGATCCCCGATAACTTGGGAAATATGGTGTTGTAACTCTATTAGCATTTGTTCATTCATTTGAAAATCCTCTTATTTAGTATAAAGTCATGTAAGTACGGTATTATATCTCACGTAAGCTCTTCAATCCGCAGTATTAAACGATTATATCAGCAAAATGTTCCTCATAAAAATCATTTGACCAATTATAACTTTCCGTCGCCATTGCACTTAATTTATCTTCGTCAAGATTCAGGTTTTTTATTTTCTCTTGAATATCAGAAAAACTCTCGTCCTCAATAGATACGACCAAAGCAAGCATATCCCCGAGTATCCCCTCGTTATCAATTAATGCGGATAAAATAGAATCATTGAGATGAATCCCGCTAAGTACCTCGTTCATAGGCAATCCAAACATGACGTCAAACAATGAAAGCAACCCTGCTAAAAAAGCTTCTTCATGGATTGATGTATCCGTACACGAGGCTAAACAACTCATCATTTTTCCGCGAAACAGTGCCGATAAAAGAATAGGTTCTGAAAACATCGGCCCGATTGCATCTGCATAGAGAAATAACAAAATCCACTGTTTTAACGATTGTCTTCCGAGCAATGCCATGGCATGACGCAAAGAAGAAATAGGCTCTTTGACCCCTATTGCAACGGAGTTAATATATTTCAAAAGATTTATAATCAAATGGGGACAAATTAAAAGTTTTGATTCTAACTCTTTTATATCCGCATTTGAATCGATCAACGCGATAACTTCCAAAAGCACTCGATGGGACGGATCGAATTTTTTTTGTGAAAATACGGTAGGTTTTTCATAAAAATAGCCTTGAAAATAGGTGAATCCTGATTTTTTATAATACTCGTAATCTTCGATCGTTTCTACTTTCTCGGCAAGGAGTTTTATCCCTTCATAGTGTTCAAATAAGTTGATTTTTTCGTCTATTATCTCTTTGCTTGCGGCGAACAGATCGATTTTAACGTAAGACAAATACTTGAATACAGGTTCAAACCGTACAATCATCTCTTCGCTAAGATCCATATCATCCAAGGCAAATGAATACCCTTGCTCTTTAAGATTTTTTACATTGGTTACAAATTCAGTATCCACAAGAGTATTCTCTAAGATTTCCAGAACAAATTTATCCGCAGGGATGGCATCAAACAGAGGCGTGTTAAAAAAAGTATGATCAATATTGATAAAGCCGTAATGTTTACCGAGAAGTTTTCGTGATCCGAAGTTATTGAGAGCATTGACTAAAACACGGCATGTCGCCTGCGTATTACAAGATATTGGGGCAGCATAATTGTCAAAACTTTGACGAAACAGTAACTCATAGCCGTGAAGATGTCCGTTCAAATCAATAATGGGTTGTCGTCCGATAAAGATATTTTGCATAAAGAGCCTACGATTTAATATGACGTATAGCATAGCAAATGAAACGAATATATATACTTAATTAATTAGCTAATTGACTAATTGTGTTAAAAAAGTTACTTTTTATGAATGTTTTTTTATTTTTTTTGAGGATTGTAGGTTTAGTAAATTTCTGAAAATCAGTTTTGAACTGAATTCTGACTCAATTTTTTTTCTTCGTATGACAAAATCGAACCGCTAAAAGCATCATAGAGTTTTTTGCATTTTTCGATATCGACATCAACATAGATTTTTTTTCCATCTTTAAAACTCATGATCAACCCTGCTTTTCGGAGAATGTCAATATGTGCCGAAATAGTTGGCATAGAATACGTGAACAATGCGGCAATCTCAGTGATGCACATCATTCCGTTCTTATGGACGCTTTTGTCACCGTTCGATAATATCTGTTCAAAAATTTCAAGTCTTGTTTTATTCCCAAGAGCTTTATAAATATCTACTTTTTCGTCAAACGACATTTTCCTTTTATCAATAAAAGACATACCCCTCCTTTTGTATCCTAACACTTATATATAATATATTACTATGATTGTATATAACATTTGTATTGGAAGCAAACGCTATATGAATTGACTACGAAATTTTAAGTTCTATTAAAAGTAAGCAAATCAAGCATTTTAGGGACTTTTTCAATACAAATGTTATAAAATGTTAACTTTTTTATCAATACACTATTAAGATCTACTTACGTAAAGTCATGACTAATAGTATCTCGGTACTGTTGCATCTGTGTTGCATTTTTTGCACCACTAATAGTTTACAAAAGAGAAGTGGAGGAATGTAGGTAGGTACAACGTAAGCCGGGTTCTGGATAAAGTGATAATTAATCTACTGCCTAGATTACTCTAGGCCTCTAGCGAAACAATAGCGATGTAGGACGCTAACCATCTGTTTCTTGCTGCGC
>NZ_JAHFAQ010000100.1 GCF_023250475.1 Sulfuricurvum sp. | reverse complement strand
CCGAGCAAGAGCATTTTTAGCGTTCGCAAAGCTGTATTGCATCGAGAGCAAATCCTGCACCGGGGTCATCATAAACCACAAATAGCCGAAGATGCCGAACATCAGCCCTATACTAAGATCTGAATAAAGAACCATCACCAGCCCAAGGGCTCGAAAAATCTCAAATCCGCTCAAAAACAGAGTATATGAATAGCGCTCACCCCTCAGTGCTTTGATACCGTATTCACTCGCGCTTTGACGCAAACGCTTCGATTGATCTATCGCGGAAGCAACAAACCGATCCTCTTTATTGCTTGCACGAATCTGTCCGAACAGATCACACATCTGTGTGAGGGTATCGGAAAGTTCTCCTATGGTACGGTTTTGTTCTTTTTTAAGTATCCCGACCCGACCCGATATTTTACGAGTGACTATCATAATAAGGGGCTGAAAAATGATGATAAGAATACCAAACAAGGGGTTAATCCAGATGAGTACCGCCGCTACCCCGATAAGCGTTGCAACCGAAACGATCAGTTTGGAAAGGGCGCTTCCCAAAAACTGCTCTATCGTATCAATATCGGTAATAAGATGGGTAATTACTTTACCGCTTCCCAATCGCTCATACGCACTCATAGAGACATGTTTAAGATGTTCCAGAGCACGGACACGTATCGTGAAGCTCAGTTCTTGTGAAAGAGTAATAAAAAATTTCTGCGACACAACACTGAGAAGAAAAAAAACAAATCGCAAGCTTATCGTCACCGCAAGAACGATTGCTATATAAATGAGGGGATTATGCGCCAAAGTGAACATATCGATTATATTCGTAATCGCCCCCCCTTTTTTGAGAAGTACCTCATCGACCATCAACGGGATGAGCAAAGGAATCGGAATCGAAATAAGGGTAGCGAGTATGGCAATAATATTTCCCCATAAAAGCGAGCGCTTATAGCGGAGCATCATAGAAAAGAGATTCGTAAAGGTTATCATAGTGCGATTATAGCTATATCTTGATGTATAATTCCACCATAAAAATAGAGAGGCAATAATGGCAAAAGGGTTTAAGGGACGTTATTTTTCGCTCCAAGCGATTACGGCTACCGTCAATGCTACAACATTGCATAACCGAGCTGTTCGTACCCAAACTTGTCACTCTTACCGATCTTATATGAGTGATGCAAATATTGATGAAAGCCCTCCCGATGAACTTGATCTCCTTTTAGAAGCGATCGAATCTTTTACCCCGAAAGTTTCCCGCTGCCAGTGCCACTGTAACTGCTTTTTCCGCCGCCGTACCCGGTGTGCCCTCTACATCTCATCGTTCGTACCGAAACTCCGTTTTTTATTCCGTTATCTGCTTACCGATTCTTCGCCGCCGCTACGTCTGTCATAACCCTATTTTCACTCTTACTAAAACAAACTTTAAAGGTATACAAAATGACAAACAAAACAGTAGTGCTCGGATTTCCCCGTATCGGCGAAAAAAGAGAACTAAAAATTGCCCTCGAAAACTATTGGAAAGGCTCTGCCAGCCTTGATGAGCTGAAAAGCGTCGGAGTTCAATTACGATTACGCCATTGGCAGGCTCAAAGCGATGCGGGGATGGCTACCGTCGCCGTCAACGATTTTAGTTTTTATGACAATATGCTCGATCTAATGGTTATATTGGGGGCAGAACCCGAACGATTTTACGATATTTTTGATCCTACGCGACGTTATTTTACGATGGCCCGCGGAGACGCTACCCACACGGCAATGGAGATGACAAAATGGTTTAATACCAACTACCATTACCTCGTCCCTGAACTTCATGAAAAATTTCAATTTGGAGAGATCAATCCGAGTAAAATTCTGGAGGAGTACAAAGAAGCACAAACGCATGGATGTAAAGGCTCTATCCATCTCGTCGGTCCGATCACATTTCTAAACCTCTCAAAATGTCCCGAAAATGTCCGTGCCGCCTTATTTGATCCGTTATTGGATCAATACGTATCACTTCTTACCGTATTACAGCCCCTTGAGACTGAGATTATTTTTCATGAACCCTCGCTCAGTTTGGATCTTACCTCCAATGATCTTTCCCTCTTAAAAATCGCCTATAATCAGCTGGGGAAAATGGGGAACGTATCGGTAGCAACCTACTTCGAACACTCAAACGAAGCAACTTCCGTTTTAATACATACACCTATCCAAGGAGTGCTCCTTGATTTTGTCCATGGAGAGAAAAATCTCCGCTCACTCGATTTGCTAAGCAATAGTGACAAACAGGTCACAATCGGGATTATCGACGGACGCAATGTATGGACAAATGATTTGAGCGCATCGCTGAGACAATTGAATGAGATCGCAGCCTATATTCCCAAAGAACGGCTTCGTCTGAGCACATCATGCTCGCTTCTTCACGTCCCCTACAGCCTCAGACACGAAATATCACTGGAGCCGGAAGTCAAAGAACTCTTATCGTTTGCCGAAGAAAAGTTAGCGGAACTTTCCCTACTGGAAAAAGCATTTTTTGAACATGGTGTAATTGAGTTTCCGCCACAAACTAAAAATCATACCGATGAAGCCGTACAAAGCCGTCTGAAGGGTTTGGTTCCTGATGATTTCAAACGCTTTAGCCCATTTAGCGAACGTCAGAAGGTCCAGCATGCCCTCTTTTCGCTCCCTATTCTCCCAACCACTACGATCGGCTCTTTTCCACAAACACACGAAATCAGAAAAGTGCGTCAAGCGTTAAAAAAGGGGGAAATTACCCAAGAGAACTATAAAGAGTCAATGAAAACCGCCATAGCTCACTGCGTCAAATTTCAGGAATCACTTGATCTGGATGTCCTTGTTCACGGAGAATTTGAGCGCAACGATATGGTGGAATATTTTGGCGAACAGCTAAGCGGATTTGCATTCAGTCACAATGGCTGGGTCCAAAGCTACGGAAGCCGATGCGTTAAACCTCCGCTTCTCTACGGTGATGTGAGCCGACCTGATCCGATGACGCTCGAATGGAGTCTTTATGCGCAAAGTCTTACCGATCGCGTCATGAAAGGGATGCTTACAGGACCGGTAACCATTCTTAATTGGAGTTTCGTCCGCAACGATCAGCCCCGTTCCCTCACCGCCACCCAAATCGCTCTCGCCATCCGTGATGAAGTGGATGATCTTCAACGTGCCGGGATAAAGATGATCCAAGTAGACGAAGCGGCATTTAAAGAGGGATATCCGTTGCGACAGGAAAACCGTGCAGAGTATGAAGAGTGGGCATTGCGAAGCTTCCTGCTCAGTACCGCCGTAGCAGAAGATGACACTCAGATCCACACCCATATGTGCTACAGTGAATTTACCGATATCATACGTACAATCGAATCTATGGATGCCGATGTGATTTCCATCGAAACATCCCGCAGCGGCAACCGTCTGTTACGGATTTTTCAAGAGGTCGGATATACGCAGGAAGTCGGGCCCGGTATCTATGACATTCACTCTCCGCGTGTGCCGAGTGTCGAAGAGATGGAGAAACAAATCCATCTGCTTCTGGAAGTGCTCCCCGCAACTCAGCTGTGGATCAATCCCGACTGCGGTCTCAAAACCCGCGGTTGGGGTGAAACGGAAGCTTCACTCAAAAATATGATCGAAGCTGCCAAAGCGGTTCGTGCCGCATTGTAATCTATCCCCCCTTCTCGGGGGATATGATATTTATTCTAAATAATAAAAATTATCCTTTAGAATTTTGAGTTAACTTTATGAGTCTCAATTGAATTAATCTTCATGTGTTACAATTTCCCTACATTACACATAAACTACACAAGGAACTAAAATGCTCGTTACCAAAAAAGCCCCAGATTTTACCGCTACCACCGTCCTCGGAAACAATCAAATCGTTGATAACTTCAACTTGTACGAAAACCTCGGCGAAAAAGGTGCCGTACTGTTTTTCTATCCGTTGGACTTTACGTTTGTATGCCCATCTGAGCTTATCGCGTTTGATCACCGATTAGAGTCGTTCACAGAACGCGGAATCAACGTTATCGGCGTATCGGTTGACTCACAATTCAGCCATTTTGCATGGAAAAATACTCCGGTAAACCAAGGCGGTATCGGTCAAGTTCGTTATCCGCTTGTAGCAGACCTTAATAAACAAATTTCACGTGATTACGATGTATTGCTCGGTGATTCTGTTGCACTTCGCGGATCATTCCTCCTCGATAAAGACGGAACAATCCGACATGCAGTGATCAACGACCTTCCACTCGGACGTAACATCGACGAAATGCTCCGCATGATCGATGCGATGTTGTTCACTAACGAACACGGTGAAGTATGTCCTGCAGGTTGGGCAAAAGGGGATGCCGGTATGAAAGCTAGCACTGAGGGTGTTGCCGAATATCTTGCTTCTCACGCGGATAGCCTTTAATCTTCTCATTTCCCCTTTCGGGGAAGCCTCTTATTAATCAAAAATCGTTTATCCTTTCTGTATGCAATACTCTTTTTTAGCCTCTTACGCTCTTATCATTTTTGCCCTATGGTACTCACGCCGAGAACAGTTCGGTCTGGAAAAAACCATTCTCACAAACTCGATTTTGGCAATGGTGCAGCTTGGACTTCTCGGCTATGCTCTCGTTTATCTTTTTAAACTAGAACATCCTTCTCTCCTCTTTTTCGTACTGCTGGGGATGGTCACTTTCGGAGCCTATACGGCAAAGAAACGCTCCCCTCTCGGAGATCACAGTTTTAAAATTGCCTTTTTTGCCCTCGGAGCCTCTTCGGGAATTGTCTTTCTCTCGATGATGGCGTTCGGGGTGATCCACATGGTACCCTATGAGATGATCCCGATCGGAGGGATGATTATCGGAAATGCCCTGAATGTCTATTCTCAGAGTATTGAGCGATTTCGTGCAGAGGTGAAAAATACGATAGAGATTATCGAGGGGATGGTGGCACTGGGTGCGCCGCTCAAAGAGGCGCTGAGTTTTGCCTCCAAAGCCTCCGTCAAAGCGTCGATGATCCCGACACTCAATATGCTTCAGACCGTAGGGATCATCCATATACCCGGTATCACGACGGGGATGCTCCTCGCGGGTGCCGATCCGCTCAAAGCAATCTCCTATCAGCTCGCCGTCATGTACATGATGGTGGCGGTGGCACTCCTCTCAGCGGTCTTTAGCGTAATGTTTTCCTATCGGATTATTATCGCTTCGGCATTTACATCAAATCGATAAATCGTTTCGCCTTCGGATGGACGAAACAGAGTTTTCCCCATCCTCTATTCGGACGAATCAGCGTCACCCGATGGGCTGAAACCGAACGGGACAATGCCACGTAAAACTGCGACGGGGCAAAAATTTCGTTCGTCTCGATGACATAATCCGCCAAACTCATCCCCTGCGATTTATGGATCGTAATGGCAAAGGCTAACGTAATCGGAAACTGACTGAGGGTAATCTGTTTCTCTTCGCTTGCCGTGCTCCCTTTTTCAATCCACCGTGTTTTGATCGTATCGACACGCTCCACTTTGACACTTACACCGTCGACTTTTTTCACCCAGATAATATCCTCTTCAATGGAGGTAATGCGTCCCCGCTCGCCGTTGTAGTAGTTCCATGCATTACGGGTAAAGAGGATCGGTGCGCCGACTTTCAGTGCCAAGATCGGCTCGATTCGGCTCTCGGTCATAAATCGCTCCACATCACGTTCCTGCATCTTTTTATCATGGATCGTTACATAGGTCTCCACCTCTATGATCTCGCCATTTAGATGTTCCAACTGGGAACGGTTATGATTTTGGGCACTAATGTTTTTGCCGAACAACAATGTCATCGTAGACATATCCTCATTCAACGGTTTTACGAGTTCTTCGAGTGCTTCATGTGCCTCTTCATCGAGACGGGCATGACGCACTTTCTCCAGCAGAGACAAAAACTCTGCCTCATGTGTACGGTATGATCCTTCCAAGTGGAGAGTTTCAAACCCTAGCCGCTCCCACGACGGAGATTCAAATGCAAAATAGATCGTTTCATTCCCCCGCGTCACGGGAGGAAGTTGTAAAAAATCACCTACGACAATCAACCGACCCGCAAATTCCGCTTGCAATAGCCGTAAACGGATCATATCCAGTAACGGCGCCCCCACCATTGAAATCTCATCGATGACAATGATCTCCATGGAACGAATCAATTTGATAATTTTTTTAGAGGAGTCGAGCTTGCCGTTGCGCTCCAATTCTTCCTGAGAATTAGCAATTCCCAAATCAAAAAAACTATGAAGCGTCTGTCCGCCGATCAATGTTGCCGCCATTCCCGTCGAGGCGAGACGGGCAACCGATTTTCCCTTTTGTACCGCATCCTCAATCAGAGCGCGAGTCAGTGTCGTTTTACCTGAACCCGCACCGCCAGTGATGAAAAGGTTGGATGTTTCTAAAATATTTAACGCATTTTCAATCATTTTCACCCTTTAGTTCTATTACCCTGCCAAACGGAACTTCCATCAATTGCGGTGTGATCCAGAGCACCTCATACGGCGGTTCGTAAGGGGGAAATTTACCGTCCAAATCGGTAAAATAGAGGAGAACTTTCGGACGCTGCATCCATGAATCTATTCTCTCAAATATCGGATTAAAATCGGTTCCCCCTCCCCCAAGTAACTCATAAACAATGCTCTCGCCGTTTTCAAATCGGTACTGGCTTCGTACCCGATCATCACACACAAGCATCTCAATAGTGTACGAGCCGAAGGTCTCCATAATTGACTCTACCTCCGAAATAAACTGGGCTAAGAGTCCTTCATCCACCGAGCCGGAACTGTCAATCGCAATAGCAAGTTCCAAATGGCGGGATGCTGATCCCGGCAAATAAATCCCCTCATAGAGTAATTTTTTTGACGGAGGTATCAGCGTGTAGTCGCTGATATAGTATCCGCCGATGCTTTCACGCAATTGATTTCTCCAATCGATTCGACTTTTTGGTTGTAACCTGAATTGCCGTGCAAATACTTCGGAGAGGGGATCGTCTTTTTCCATCGCTTCGCGTGTCCGGCGTTCGCGCTGTGCACGGGATAGTTTCTCATCCGCACTCTCGCCGTCTCGTCGATCATCACTGTCTCGATCGTTTTGTTCCTGATCTAAAAACTCCAATGTTAGCTCCGCATAAATCTCTTCTGTACTCAGGTTCCCAAACCGTTTGTCGTAGGTTATTTTGGGAGGAGCGATAAAACCGTTCTCGATAAGCAGTGCGTTGATTGCATAATCACATGCCATTTCCCATAACCAAGGGCTTCGATTCCCGCGACGGAGCGTGTGGGAAAGGGCTTCATGCAATGCACCGTTGCACAGAACAAACAAACGTTCATCGCTGCTTAGAGGCTCTATGTAGTCTTCACGATATTCTATCGTGTTAGAGCGTGTCGCAAAACTCTCAATGTCATCGTTTGCCACCGTCTCCATACCCGAAGCAATAGTTCCGAAAAACGGATAATCAATAAGCAGTCTCGCTTTAAGGGGAGAAAAATCGATCATAACAGATAGGCGTACGCCTCTACCCATTCACCATATGCATCCAAATGCTCCATCGCGACCCCTTGATGCTGAAGATCCTGAACGATGAGGACGGCAAACTCGTTTTTAAGCTTCAAGCTATAGCGCAAAAGATTTGAAACCGCCTCATCCGACGGTGACATAAGGATACGCGATACCAACGCCGAGGCAAGGGCATAGAGGGTAGAGAGATCGTCACTCACTTCATTCTCTTCACCGCAAAGAATCTTATCAATATCAGGGAGCTTGTCCATCACCTGAATAAATCCCAGAAAATCAACGGCGGCATCTTCCCCCACTGCCCCCCCGATTGTCTCCAGCCACAGCAGTTTAGACAGGGAACTGTTCAAAATGGTATGCACCGCTTCCCAGCTCCGTGGCGTTGCAAAGCTGCGAGTGCTTTTGAGCGGATCAAATCCAAACAGGGCATTGTTTTTAAATCCGATATA
>NZ_JAHFAQ010000018.1 GCF_023250475.1 Sulfuricurvum sp. | reverse complement strand
TTACCTAACTGACTTTTGGGCAAAGTAGTTGCCAAGCGTGTTGGATTACGAGCGATAATATCTCATCATTGTAAGCATTTAGTACAACGCAAAGTGTAACTTACCGCTTTTCGTTATAAGGTATAATTCTTACATTCGTATAAATCAAGGAATATAAGATGTCTGAATTGATAACGCTACCTCATATTTCAACATCGATAGCTCTGTATTACATTAAAAAATACCTCTTTTTTGAGGTGAAAAAAATTAACAAAAAATCTTTGACATGAAGTTGCACCCCTTATTTCCTGAATGCACATTCTCACCTCCTAATACGATAATTTTTATTATTGATAGCAAGGGAGCGATCCATGAAATCTATGGAGACTCTCTTGCTCAATATGAACTGACCGATAGCCTTTCAGGAATTACTTTTTCGGAATTATTTACAGAAACAATATTTTCTCAAATCGAAGAAGTTTTATTGGGAATAACATCTGTAGCTACTATCAGTTGGAAGAAAAATCGTTTTGACGTATACACTAAAGTGGCTCATAATTCCCATTTTCGTCTTGTCTACCTTGTAAATATAACACGTTTTATAGATGTTGAATCCCAACTTCAGGAGAGTCTAAATGATCTTGTCTCTAAAAAAGAAGAGCTGCAAGCAGTCTTTGATTTAGCGGCAAACGGCATTTCTATTCTCAATCACAACGGAATGTTTTTGTATGCCAACCGATTTTTTCAAACAATGATGGGGTACACGATGGAGGAGCTGGCACACCATTCGTGTATCTCTCTCTCTTCTTCTGAGTATGCTGATGCGTCCAAAATAGCCGTTGAACATGCAATCAAGCATGGGAGTATTCAGAACTTTCGTAAAGTGTGTGTCACTAAATCTGGAGAACAGCTCAATGCCAGTATGTCGTTGAGTTATCTTAAAAGCCGTAATGAAATTTTGATGATTACTTCAGATATAACGCAAGACATCCGTTACCAAGAGGAACTGAAACGGCAAGTGGAAACCGAAGTGGCAAAGAGAACCGAACAATACGAAGTAATGTGCCATCAATCCCGTCTTGCAGCTATGGGTGAAATGATCGATTCAATTGCTCATCAATGGCGTCAACCCTTGAATACTCTGGGTATTATTGTACAGGGGATGCGCCATATCACTTCTGTGCATGGATTTCAACTGGAGTTTTTAGAAGAAATTGAAGCAGAAATGATGGAAAAACTCAGCTATATGTCGCAGACCATCGATGACTTCAGTACCTTTTTTAGACCCTCAAAACAAAAAGAAGAATTTAACGTTTTAGGTGGGATTGAAGACGCAGTACGTTTGATCCATTTGGAGCTTAAATCTAACAGTATTTCTATTGTAACACATGCTGAAAACAACATGTCAGCCTCCGTATTTGGACTTCCCAATGAGTTTCAACAGGTTATTTTAAATATCGTACAAAATGCAATGACAGCAATTATACGAAACGGTTGCCAACATGGTGCAATTGATATTAAGTTAAAGCCGTATAAAAGCGGAATATCCATTTCAATAGCGGATAATGGGGGAGGAATCGACGAGGCGAATATCGAACGAATATTTGATCCTTATTTCAGTACACGCGAAAATGGGAGCGGCATCGGTCTGTATATGTCAAAAATCATTATTGAGCATCATATGCAAGGCAGACTTACAGTAGCAAACCAAAAACAGGGTGCTGAATTTACCATTTATTTGCAATCAAAGGAACTCCACTAATTCATGCAAACGATACTTACGCGGCTTCAAACTTTGAGCATCTTGATAGTGGAAGATGAGTCCAGCACACGAAAATGGCTCGTACGGGTATTACAACTTTATTTTAAAGAAGTTCGTAGCGCTTCGGATGCGATGGAAGCACTTGAACTATTTATTGCGTCGCCGTCGAATATTGTCATAGCCGATATCCAAATGCCTGAGGTGGACGGTCTGACGTTTTTGCAGAAAATCGGTACCCTCTCTACGAACACAATGCGTATTGTAATGACGGCATTTAACACCAACCCGTATCTCAATCGAGCCATTGAATCTGGTGTCCATTTTTATCTTAAAAAACCAATCGATATCGATGAACTCTTGTTTGCGGTGGCTTCTCATTTTCCAGAAGAACATAGTACGTCATTTGTGAGCGATATAGGAAAAGGGTTTCTGTATAATGCTCAAGAAATGATGCTGTATCAAGATAAAAAACCAATCAAATTAACCAAAAAAGAATTGCGGTTTCTTGAGCTTTTACTGAAAAATCGTTACGGTATTATCAGTTTTGAACAAATTGAAAAAACAATTTGGGATGGGAATGCAACTCCTGATGCGATTAGGATGGTAGTGGTTGCTCTGCGAAAAAAAATGTATCCGGAATTGATTGAAAATTTCAAAGGGTTAGGCTACCGTTTATCCATTTCTTGAATCTCTTATATTAACCTTATTCTTTTTTTATCCTTACCCTATCCTTTTACGTTATCGTCCAGTGTTCAAAATAATTATAACACTGGAGTACAGCATGAAGAAGAAAATTCTCATCGTTGGCGGCGGTACAGCCGGAACAATGACGGCAAACAATCTTGCAAAAAAACTAATGCCCGAAATAGAGCGTGAAGAAGTAGAGCTTGTGATGATATCTGACTCTAAAAATCACTATTATAGACCCGGTGCGATGTACGTAGCATTTCAAAAAGCTGCTGGACACGAATTTGTACGCGATCAGCGCTCTTTATTAATGCCAGAGATTGATTTTTTTGTTGATCCTGCGGTTGAAATCAATACGAAAGCCAATTATGTTAAAGGAAAAAGCGGCAAACTCTATAACTATGATTTTCTTGTACTGGCTACCGGATGTGAAGTGGCTGCGGAACGTATACCTGGACTAGTTGAGGGTGGAGATTGGTTTTATTCATATGAAGGTGCTAAAAAGATTGCAGAAAAATTTGCAAAAATCAAGAATGGAAGAGTTCTTGTAACGGTTAACTTTCCTAAAACACCGAATATTCCCCATCAATGCGGAATTGCTCCTGTAGAGACAACAATGATGCTGCATGATTATTTAACTGAGCGCGGTGTACGAGAAAACATTGAGATAATTTATACCTATCCTACCAAGGCTCAGGCAGTAGAGAATGGATTGTTTTTACAGTCGCCCACCTCTAAAGTACTTCCGAGTGTTTTTGACAGCATCAACGTAAAGCACCGAACAGGTTTTACCCTCACTAAAGTGGATCCAGCAAAGAAAATTGCATACTCTGAAGAGGGAGAAGAGATTCCTTTCGATATTTTAATGTCAACTCCTCCATTTAAAGCTGCCAAAGTTATTCGAGATTCAGGACTTTCAAAAGCTATGGATGATGAAGGATGGCTACCGACAGATAAAAAGACGTTGAAAGTTATTGGATTGAAGAATGTGTATACATTGGGCGATACGGTTGATTTACCAGTTTCAAAAGCCGGTGGAACGATCCACAATCAGACCGATGTCGTAGCTGATAATATTGCTGCCGAACTACGTTATGGATATCCGACTGAATCATATGACGGAAAAGTTATTGCCGTTGCACAGATGGGATTGTCTTGCGGTATGCCGTTGTGGTATGACTATGAAGAAGATGTGCAGCCCACACCGTGCAGCAAGTTGGGGAGCTTTATGAGATTAGGCTTTAATAAAGGTTTATATTGGGCTGCCGCACGCGGCATGCTATAAGGGGAAATCCATGAATGATAAAGTACAAATTGCAAAAAGTGCAGAGATGCAGCTTATTGAAGATAAAATGATTATGTTGGTGCAAACCGGACGTATCGATAATTTAATCGATTTATTGGCGGTCATCTCTGATAATATCGAAATGACGACTCAACCAATGGTAGAAAAAATGGTTAACACCGTGGACAACCTTGCGTCAGTTGGGTTTGTCACTGAAAATGCTGTCCGTTTTGCTAAACGCGAAACAGCGAAAAATAGTGTACCTTCTCTTTTTGGTCTTTTAAAACTTATGAAAGATGAAGAAGTTAGGAGAGGATTGGCATTTATGCTCAATCTAACCAAAGGAATTGGTAAACAATTGTAATAAATTGGCTACATTTACGTAGCCAATAATAGGTATGAAACCTACATTTCCTTTTTTGTTTCCAGATAAATCCTTAAATTTGCATGATTCACAACTCATGATATACCTATACAGGTTTTAGAAAATATACCTTGTTCATTTGCCTCTAATTCTAATTATTATAAAACACTATCCTCTGATATCCAGAGCCAACCCTTTTCCTGTCATCTGTGCCGCTATCACTGCAGCATTTTCTTGAAAACTGCTGTTATTTTTTTGCACTTCTTTTGCATTAAAATCTAAAACCGCATCATTGACGGAACCGTTTGTCTCAAGAGCAGAACGTGCAATTTGCGTTGCCTCCATGGGTGATGGAGACTGCAGGGAACTATTCACTATAACCATCTTTTTCCTTTTTTAATTTCATATCTATTGTGCTCTAAAAGCATTACTTGTTCCAATCACATAGTAAAAACAGCCTATTAGATTAATAAAAGTATCGTAGTTTAAAAGTGTTGCAAACTCGTTGCATATGCGAAAAATGGTACCGATTCTTCCGATTAGCCCATAGCCTCGTCAAACTGATTCACTTTTTCCATTGCTGTAGCGATAATGGGTTCCAGTGCCTCATGTTTTAAAGAATGTTTGAGTAAAAATTTCTCAATACTCTCCGTATCAAGCATCTCGATGGAACGTACCATTGTTAACAACTCCCCGTAAAACCCGTCTCCTTCAAATAATGCCCGTTCGATTTCAGGGGTGACGTTAAGTCGTCTTAGCGCTTCTCTGTGCGGAATATTAAATAACAGATGAATCAAAGAGAGCATCCCTACAAAATAGGCAGTCGCTTTTTGCGATTCTGTCGGGTTAGACTGAATCAGTATCAAAAGTTGTTTCATCAGTTCCGTTCGATTCACCACCATCAGCATCAGCGGAATATTGTTTTGATCCGATTCCTGCGCTTCGGAAAACATCAAGAGCATGATCCAACGCGCAAGAGGTTCTCTCCCCATCAACGTAAGGACATGGCGAATGGATGAAACCGGATTGCGCAATGCGAATACAGCCGAATTGATAAAACGGATCAATTTTAGGGTCACCATATGATTAAGCTCAAAAGCCCTCACCAAATGATCAATATCCATATCGGTCTGAAGCATATTCCATAATTGTACAACGGCCTCTTGATCGAGCGAAAAAGAGGGATTTTCAAGCACTTTGGGTTTAGATATAAAATAACCCTGAAAATATGAAAATCCTTTAGCAACACACTCAGCATGAATATCGTGAGATTCGATTTTCGCTCCGATGAGAGTCAGCCCTTGCTTTTTAAGATGTTCCACATCCTCACGTTTTATCCCTCTGCTTCGAGGGATATCGATTTTAATATATTTCAAATACGGAAATAAAGGTGAAAACTTTTCTATATTTTCTGATGAAAAAGAAAAATCGTTCAATGCAAAACAATACCCGTCCATCGCCAGTTTTTTTAAAGATTCATATAATGACTGATCAATCACACTCTCTTCCAACAGTGCGTAGACAATTCTCTCTTTGGGAAGCAGATCAAAAAGTTCGTGGAAAATAAATTGATGGTCTATCCGAACAAATCCCAGCCGCTTGCCGATTATTTTATCAATACCGAACGAACTTTGCACATTGTTTATAAGGGTTGCCGTTGCTTGTTCATTGATAGTTTGTGCCGAAGAGAGAAGATCATAGGCAAAAACGCTCCCCTTCTCATTCACAATAGGCTGACGACCGATATAACTGCTTCCCATTTTTAGTGTTCATCCACTAAAAACGGAGATGGCTCATAAAAATAATACCCTTGTGACGCATCGATACCGATCGCTTTAACCTGATGAAAGATCTCTTCGTTGGCGACAAATTCTGCAATGACATTAATCCCCATTTCATGGGCAAAATCACAAATATGTTTAACAAAGATCTGTGCATTACGATGATGCGGGAGATTTTTAATCAAAGATCCGTCGATTTTCAAAGTATCGATATTCAATTTGAGCAAATGGTCGAAATTCGAATATCCTGAGCCAAAATCATCGATAGCAAAACGACATCCTATCGCTTTGAAACGATCGACAAACTCACTCACGGATCTATAATTTTCAATCCCCTCACTCTCTAAAATTTCAAAAATCATCAATTGGCCCACACCGTTCTCATGGATAGTGCGTTCCAAATAATCGGCCAAATGAGGATTCGTCAAATCTTGCGTCGAAAGATTCAAACTGACCGGAAGAGTTGAATCTTTAAACAATTCCACCACTTTCGTAATCATAATTTTGGTCAGTTCCGGATAAAGCTTTGTTTTCTTGGCAATTTCTAAAAATTGATACGGAGAAACAATCCCCCCTTCCGGATCAATAAGACGTATCAGGGCTTCGTATTTGGTAATCTTACCGCTTTCGTTATCAACGATCGGCTGAAAATAGGGGACGATACGGGACTCGTCTATTGCCTCTTTAATCCGTTTGTACCAAGCGATATTATTCTCCTGTTCCTGCTTGGATTCACTGGAAAAAATCTCCAAACTATGTCGATTACGCTTGGCCTGTTTAAGTGCGGCGGTAGCATGTTCAAGCACCTGTGCGGTTGATTTTGCGACACCGATCGTAATGGTGAGTACAATATCTATACCCTCGACCATAAACACCTCTTTTTGTGTGGTAACGATCAAATCTTCCAAAAAGGTTACAAAGCGGTTCAAATCATTACATTGGGTAGCCACCAAAGCGTATTCGTCACTCCCCAGCTTATACAGCTCGATATTTTTCCACGACATAATTTTCGACCGGAGCCACTGACCGTATTGCGATAAAATCGCATCGCCGATCGCCACGCCGTAAACTTCGTTAATATCCCCGAAACGGTCGATATTAATAATGGCCAATCCGTACATACTGTCCCGTGCGAGGGATTCAACCAACGAAAACCGATTGGGTAAATCGGTATTGGAATCGGTGGTGAGATAGTATTGCAATTCTTCACGCTGAGTAAACGAACGTACCGCGAATCCGATATCTCCCGCCAACTCTTCGAGCATCGAGACCTCTTTAGGTTCAAAACCCTCTGAATGCTTCGTATAGAGCGTTATGACCCCCAAAGGGAGAGTATCGATAGCGCTGATAAGGGGAAGTGAAATGACCGAACCATAAAGCCCGTTCTCGGCGATAAACCGCCAAGGGCCGAAGGAATGCTCATACTCCAAATGTTCAACGATAATCGTGGAGGTCTCTTTCATCGCTCGGACGGCAGGATCGGTCATATCGCTTTGATTCCCTAAGGGAATCTTCATTTTCGGATTCAAATATCCCGTGGGATCATCCGAGTAGGCTTGGAGTATGAGGGTATCTCCCTCTTTCAATGCAATATGGCACAGCTCATATCCGGGATGTTCCGCCAGCCTCCGGCACGAATTCATTAATAGCTCATCAATGTTTTTTGCGGTAATGAGCAACTGATTGATATCGGCAACCGTACGGAGAATTCCGTCCAAATATAACGATTCATCCAGTGCCTCTTTTAAACGCATTTGTTGATTTTGCATCGACTGAAACGAGTCACACAATGTCTGATCAAGAATGGAAAGCTCTTCGATCAAATGTTTTTCCGCAACGATATCTTGATTTTGTGCACGTTGTGCGATCCGCTCGAGCGGTTGAATGATAAGTCTTCTGACACCGCCCAAGAGCCCGAGTGCGGTAATTCCTAATGCAAAAAAGAGCGCCATACCGTAAAACATCGCAATTGTATTTAAGCGCTCAAAAATGTAATCCTTATTCAGATCAACCAATAAAACGGCTCTTTTTTTTGTTGCTCCCGAATAATAACTTACTTCACTGGCATACTGTAACGACTCATCTTCTACCAGTTCTGTCGTGATCTGGGACAAAGGAAGATATTGTCCCTCAATTAGTTTCCCATTTAGAGACCGAGAGGAAGAAACGGCTATCGTCCGTCCGTCCAAAGAGACGGATAGTACCCGTACTCCCCTATCTATCGCAATTCCTTGATCTAGCAATGTCTGAACATTTTCTAAACGCTCTTGTTGCAGAGTCCTTTGTAAATCTTCTTCCAGCCGAAATAAACTTTGGTTAATTCCACTAGCAAGGTAATGGAGCATTCCCTCTCGCTCAATGGTATAAAAACTGCTCGACAATACACCGATCACAAAAAACAAAATAGCTAAATTTAAAAAATTAAACCGCTGGAGCTTCACGGCAAAAGCCTATCGGTTTTCACCTGCTGCGTATTAAGATGGGTTTCAATTTCTTTGGGGTGCTTTTGATAAAGCCACTTGATTTGGGTTGTAGTAGCCATAAATTCTTCATAGCTTTGCCCTTCCAGATACCCTTTTATTGTCTCGTAATACTCATGAGGATCGCTTTGAAATCGCTCAATCCCCAAAGCGAACAACTCTTTCAGGTTCGCAAATTCTTTCTCTCTCCCATGGATTGTCTCATCGTTTACAAATAAAGCATCAATGACAAAGAACGTTCTCATCGTCTGAGTAGAGACAAGGAGATGAAATCCTTTATTCAGTAACCCGGAAAGATAAGGCTGATAGGAGATAATTACGACCGGATTAGCCATATTGTTGAGGGTAGAAATACTTTTTTGTGAGGCATCAATTTTATGAAAACGTACTCTTGTCAACCCTTTTTCTGCTACAAACGCTTCAAAGAAATCGTCATTCAAGGATCCTTGTTCCAAATACACATCTATATTTTCTTTCGTACTACGAATTTCTTCGAGAGACCGGTTTGAAACGATGGCATCGGCACCGTACGATTGATCGATTAAAAATACGGGCTTGATAGTGTTTTTATTTTTAAAATGGAGTAACTCATACTGTGTCGCAGTGAACCCTTGGGTAAAACCTCTCTCGTATAAACGGGCATTGTCTGAAAGGTCAACCAGCCATAAAAAACGAAACGGCGTCTTCTCGAGCCACCCCTTCTCTTGGGCATAAATAAACGGAGTAAAGCCAACCCATGGGTTGCTGGAAATATGAATTTTTGCGGCTTCCGAAGGACGGCTAAAATAGTAACCGGTAGCAACAGCCCCTACAATCAAAAACAGCACTGCAAAAATAAGTACTCGAGCTTTTCTCATGCTATAACTCTTTTTTTGAACCAACATATCTCTCATAGTAGCACATAATTCTTTATAATTTCTCAAAAATACGTTTCAAAGCCCTTAATGTTACAATACCGTTTCTACTCAAAAAACAGGAAATTTTATGCGTCTTTTGCTAGGTTTGTGGTTTGGATTTTTAACCCTTTGGGGTGGGGAAGGGTTTAACGGCAAAAGCCTCGTAATAACGCTTCCTTCACCCGCGGGAACGGTTCTCATGAATGAACGGAATATCAGTGTCGTTCTCCATCCTACCGATAAAACCAAAGGAATCGCTATTCTGCCGATTGACTACTATACCCCCACAGGAGATATCAATCTCACCTGGGTTGCTCCCGGAAACAACGAACCCCTCTCAATCAACATCCAAACGGCTCTCTATCCAACCGAAACACTCAGTGTTGATCCTGCCCTGGTGAGTCCTCCGCCGGAAGCACTGGAGAGGATTGCCGCCGAAAAAGCTCAAGCCGAAACTATATATGGACATTTTACCCCCATAAGATATTGGGATAAGCCGTTCATTCAACCGCTTGACACGTTCATTACGAGCGAATACGGTTCGGCACGCACCTACAACGGAAGCCTCAAAAGCTATCACGGAGGGATCGATTTCCGTGCCCGTACCCCGATTCCGATTCTAGCCGCCAATGACGGTATCGTTGTACTGGCACAGGAGCGCTATTATTCAGGAGGAACCATCATCATTGATCACGGGGAGGGAATTTATACCTGCTATTTTCACCTCAGCCGATTTAATATTCATGTCGGTGATCGCGTTGAACGTGGTCAATCAATCGCTCTTAGCGGTGCAACCGGACGGATTACCGGTCCGCATCTCCATTTTGGCATGATGGTACATGGCATTCAAACGGATCCTCTCAATCTTATCACCCAATTCAATGCTCTCTTTCCAAAGGATGCCAATGAAACGCTTACTCTTCGCTAGTCTTCTTGTCGCCACTCAAATGAGTGCTTTTTCTACGACCAATCTTCAATATCTCTACGGAAAGTTTGAGGGGGCTACGTTTCTTGATACCCAAAGCGGCAATAAACAAACACTAACCGTTGAGCATTATCGAACATGGGATTACGGGGATTTATTCGCTTTTGCCGATTATGTCTATGCGCATGAGGGGCTTCGCTTTAGCGGAGATAAAAATGACCTCTACGGGGAGATATCACCACGGCTGAGCCTTAATAAGATCACCGGAATCGGAACTTCGGAGACCTTTATCAAAGAGTGGTATGCGGCGTTTCAATACAACGGATCGGATACCTATCACGCATGGCTCTATGGAGTCGGTACGGACTTAAATATTCCGGGTTTTAGTATTTTTAGCCTCAATCTCTACCGAAAAGTCCAAAATATCTCAGAGACTACCTATCAGCTTTCCGCCAACTATTATGCACCGCTCAGTGAGAAA
This sequence comes from Sulfuricurvum sp., assembly GCF_023250475.1. GTDB lineage: Bacteria > Campylobacterota > Campylobacteria > Campylobacterales > Sulfurimonadaceae > Sulfuricurvum. Next base: position 14,684 of record NZ_JAHFAQ010000018.1, on the reverse strand, counting down.
TGGCATTTTGAAGGGTTTAGTGACTGGACCGCATGTGATTTTTTAAGTCAAAATCAACTGCTCTTTGATCTTTCTTCAACCTTTGAAATTAAAGCGGGGAAATTAGAAATAGGGACAGAATGGCACTACTACCACGAAAATAACTATCATACCGATAATGATGTATTTCAGGCGATGGTAAAATATACTTGGTAAAGAAAAAAATCATTCTTTCTTGATAGCTATCCAGACGAATCCGCCGACACTGATACTGACAAACACACCTAGAAATATAACTTGAAACCAATCCGATCCGCTCATACTATCCCCTTGTAATCGCCCGGATTCTTCCGGTCAAAACTAATTTAGCAAAAGGATACCCGATCTAAGTTAACGACTTCTCTTTTAGCTGCCCGCATGCAGCGCTGATATCCAATCCCTTAGAGTCTCGGATCGTACAAAGCACCCCGTGTTTAATCAGATATTCCTGGAATGCCACCATGTCTGAACGGGTAGGACGCTGATAATCGCTTCCGGGATACGGGTTAAAATAGATCAAATTGACTTTGGCTTTGATCCCATGGAGAAGTTTGACCAATTTTTTTGCCGAAACCAGATCATCATTCTTATTTTTGATGACAAGATACTCAAACATCACCCGTTTACGGGTATCGATCGGGAACCGCTTCACTGCATCAATAATCGAAGCGATGTTATAGGCTTTGTTCATCGGGATCAATTCACTGCGAAGCTCGTCATCGACCGCATGGAGAGAAATGGCGATATGAACCCCCAAATCCATCTCTCCAAGTTTGTCAATCTTCGTACTTAAACCGCTTGTTGATACCGTCTGGCGTTTACCCGAAATCGACAACCCCTCTTCATCTTTAAGAATGGTAATCGCTTTACCCAAATTCTCCAAATTGTCCAGCGGTTCACCCATCCCCATATAGACAATGTTAAGGCGACGATGAGAGGCGAGATTATTATCCATCTTAACGGCAAGAACCTGTGCCACAATCTCTCCGGCACTAAGATCGCGGGTGAACCCCCCCTTGGCGGTAAGACAAAATGAGCAGCCGACTTTGCACCCTACCTGCGTCGATACACACACGGTAAAGCGGGCTTCATGCTCGATATTCCCTTCCTCATCAATGCTTTCATCTTTCATCTTGAGCCATACCGTCTCGATAGTTTTACCGTCGCTCAGCTCAAAAAGATACTTAATCGTCCCGTCGCTAGAACACTCTTTACGGGCGATTTTGAGAGGCATAATCTCATACTGAGACGCTAGCTCTTCGCGCATCGCTTTGGGAAGATTCTGCATCGTTTCGAAACTGGTGGCGTATTGGTGATAGATCCATCCCCAGATTTGTTTGGCACGGAATGAGGGCTTCACCATACTCGCTAGTTCTACTTTGGTGTAATCCAAAATACATTTTTCAGCCATGGATTAACCCTTTTTCTTTCAAATGTTCACGCAACAGCACTTTGGCAAACCCGTGATTAGCAATAAAATCGCGGTGAGCATTAGCGTCGCAATAATTAGTAATACAAAAAACTCCCCCCGCAGGGATACCGAAAACCTGAGCTACTCGCATTACGCTAAAAAACTCCATATTTTCAATCCCCATCCCCAGTGCTCTCATTTGCTCCATCGCCCGTTCACTCGTCGTGATGTAGTTGGAGGAGTTAACAATAACATCTTTGATATTTTCCGTTTGTGCCGAAACGACATTATCGATCGGCGTATAGGCGCTTTTATCCAAAAAGCCTAACTCAATGTTAGCCGCCGTTTTAGATTCGATAATCTCGTTAATCTGATGCGTACCATAACTTCCCGCACTCCCGACAAAGAGGAGGAATTCGGGCCTGTGAACCAAACAATGGCGGGTGAGGTTGATCGCGCTGTCGATCAACCCTACACCGATTGGGATCGCAAAATCAAACGTTTCATTGTTACCGGCGCAAAGAATCATAATCGTACCGGAATCCCGTTAGCCGATAGATAGCGTTTGAGATCCATAATATCGATCTCTTTGTAATGGAAAATACTTGCCGCCAATGCCGCATCGGCACCGTGTTCAAACGCTTCGCGAATATGCTCCATCGTCCCCGCACCGCCGCTGGCGATAACGGGAACATTCACGGCACGGCTGATCTGCTCGGTAATAGAGAGATCAAACCCTGCTTTGGTACCATCGGCATCCATCGAAGTGAGGAGAATTTCCCCCGCACCGCGATCCACAACCTCTTTTGCCCACTCAAAAGCATTAATCCCCGTATCGACCCGACCGCCGTTGAGATAGACGTTGTATTGATCCCCTGTTTTTTTCACATCGATGGCGACAACGATACACTGAGAACCGAACCGCTTGGCTCCCTCGTTGATAAACTCAGGACGTTTGATCGCTGCAGAATTGATGCTGACTTTGTCACATCCAACAGCAAGAAGTTTGTAAATATCATCAAGAACCCGTATGCCGCCGCCGACGGTAAGAGGGATAAAGACCTCTTTGGCTACTTGCTCAACGATGTGGACAATCGTGTCACGCTCTTCGTGGGATGCGGTAATATCGAGAAAGGTCAGTTCATCCGCACCCTCTTCATTGTATCTTTTTGCAACCTCAACGGGATCTCCCGCATCTTTAAGGCCGACAAAATTAACACCTTTTACGACACGGCCGTCTTTCACATCCAAACAAGGAATGATCCGTTTTGCAAAAAAATTATCCATTACTTACCTTAACTACTATCGTTACGTAAGTATAACTTCGATTACCAAAAGTAACGATAAAGGAACCAAATTGATAAACTTCATTCAAACCGTTCCAAAACAGAGTTTTTTGTGATTTAATAGGGGATTAACACTTTATCAGGTATAATCAAGGCAATGCAAAAAGACCGTGCCGCAATTGCCAAAAAGAAATTTGGCCAGAATTTTCTAAAAGATGAAGCTGTTTTAGCCCAAATCATCCAATCGATGCCCGATACACCTCATCGTATCGCTGAAATCGGGCCTGGATTAGGTGATTTAACTAAGTATTTAGTTGATGTCAAAAGTGTTACCGCTTTTGAGGTCGATACCGACTTGTGCAAGCATTTGAAGCACCAATTTGCCGATGCTATCAGTACCAATACTCTTGAACTCCGTTGCGGAGATGTGTTAGAGCATTGGAAGAGTGAGCTTTTGGATGAACCGTACGATTTAGTGGCAAATCTGCCCTATTACATCGCTACCAATATCATCCTCAAAGCCCTCGCCGATCCGGCGTGCCGAAACTTGCTTGTCATGATACAGCGTGAAGTGGCGGAGAAATTCTCTGCCGCACCCGGAGAGAGAGCTTTTGGAGCGCTCAGCGTTATTACGCAGAGTGTGGGAGAGGCGGAAATTGTTATACACGTTCCCCCTACCGCATTCGAGCCTGCTCCCAAAGTCGATTCGTGCGTACTGCTCATTTCTAAACGTACGAATCGTAATGATGAAGGGTTTGAAGACTTTTTACGAACGGCCTTTACACAGCCCCGTAAAACCCTCCACAAAAATCTCTCCTCACGCTATGATGCGACCCTTCTTATTCAAGCATACGAGACGCTTGAACTGGAACGTTCCATCCGACCTCATCAGCTTGACACTTCTGACTTTCACCGGCTCTATACCCTTATAAAATAACTTTTAGGGCATTTTAGAGCATCTAAACATAACTAAACCATTACGCTTTTAAGCGTCCAGAAGGAAACAACATGTCCGATGAACAAACTCCGCCAGTACAACCGCAAGGCGAAAATCGTCAACGCCGAAATAACCGACGACCGTTTCGAAGCCGAAACACTAACCGTCCGGAAGGAGCTGAGGGGAATAATACCGCCGAACGCCCTGCAGTTGAGCCTCGCGAAGATACTCGCCCTCCACGCCAAGACAACCGTCCTCCGCGTGTCGATAATCGCCCTCCGCGCCAAGACAACCGTCCTCCGCGTGTTGATAATCGCCCTCCACGCCAAGATAACCGTCCTCCGCGTACAGATCGTCCGGAGGGAGCAGAAAACACCGCGACCGACGCTGAGCCGAATCGCACCGGTCGTGACCGCGGTCGCGGCGGACGTCGCGGCTCTGCGAGTACGCCGATTGACAACAATCTTCGCGATTTTGTTCTCAAAAATCAAGATGCCCATAAAAATCGTCTAAATCCTCATTTCAAACTCAATCTTGAGAGTAATGAAAAAGTTCGTATCACTCCATTAGGAGGTCTTGGCGAAATCGGTGGAAATATCACCGTTATCGAAACCGAAAACGAAGCGATCATCATTGATATCGGAATGAGCTTCCCGGACGAAGAGATGCACGGTGTCGATATCCTCGTTCCGGATTTCACCTACTTACGCGAAATTCGAAAAAAAATCGTAGCCGTCATCATTACCCATGCCCATGAAGACCACATCGGCGGCGTCCCGTACCTGTTTAAAGAGATGCAATTCCCGATTTACGGGACACCGCTTCCCTTAGCAATGATCGGAAACAAATTCGATGAGCATCACATGCGTGATTTCCGTCGCTATTTCAATCCGATTGTCAAACGGGTACCGTACAAAATCGGTAACGATTTCGAAGTTGAATGGATGCACATGACCCACTCAATCATCGACTCTTCATCATTGGCCATCACGACCAAAGCAGGAACCATTATTCACACAGGTGACTTCAAAATCGACCACACTCCGGTAGATGGCTATACCGCTGACTTGCATCGGCTTGCCCATTACGGTGAAAAAGGGGTTTTGTGTCTCCTTTCCGATTCGACCAATTCGTACAATAAAGAGTGGACACCGAGTGAGCTTACCGTTGCTCCCGGATTTGACCGTATCTTCTCAAAAGCTGAAGGACGTATCATTATGTCCACCTTCAGCTCGAATATTCACCGTGTCTATCAGGCAATTTTAGCGGGAATGAAATACAACCGTAAAGTGTGTGTCATCGGCCGCTCTATGGAACGCAATCTTGAAGTGTGTATGCAGTACGATTACATCAAACTTCCGAAAAATATCTTCATCGATGCCGAAGAGGCCAACCGAATGAGCGATAAAGATGTGTTGATCGTTACTACCGGAAGTCAGGGAGAACCGAGCTCAGCCCTTTTCCGTATGGCGATTGGTGAACACCGCCACATTAAAATCAAACCGACCGATATGATCGTCCTCTCAGCCCGCGCAATTCCGGGAAATGAGGGATCCATTTCGGGAATGCTCAACTATCTCCAACGCGCAGGTGCCCGAGTCGCTAACGACCGTGACATCCACGTATCGGGACATGCGAGTATGGAGGAGCAAAAATTGATGCTTCGCCTTACCAACCCAAAATTCTTCCTCCCTGTTCACGGGGAATACAATCACATCATGAAGCACAAAGATACCGCGATAACCTGCGGTGTGCCTGAACGCAATATTCTTCTGATGAGTGACGGAGACTCCATCGAAGTCAACAGTAAGATGATGCGCAAGGCAAAAACGGTTAAAACCGGTAAAACCTACATCGATAACCAAAACAACCACCAAATTGAAGACGATATTGTTATCGATCGTCAAAAAATGGCAAGCGAAGGGATGGTCATGTTGGTTGCGCAAGTCAGTTCAGCCGAATCACGTCTCCTCTCAAAACCGCTCGTTACCAGCTTCGGCCTGGTCGCTGACCGTAACGACAAAGCGTTTGCGCAAGAGATGGAAGATGTGTTGGAGCACTTCCTTCTCAACCTCAAACCGGGACTTATCGAAAATCCGAAAGCGATAGAGAATGATTTACGCCAAGTTGTGCGAAAACATATTTACCGTAAAATGAAAAAATACCCGTTAATCGTCCCTCACGTATTCGTAATGTAAAGTGTGCCAAGCGCACTTTACATACCATTCTTTTTTTAATACCTTCTTCGCTATACTCTCTCAAACTCTAACAAAGATTTACCATGAAAGTAACCCTACAGCACCATACGCCCCTTGTGATTTGTTCCGATGCTATCCGCACATGCTGGCAAAGCTTTGATAAAAGCGACAACGGCGGCGAAGTTGACCGTGCCCTCATTGATCGTGTCGGCAATAAATTCAAACATGCTTCGACGTTGGAACATATCGTCTATAACTTCTATGTCGAAGGGGTCAGCCGCGCATTGCTGCAAGAACTAGCTCGCCACCGAATGGCAAGCCTATCGGTGAAAAGTACCCGTTACACCCTCAAAGAGCTCAAAGATGAAGCACCCTACGGTATTACCGATATGGAACGCGCCTCCAAGTACTTAGTCCTTACGGGTGTTTCTATCGTTGATGAAATGAGCATCAGAGCCCTTGAAAACCTCCGCAGCGTACTCCTTGAAGGGATTAGCAACGATCGGGCCAAATATTGTCTCCCAGAGAGCTATAAAACCGAGCTCACATGGACAATCAATGCCCGAAGTTTGCAAAATTTTATTTCTCTGCGCAGCGATAAAGCAGCCCTTTGGGAGATTCGTGATTTGGCCAAAATGGTATATGAATCTCTCCCCGAAGATCATCGTTACTTATTCGAAAATTCACTCAAAGAGGATCACCTATCATGAAAAAAATTCTATTCCTTACCCTTATTACTGCCGCTACCCTTTTAATCAGCGGATGCGCTGAAAAAGAAATTTCCCTGAATGGAATGATCTGCCCTGCCGGAAAAACCGAAGACCGGATCAAAGCCGATTTTCAAGAGTGCCGCTATTATGATCTAAAAGCCGCAGGAGAAGCGTCCAAAGCTCCAATCACCGTAGAATGTCAAAAATGTCTTGAAAATAAAGGGTATAAAATCGAGCAATAAAATAGTATTCCTTCGGGAATAGTAGAAATATGATTGAGATTTTAAAAAAGTTAAGAAGAAATGAGAGAAGATAAGACCCTTTCGGGTCCTATTATTTAGAGCGCTGCTTTTGCTTGCACGGTGAGGGCAGTAAATGCCGCTGCGTCGTTCATAGCGAAATCAGCAAGGATTTTGCGATCAAGTTCGATGTTGGCACGTTTAAGGCCGTTCATGAATACTGAATAGCTCATTCCGTTTAGGCGACAAGCCGCATTAATACGGATAATCCACAATTTACGGAATTCACGTTTTTTCTGTTTACGGTCACGGAACGCGTATACGAGTGAGCGCTCGAGTTGCTCTTTCGCTTTACGGAAATGTTTGTGGCGTGCACTGTAGAAACCACGTGCGAGTTTCAATACTTTTTTATGACGTCTGCGTCTTACGACACCAGTTTTTACTCTTGGCATTTTTTTCCTTTCTTGACCCGGTTCACTTCAAATATAAATGACGGGGTGCCGCTATGCGGACTTGCCCAGCGTTATGCTGGAGGGTTAATAGGGTTTAGCCTACGATCATCTTTTTGATGTTTTTAACATCAACAGCTGCAACCACTTTTGGTGCATTTTGCCCGCGACGAGTTCCTGCATCTTGTTTAGTCAAAATATGACTACGGAATGCAGAACCACGTTTAACAGTGCCGTTTTTCTTTACTTTGAAGCGTTTAACCGCCCCTTTAACTGATTTCATTTTTGGCATCGGCTTGATCCTTTCGCAAAAATTCTCTAAACGAGACGCGGATTATACCACAAAAAAGCTTTTACTGATGTTTTGTTATCGTTGGAAGTTTAGATTCCGAACTCGATTCGGAATCTAAATAGGAGAAGAATCTTTTATTTTTTATCGTCTTTTTTCGGATGGATCATCATATTACAATAGCGCCCTTCCATGGCAGGTGTTTTATACATCATACCGATATCTTCAACCATCGGCCAAACACGCTGTAAAACAGCAACTGCTGCTTCAGGGTGCGCCATCTCACGTCCGCGTAAGAATACACGGAAATGGACATGTTTTCCCTCTTCGAGGAATTCACGGGCGTGTTTTACTTTATAGCTAACATCGTTTTCAGCAATTTTGACCGAAAGTTTGATCTCTTTGACCTCAACTTTGGTTTGCTTTTTACGCGCCTCTTTTTTCTTTTTCTCTTCTTGATAATGAAACTTACCGTAGTCCATGATCTTTGCGACCGGAGGTTTCGCATCCGGAGAGATCAATACGAGGTCAAGCCCCAGTTCGTTGGCTTTAGCCATAGCCTCTTGGATCGTAATGATCCCTAATGCTTCACCACCATCTACTACACAACGTACCTCAGGAACGCGGATATCCTCGTTCATTTGGACTCGGTCTTGTTTCTTAATCAAAAATGTACCTCATTAATTTTTTGTTTTACCATTGCGAGGAATTCCTCTTCGCTCAGGTTGTATTGCTCGCGTGATCTGCGATCACGCACCGCAATGCTTTTGTTGTTTACCTCTTCATCGCCCAAAACGATGATCATAGGCACACGACCCTTTTCCGCTGTACGGATACGTTTGTTAAGACTCTCGTTTTTATCGAAAATCTCAAAATCGGCACCCAAATCGATCAATTTATCGGCCAATTCACGTGCGTACGCTTCGTGCGTAGGGGCAATCGGAACGATTGCAACCTGCGTCGGAGCGATAAACATCGGGAACTCCCCAGCGTAATGCTCCGTCAATATACCAACAAATCGCTCAAAAGAACCTAAAATTGCACGATGAATCATTACCGGCTGTATTTTAACGTTCTCTTCGCCGTTGTATTCGAGCTCAAAACGCGCCGGAAGATTAAAATCGAGCTGGATCGTTCCGCACTGCCATTCACGTCCGATAGCATCGGTAATTTTAATATCGATTTTAGGACCGTAAAACGCTCCGCCCCCCTCATCGATCTCGTATGCAAGATTATGTTTATCCATTGCATTTTTAAGCGCGTTAGTCGAGATTTCCCATACGGCATCATCTCCGACCGCTTTTTCAGGTTTTGTCGAAATCATCATTTTGTAGTTAAATTCAAACGTAGACATAATTTTATCGACGAAATCAACAACTTCGATGATTTGCTGCTCGATCTGATCGGTTGTACAGAAAATATGAGCATCATCTTGGGTAAATTCACGAACACGGAACAACCCGTGAAGCGCTCCCGTCATTTCGTGACGGTGAACAACCCCGTATTCGAAATATTTAAGCGGCAAATCACGATACGAATGCAAATCATGTTCGTACACTTTGATATGACCGACACAGTTCATCGGCTTAACACCAAATTCAAGCTCATCAATATGGGTGAAATACATATTTTCACCGTAGTTTTGATAGTGGCCCGATACTTTCCATAGATCGCTACGAAGCATTTCAGGGCCGCGAACCGGCTCATACCCGCGTTTGCGGTGTGCTTTGAAAAGCAATTGCTCCAAACGTGAACGCATACGCGCTCCTGCCGGAAGCCAAATAGGGAATCCAGCGCCAACCTCTTCACGGAAGGTAAAGAGTTTCATTTCGGCACCGATTTTACGATGGTCTCGTTTTTCAGCTTCTGCCATTTGATCGAGATACGCTTTGAGAGATTCTTTATCCGCAAATGCGATGCCGTAAATACGGGTAAGCATTTCGTTTTTGCTATCACCCCCGAGATACGCACCGGAAATTTTGGTCAATTTGAAATAACGGATCAATCCTACACTCGGTAAATGTGGTCCTCGGCAAAGATCTTCAAACTCACCTTGCTTATAGATCGTCACCGTCTCACTCGGAATACGATCCATAACCGCTTGTTTCAAATGGTCATTTGCAAATTTCGCGCGAGCTTCCTCTTTCGTGATTTCATAACGAGTGATCTTCTCTTTGCTCTTGGCAATATCGAGCATTTTTTTCTCGATTGTTTTAAGATCTTCTTCGTTTAACGTCTCATTGACTTTAAAATCGTAATAGAATCCCTCTTTAACCGTCGGACCGACGAAAAATTTAGCATCGGTATAGAGTGCTTTGATCGCTTCAGCCATCAAGTGGGCACAAGAGTGGCGAAGAACTTCGAGAGAATCGGGAGAGTTATCGTAAACGATCTCTTCACCGCTAATCCCAAGTGCTTCTGCTGTTTGCAAATCGATTATTTGATCATCATGCTTAAGTGCAATAATATCCATAAGGGTGTCCCTCGTTGAGAAAATATCGCGGATTATACGAGATTGTTGATTGGTTTACGATTAAAAAATAAAAATGATGATGTTTTTGAGGGAAATTAAAAAGAAATGGTGGTCCCAACAGGACTCGAACCTGTGACCACTACCTTGTCGAGGTAGTGCTCTACCAACTGAGCTATAAGACCATCATAAATTAATGCAAGAATGAAATTATAGCCGCACGGAAGTTAAAAGTCACTTAACTCCTACACGTTTGCGGACGGAAATTCAAAATCATTAATCCGATCACGGCAATATCGATCATTACGTCAGCGGCGTTAAAAACGGCGAAATTAAATCCGTAATGCCAATAAACATAGTCCACAACCCCACCGTGAATAAAACGGTCGACAACATTGGAAAGCCCCGCACCCGTCATAATACCGACAGGAATAAGATAACACGACTTTCTTAACCAAAGCGTGTAACCGATAACACCCGCCAACAACGCAAGCTGTAACCATTTCAAGGCCCCTTCCAAAAAGGCAAACATCGAAAAAGCGACCCCTTTGTTGAATACCAATATTAGATCAATATAGGAGGTATAGAGACGAAAGCCATCCAGAAAAATCGATTTTATCGCTTGGTCAATGAAAAAAACACTCCCCATAACCAATAATAAAATGCCTATCGATTTAAGCATTCAATGCCTTCTCAAAAAATGCGACTAACTGTTCCATCGCTTTTTCCATCACTTTGGAATCTTTCCCTTCTAATAAAAGACGAAGTTTATTTTCTGTCCCCGAATAGCGGATCAGATGGCGCATATGTTCACGTTCGATCTTTGCAAGCTCATCATTGAGCCCCTCTATCTGATCAAGCGGTTTTTTGATTTTAACCTTGATATTGACCAACTTTTGGGGATAGAGTTTAAACGGGCGAAGCACTTTACTCGCCTTTTGACCTGTTGTGAGCAGCAATGCCAAAATCTGTAACGCACTCACCAATCCGTCACCCGTTTTGGCAAAATCGTGCAAGATAATATGGCCGCTTTGTTCTCCGCCAAAGTTAATACCGTTCTCCCGCATTACTTCCAATACGTATTTATCGCCGACGTTGGATCGGAAAAGTTTCAGTCCGTTCTCATTCATCGTATCTTCCAATGCCTGATTGCTCATAACGGTAGAGACAATTCCGCCACCTTTAAGCTTCCCGCTTTGATGCAAAAAGAGTCCCAGCGCTCCAAGAATCTGATCGCCGTCCACTTCATCACCGTTTTCATCAACGACAACAAGACGATCGGCATCCCCATCGAGGGCTAAACCGATATCGGCGCGATACTGCTTCACCGCTTCACGCAGATCTTTGGTATGAAGGGCTCCGCACCCCTCATTGATATTAAATCCGTTAGGTTTGTCATGCAAAACAATGACTTCGGCACCCAACTCTTCAAGCACCGTCGGTCCCACTTTATATCCTGCTCCGTTTGCCGTATCCAATACGATTCGTAGCCCTTGAAGTGTCAATTCACGACTGAACGAATTTTTTAGCTGAACAATATAGCGACCGATTACGTCATCGATCCGTTTGGCGGAGCCGATATTTTTCCCCGTAACATGCCCCTCTTCTAAACGCGCTCTGTCATGGGCAATTGCTTCAATCTGCGCTTCAATCTCTTCGGAGAGCTTATTTCCTTGTGCATCGAAAAATTTAATTCCGTTGTCTTCAAAAGGGTTGTGGCTTGCCGAAATCATAATTCCAGCGTCACAGCGCATATTCAATGTTAAAAATGCGATTGCCGGTGTCGGCATCGGACCGATTTGTACCACATCGTAACCCACTGCCGTCAGACCGCTTACAATCGCGTTTTCGATCATGTAGCCGCTTTTTCGGGTGTCTTTGCCCAATAAGATTTTTTTCGTTCTAGCATGTGCCCCGAAATAAATTCCTGCTGCCATTGCTACGCGCATCGCCAATTCTGCCGTTAAAAATGAGCCCGCTTCGCCGCGAACCCCATCAGTTCCAAAGAGTTTCATTGTTATTTATTTCCTTTTTACCATCATTTTTACTCTTTCGAGAGATAGTCCATAAAATTTAACTTAAATTTAATTATCTTTAAGGTAGTATTCTACCCTAAAAAAAATTCGACAAGGATAAATGCCATGGCAAACCATAAGTCAGCATTGAAACGTATCCGTCAGACGGAAAAGCGTACAGAACGCAACCGATTCTATCGCACACGTATTAAAAACATTGTTAAAGCAGTCCGCGCTGCAGTTGATGCAGGAAATAAAGAAGAAGCACAAGCTGCTCTCGTTATTGCTAACGCTAACCTTCATAAATATGTCAGCAAAGGTGTCTTGAAAAAAGAGACTGCTGCTCGTAAAGTTAGTCGTCTTCACCTCGCTGTTAACGCAATCGCAGCATAAGTTTTGCCCCTAGGGCAAAATTCCTTCTCTATATTTTCTCAAAACGCCTCTCTTTAGGACTAACATTATGCTATCCGACAAACTAACCCCTTTTATCAACCGTTATAACGAATTGACCGAACTTCTCAGTTCTCCCGATATCGGTAATGACATCAAACGAATGACCGATCTCTCCAAAGAGCAATCCTCTATCCAAGCGATTGTAACCAAAGCGACCGAATACAAAAAACTTCTCGATGATATCGAAGAGAATAAATCACTGGCTTTTGACGCTGAGCTTGGGGAACTCGCAAAAGAAGAACTAAGATCACTCGAACCGATGATAGAACCGCTCGAAGATGAAATCAAAAAACTTCTTATTCCTGCCGACCCGAATGATAAACGAAATATTTATATCGAGCTGCGCGCCGGAACAGGCGGAGATGAAGCGGCGATTTTTGTCGGAGATCTATTTAACGCATACGTCCGTTACGCCGATGTCAAAGGGTGGAAGATTGAGCTCATGAGCGCCAGCCCCTCCGATGCGGGAGGATTTAAAGAGATCATCGCCCTCATCAAAGGGGAGCAGGTTTATTCACGGCTCAAATATGAGGCAGGAACCCACCGCGTTCAGCGTGTTCCTGCAACCGAGTCCCAAGGACGGGTTCATACCTCAGCAATCACTGTCGCGGTTATGCCTGAAGTCGATGATGTCGAAGTTATTATCAATGAAAATGATCTGAAAATCGACGTAATGCGCTCAAGCGGTTCGGGTGGACAAAGTGTCAATACTACCGACTCTGCGGTACGAATCACCCATATCCCAACCGGCATAGTTGTCACCAATCAAGATCAAAAATCCCAACATAAAAATAAAGATAAGGCGATGCAAATCCTCAAAGCACGTATTTATGATATGCAAATGCAAGAGGCGAAAGAAAAAGAGATGTCGGAGCGTAAAGATCAAGTAGGAACAGGAGATCGCAGCGGACGTATCCGCACCTACAACTACCCTCAAAATCGGATCTCAGATCATCGTATCACGCTCACCCTTTATCGTCTCGAAGAGATTATGCAAGGGGGCTTGATGGACGATATTATCGAACCGTTGATCGCAGATACGCAAGCACAGATTATGGAGAGAGCGGGGTTATAATCGCCAAAGGGTCTCGAACGTCCCTTTGACTTCCCCTTTGAAGGTAATCGTCCCCTCATCAAATCCCAAATATAGCGTCTCTCCGCTTTTCGGATAGACACGGGCATTATCGGCCACAAACCCTTCGATAGAAGCACGATAAAAACAAGCCGCCATACCTGTTCCGCAGGCTAATGTCTCATCTTCTACCCCGCGTTCATACGTTCGTACCCTCATACTACCATCCGCATTAATCGCTGCGATATTCACATTGGCATTGTATTTGTAACGAAGCTCTCTCGCCATCGCAATATCAAAATGTTCGATACCGGCATCAAAAGTTACGAGGTGAGGAACACCCGTATTGATAAGCCACCATGTCATCTCATATTCCGAAATTGCATCATTGATAACGACCGGAGGGGTCAAATCGCTTTGAACCATATCTCCATCGACGCTCGCTTTGATTACCCCTGCACCCGTCAAAAATTCCATCTTCGCGTCCGCTAATCCGAAACGATGCGCATAATGGGCGCACGCGCGGCTTCCGTTTCCGCACATGGATGCGGTAGAACCGTCAGCATTGTAAAACTCCCATTCAAAATCATGGCTCTCATGCGGAAGAATAACAATTAGCCCATCCGCTCCGATACCGTTTTGACGATCGCAGAGAGTTCGGGCAAGTCCGGATCGATCCCCTCCGTGAAAAGCATGAAAGATGACAAAATCGTTGCCGCTGGCGCAGTATTTGGCAATTTGTAGCATGGGATAATCCTTTGGATTAATAATTGAGGTAATTATACCTTAGGTGCGGGATAGAGTGTTTTAATCGTCTCGACAAACTGTTCACACTCGCGCTGCAGATGCTTGAGATTGGAGGAGTTATCGATCACCCATGTCGCGCGCGAACGCTTTTCATCTATATCCATTTGGCTCTCGATTCGGCGTAGCGACTCCTCTTGCGAAAACCCGTTACGTTTCATAAAACGTTCCAACTGAAGCGCTTTGGGGGTATAGACAACTACGGAATTTTGTATCGGATACGAAGCCGTCTCAAAAAAGAGGGGGATATCGATCAAGTAGGGATATTTGAGACGATCTTGTTTTTCGCTTTGTTCCTCGATGGCGGCACGAATTTTCGGATGAAGAAATGCC
>NZ_JAHFAQ010000017.1 GCF_023250475.1 Sulfuricurvum sp. | reverse complement strand
ATATGTTTGCACATGGGAAACTCAACGACATCGGTAATGTGTGGCAGTGGACACAAACGCACATGGATGGATTTGATGGGTTTTTTAGTCATCCGTGGTATAGTGATTTTTCCGATCCGACGTTTGACGGAATACACAATCTCATCAAAGGGGGATCGTGGGCCTCGACGGGAAATGAGATCCTTCGATCTTCGCGTTACGCGTTTCGGCGTCACTTTATTCAACATGCCGGATTTCGATATGCGGTAGGGGATGGAGAAAATGAGACGGAAAAATATGCCCGAATAGAACAGATGCATGAGCGGTGGAAAAAACGGTATGGATGAGTTTCGTTTCATTGACCGAAGCTGCAGTAACGCCGAAAAATATACGTTAAGAGAAAAACTTTTTCATACGAAGAACATTCAGCCGATGTGGGTGGCCGATATGGATTTCGCAACGCCCGTATGTGTATTGCATGCCGTACAAGAGCGTCTTCTTCATCCGATCCTCGGTTATGAGATTATGCCTGACACAGCGTATGCCGCGCAGATCAGCTGGGTTCGAAAACATCACGGATTTGAGATGCATCGAGAATGGCTCAGCTATTCCCCCTCTGTCGTTGCTTCAATCGGCTGCGCGATTCGTGCTTTGAGTGAAATCGGGGATGAGGTCATTGTGATGGATCCCGTTTATCCCCCTTTTTATTCAATGGTGCGTGATAATGATCGCCATTTGGTTCTTCATCCTCTGAAAGAAGACGAGAAGGGGATCTATCGTTTCGATATTGATGCTCTGCGTGCACAGATAACCCCTAAAACTAAGCTATTACTGCTCTGCTCACCCCATAACCCGATCGGGAGGGTATGGAGCCGTGATGAACTTTTAGTATTGGGAACCCTGTGTCTTGAACACGGTATCCGAATCATCAGTGATGAAATTCATTCCGATATTGTCTATAAACCTCATATCCATATCCCGATGGCCTCACTTTCGCGGGAACTTCTGATGAATACCATAACGTTGATAGGTCCGGGTAAAACGTTTAATATGGCGGGATTTTCGATCTCAACCGTCTGTATCGCATCCGATGAGCTGCGGGCGCAGTATGAAAAAGAGAGGCAGCGATTTCATTTCGGTGATGGTGCGGTAGTGTCGCATATCGCTTTTGAAGCGGCGTATTCGTATGGAGATGTATGGCATCAAAAATTAATGGAGTATTTGGCCTGTAATGTCCAAAAAATCGAAGGGTGGATGCAAGAACACCCTATGATTAAATTTCGTCCTCCCGAAGCGACCTATCTGGGATGGTTTGATTGCAGAACTTTAGCGTTGGGGGATCGGGAACTGAGAGAGTTTTTTGTACAGAAAGCAGGTTTGGGGCTAAGCCCCGGTCTTAGTTTCGGAAAAGAGGGATCGGGATATATGCGATTGAATTTTGCTGTCCCCGCATCGGTTTTAGACAATGCTTTGCAACGATTGAGCGGAGCAATTCATGGATAAAAAAATTGTCTCTTTCATTAAAAAACATCACCTTTTAACCCTTGCGACGACGGGGGAACGGCTATGGTGCTGTTCGATGTTTTATGCATACGATGAGGTTGAAGAGGCTTTTATCGTTGCATCGGATGAGACGACGGAGCATATGCGCAATGTTCTTTGTGATCCTGCTGTGGCGGGAACGGTTGCTCAGGAGACCAAAACGGTGGGGAAAATTCAGGGGATTCAGTTCGTCGGAGTGATGGCGCAATGTTCCGAGGGTTTAAAAAATCTCTATTTTGAAGCGTTCCCGTATGCACGAATTATGAACCCTACATTGTGGAGTATTCATCTGGGTGAGATCAAAATGACGGATAATACCCTTGGATTTGGAAAAAAGGTTATTTGGAAGCGAGATTCTTAGGTTGAAAAAAACTACATGGTTTCCCGCTGGAGCTGAGGACGATCTGGGAGGGGAGAAACTTGGCTTTAAATCCGTATGCTTTGCATCCGTGAGGCTGATGCGCTTCCCATGTGACAAAATAGTAGATACATTTATGACAAGTTATTTTTTCCATGAACGCAATATTAGCGTATAATTTGCAAATTAAAATAGGGTACTAAAAGGATTTGAATGAATAAATTGCTCTGTATGATAGAACTGCAACAAAAATTAAATGATGCCACCAACGGTTTGGATTGGGAAAAAGGGATTACAAAAAACGGTAAAAAGATCAACTGGCGCCGTTGTATTTATATGGAATCTGCCGAAATGATTGATTCGTTCGGATGGAAACACTGGAAAAGCATTGCCCAAGAGGCCGATTATGAAAATCTTCAAATCGAAATTGTCGATGTGTGGCATTTTGTGATGAGTCTGGTATTGGAATTTACACGCAACAGCGGTGCGGAGAGTGTGGAAGAACTGGCGGAAAGAATCGCGCAAACGCCGGAATATCAAAAAATAAACAGCGATCTCCCTCTGAGCTTTGCAAGTGACGATTTGCTGATGACGAAAATCGAAAATGTTATGCGCCTTTCCTTGATCCCTGTGTCTGCTGAGATGGTCGGCGCATTGATCGAAGAGTTTTTTGAATTGGCGTATCTCGGTGCATTAAATGCGACGCAGTTGTACCGATTATACGTGGGTAAAAACATCCTTAACCAATTCCGTCAAGATCATGGATACAAAGAGGGAAGCTACATTAAAATGTGGAACGGTTCGGAAGATAATGCCGTTATGAAGAGTGCGTGGGAAGCCAATCCCGATATGACCCCGGACGGATTATACGAAGTGCTTAAAGCAGCCTATCCGGCATAATCTTAATATTTTCCCTTCCATCTCTTGTGGCACCAGAACCAAAATTTCGGGTGCTTTTGGATTAACTTTTCAAGTGCGACAACTTGCTTTTTGGTTGCTTCTAAAATGGCCTCCGAGCCATCTCCTTCGACTTCAATGGGTGTTTCGAAGGTAATGGTGTAGTGCTCCTCATCTTCGCTCAGGATATAAACGCCTACAATAGGAAGCTTGAATTTGCTGGCAAGCTGTGCGGCGGCTGTAGAGTGATAGGTGCTGTGAGCAAAAAAATCAAATGGGACTCCATATTTAACATTACTTGATTGATCCATCATTAACAAAACGGAGCCGTTATTTTTAAGAGTTTTTGCCATATGTTTAAGGGCACCGGTTTTTTCGGCTAGGGTCATTTTGTGATGGGTTCGCGCTTCGAGTAAATACGAATCGAATTCTTTGCGGCTGAATCCTTTGTAGATTGACGCAATAGGGGTTACCAGAGAAGAGAGGGCAGCTCCTCCGAGTTCCCAATTGCCGAAATGGGCGGCAACGAAGACAATTCCCTTTCCTTGGGTTAAGATTTCATCTACGACTTCACGATTTTGAAACGTCACCTGTGAAGCCAACTCTTCGGCTGAATTTCGTCTGTTCTCCATGGTTTGAAGAAGATTAAGGGCTAGATTCCGATAGCAATAACGTTCAATCTCTTTTTTTTCATCGACGGAGAGTTCATTGTTAAAAGCATAACCAAGGTTATGCTGAATAATAAGATTGCGCTTTGGAGCTAAGCGATGAGCCGCTCTTGCTAATGTGGTAAAGAGCGCTTTGCGCCATGAGCGAGGTAATTTCATCAAGATGGCATCTAAAACTAAAAAGAGACGAAATAAAATCATACTAAAAGTTCCTTGGCTTTTTGGAGTATCGTTGATGGATCGATGTCCCGAATGGAAAAATCGCTTCGATCGATTTTAAGAATATTAACGGTTGAGAGTGATTTAATCCCTATATTAATATTTGTCGGAAAAATCATACGCTCATTCGTCGGTCCGAAGAGGGTGATGGAAGCTCTGTTCATTGCCCAAGCCATATGCGTCGGACCG
This sequence comes from Sulfuricurvum sp., assembly GCF_023250475.1. Classification (GTDB taxonomy): domain Bacteria; phylum Campylobacterota; class Campylobacteria; order Campylobacterales; family Sulfurimonadaceae; genus Sulfuricurvum. The sequence goes on along the minus strand of NZ_JAHFAQ010000017.1, from coordinate 21,492 downwards.
GTATCATTGCCGATAATGAGATCGCAATGAGCGATAAAATTGACCAGCTCACTCAGTGACATTTTCGGAGCGATTAGGGCATTGGAAACGTGCGATGCAATCCACTCGGCATCAAGCCGTTCAGACTCATTCCCCCAGATTAGGTAACACGGATAAGAGAGTCCGGCGCATAACGTGGCAAAGCGTTCTTTTGGATAACACTTGCTTGGCCATGAAGCTCCGATGACACAGGCGATATTTTTGGTTTTACTCAATGTTTGCGGCTTCTCCTGAATAGGGAAAAGAGGCTCTTTGTCTAGAATGTCGTTTTCATCGTAAGAGAGATTTAGCGCTTCAGTGATAACGAGGACGTTTCGCTTTATGACATTCAGTTCATACGGGATAGAAGAAGCGGTATCGTAAAATCGTGCGGCGAGTTTTTCGCGTGCGCTGAATCGATCGAAACCGTGTACCTTCCCTTTTAAAAAATAGGTAACGAGTGCCGATTTGAGCAACCCTTGCGCATCGATGATCTGATCGTAAGGGGGACGTGATTTTAAGCTTTGGATCGTCTTTCTCAGAAGCGTTAAACTTTTTGTTTTTTTGATTCGTTTCAGCGGAATAGAGATCACTTCGTGGATAAGAGGATGATTATTTAGAATGGGGGCAAACGCCTCTTCAACATACCAATCTATCGTTGCATCCGGGTAATGTTTTCGGATGATTTGCAGGGTTACGGCAGTATTGACGATGTCGCCCAATGCGCTGAGACGTACAATAGCGATTCGGAAATTTCGAGTATTCATAAGCATAACTATAGCGCAACTAAGCTACAATCCCCATCAATTAAAGGTCTAATGAAGGGAGAAATAATGGTTGTTCAAGATATTCAACAGTTTTCAGAAATCCGCCCGAAAGCGCGAGCCTATTTTTGCTATCTGTTTCATAAAAATCTCCCTAATCATCTCCCCTCTGTTTCAGTAGAGTCGCTTACTGCCCGTTTGCTGAAAATACGGGGTGATCTTCAGGAACTTGAAGCAGCATATTTACTCGATTCCGCTGGAAATCAAGTGACTCCTACCTATCTTAAAAACGGAAAAAAAGAGGAAGATATCGGAGTAAGCCGCTCAACACGAGCATATTATTACCGTGCCATGCATGAGCGGCGCTGCACTATTACCGATCCGTACCCTTCGCTCCTTACGGATGAACTGACCGTTACGGCATCGGAGCCTATTTTTGATGAGAACGGTGAAATTGTTTATGTCGCCTGTATCGACATGCCGTTGGGAGAGGTTTTGAAAATTGCCCATCCGATGGCGCTTGAATCGACTGCAGGACGCTTTTTTAGGGTAGCATACGGAGCTTTTACCCTTGTGCTTGCGTTGGTCTCTTTACTCCTTTTTGTCAAAGGGATCGAAGGATTTTTGGCATACGGAATGGGGCAGTACGATAAGATCGAGATCAAAGATGTTTTTGAAGCGACTATTTTGCTGACGCTGTCGTTGGCGATACTCGATTTGGTTAAAACCCTTTTTGAAGAGGAAGTGTTGGGGCGTCCCAAACACGATCCCGATTCCAGTATTCATAAAACAATGGTCCGTTTTTTAGGCTCGATCATCATCGCCTTGTCGATTGAGGCTCTCATGTTGGTGTTTAAGTTCGCGATGACGGAACCGGACATGCTGGTGAATGCGATTTACATTATCGGCGGGGTGGCAATGCTTCTTATCGGCCTTGCCGTCTATATCCGTTTTACAAACTTGGGAGAGCGTCGTTGATAGCAATTGTTGATTACAACATGGGCAATTTGGCCAGTGTTAAAAATGCTTTTGACCTTTTGGGAGAAAAAGTTGTCGTTGAATCCGATCCGGATAAATTGAGTTCCTATGATCGTATCATTTTGCCCGGTGTCGGTGCATACGGGGATGCGATGGAACATTTGAGAGCCCGCGGAATGGATCAGGCGGTTCGTGAATACGCACGAAGCGGGAAATATCTGCTGGGGATATGTTTGGGGATGCAGCTTTTGTTTGAATCGAGCGAAGAGTTCGGTATTTCTGAAGGTCTAGGATTGATCCAAGGGCGAGTCGTTGCTTTTGATACGAGCCGTTTCTCGGCTCCGCTCAAAGTTCCGCACATGGGATGGAACCGTATGTTCACCAAAGAACACCCTTTGTTTCAAGGGCTTGATGAGGCCCATTACCTCTATTTCGTCCACTCGTATCATGCTCTTTGTACTGACGAGGGCGACAGTATCGGGGAATCCGTTTACGGATACCGCTTCACGAGTGCGGTGGCTCACGAGAACGTTATGGGGTTACAGCCTCACCCTGAAAAAAGCCATAAAAACGGATTGAGTATATTAAAAAATTTTATCAATCTCTAAAAGGAGGATGTAATGACAATTTTTCCGGCAATCGATCTTAAAGACGGTAAAGCGGTACGTTTAACGAAAGGGCTTATGGAGAGTGCTAAAATCTATTCCGATACTCCATGGGAACTGGTAAAAACATTTGAAGAGATGGGGGCTGAGTGGGTTCATCTTGTTGATTTGAACGGTGCGTTTGCGGGTGAGCCGAAAAATTTGGAGCAAATCCGTGCTATCCGTGAAAATTGTAATGTCAAACTTCAGCTCGGCGGAGGAATTCGAGACGAAGCGACGATTCAGCGCTATCGTGAACTGGGGATTGACCGTCTTATTTTAGGCTCAATCGCTCTCCGTGACCCCGAGTTTGTCAAAACGATGGCGGCTAAGTATCCTATCGTCGTCGGTATCGATGCGATTGACGGCTATGTCGCTGTTGAGGGGTGGGGTGAAGTGAGTTCGATGAGGGCAACCGATTTGGCACGTGCGTTTGCCGATGCGGGGGTCGAAGCGATTATTTGTACCGATGTTGGACGTGACGGTACACTTTCGGGCGTAAATGTCGATTTTACCCTTGAGATTGCTCGTGCATCCGGTATACCGACTATAGCAAGCGGCGGTGTGAAAGATGACAGTGACATCGAAGCACTGCTTAAAAGCGGTGAAGCATCCGGTGTAATCATTGGAAAAGCATTTTATGAGGGTAGAATTAACCTCAAAAACTTTTTTTAAACTTACCGCAAACTTGGTTAGGTTATCATTGGGTATTAATTCTCTAAAAATGTATCAATTAAAGGACGTACTTTGAAATTATTGGTTGTAGATGATAGTTCGACAATGCGCCGTATTATCAAAAATACACTCTCTCGACTCGGCTATGAAGATGTTTTGGAAGGTGAAGACGGAGTTCAAGGTTGGGCAGTTCTGAATGAAAATCCCGATATGGGGATGTTGATTACGGACTGGAATATGCCGGAAATGAACGGTTTGGAATTGGTCAAAAAAGTACGTGCAGATGCACGTTTTGCCGATCTTCCGATTATTATGGTCACCACGGAGGGGGGAAAAGCGGAAGTTATTACCGCCTTAAAAGCCGGAGTAAACAACTATATTGTTAAACCGTTTACACCTCAAGTCCTTAAAGAAAAACTCTCCGCCGTACTTGGTACTGAGGGTTAATGCAAGATTACTATTATATGTTGGTGGTTAAACCATCATCAAATTTCGAGCTTTTTAGTGATTTTCTTGTCGATGTTTTACCGGTAGGTTTTGAAGAGATTGATGACGGATTCATTATTCGAAGTGAAGAAGATCTCGAGACCGTGCAGTGGGGCATTGAGCAATTCGCGGAAGCTTTGCAACGAGCGCTAGGTGAGGTTATTGATGTTGAGATGACTCTTTCCAAAGAGAAAAATGACGATTGGATCGCGCAATATCAGCAAGGTATAACGCCGATTGAAATCGCACCGTTTTACATTCATCCGACATGGGAAACTCCGAAAGAGGGGATGTTAAACATTGCTATTGATCCTGCCTTAGCCTTTGGTACAGGACATCACCCGACAACCGCTTCTTGTCTTCGCGGAGTTGCGAAATACGTCAAAGAGGGCGACATCGTTATGGATGTAGGCTGCGGGAGCGGGATATTGGCGATAGCGGCGATTAAAAAAGGGGCTATTGTTGATGCTTGCGATACTGACCCCCTCTCTGTAGAAAACGCAATTGTCAATGCTGAGCAAAACGATATTTCCTATCGCAGATTATGGGAAGGACCCATCAATGAAACGGACGAGAAATATGATGTCATTATTGCCAATATCGTAGCAGATGTTTTAGTATTCATAGCCAGTGATCTTAAAAAAAGATTACGTGAGGGGGGAGTATTGATCCTCTCAGGCATAATGGATAAATACGAAGATAAAGTTTTACGCGCCTATAAAAGTTTTGAATTGACAGAACGTTTTGTGGAAAATGAATGGGTAACCCTTGTGGTAACCAACAAAGGAAATGGATAATATGAGTCAACCCGAGTCGAATCCGACACCGGATAAAAACGGAAATTTTTTTAACAAGAACCCTCTTATCACGTTTATCCTTTTTTCGATTATTGTCATTGTCCTTTTTAAAGCAGTAATCGGGGATGAAAGTGAATTAGCCGGTAAAATCAACGGACAGAATGTTACCCGAACCCAAGAGATTACCTACGCTGATCTTAAAAGACTGATCCAAAACAAAGAGGTTGAAAAAGTCTCAATCGGGCAAACCTATATTCGTGCTATCGGTAACGATTCTAACGGGAAAGTAGCGTACACAACCCGTGTCGTAGGACCTGACTCAACACTTATCCCTTTGTTGGATCAAAAACAGATCAACTATACAGGATTCAGCGAGAGCAACTGGTTTACCGAGATGTTCGGGTGGCTTTTCCCGTTCTTGATCATCATCGCCATTTGGATGTTTTTTGCCGGACGGATGCAAAAAAGTATGGGTGGCGGTATTTTAGGGATGGGAAATTCCAAAAAATTGATCAATTCCGAAAAACCGAAAACCAAATTTGACGACGTAGCCGGTGCGCAAGAGGCAAAAGAAGAGGTTTTGGAGATTGTCGACTTTTTGAAATCTCCGGATCGTTACGTGGAACTCGGAGCTAAAATCCCTAAAGGGGTATTGCTCGTCGGCAGCCCGGGGACAGGTAAAACGTTACTCGCCAAAGCGGTAGCGGGTGAAGCGGAAGTCCCGTTTTTCTCGGTATCGGGGTCAAGCTTTATCGAAATGTTCGTCGGAGTCGGTGCCGCGCGGGTGCGTGATCTTTTTGAACAAGCAAAAAAAGATGCCCCTTCGATTATCTTTATCGATGAGATTGATGCGATCGGTAAAAGCCGTGCAGCCGGTGGAATGATGGGGGGAAATGATGAGCGTGAGCAAACGCTCAATCAGCTTCTTGCAGAAATGGACGGTTTTGGAACCGATACTCCGATCATTATTCTTGCCGCTACCAATCGACCTGAAATTCTCGATCCCGCACTCCTCCGTCCGGGACGGTTTGACCGTCAGGTATTGGTTGATAAGCCCGATTATCAAGGTCGTATTGATATTTTGAATGTTCATGCCAAAGGGGTGAAGCAAGATGCCGATGTCGATCTCGAAGAGATTGCCCGTCTAACCGCTGGGCTAGCCGGAGCCGATCTCGCCAATATTGTGAACGAAGCGGCATTGTTGGCGGGAAGAAAAAGTCAAAAAACGGTTCGTCAAACCGATATGCGCGAAGCGGTAGAGCGTGCAATCGCGGGATTGTCGAAAAAGAGCCGCCGTATCGATGAAAAAGAGAAGCGAATTGTTGCCTATCACGAAAGCGGTCATGCTTTGTTGGCAGAGACGACAAAAGGGGCTAAAAAAGTTTCCAAAGTTTCTATCGTACCTCGCGGATTGGCGGCACTCGGGTATACCCTTAATACCCCTGAAGAGAACAAATATTTAATGCAGCGTCATGAGCTATGGGCGGAAGTGGATGTTCTTCTTGGCGGCCGTGCGGCTGAAGAGGTCTTTATCGGGGAAATCAGTACCGGCGCGGCCAACGATTTGGAACGTTCAACCGATATTATCAAAGCCATGGTGCAAATGTACGGTATGAGTGATGTCGCCGGGTTGATGGTTCTTGAAAAACAACGCAGTACATTCCTTGGCGGCGGTATGACACAGGCTCGCGAGTACAGTGACAAAATGGCCGAAGATATGGATACTTTTATCAAGGAATCGCTGCAAGAGCGTTATGTGGCAGTAAAAGGGCGCTTGGAAGAGTATCGTGATGCCATTGAAAAAATTGTTGAGCTTCTGTATGCTAAAGAGAATATTTCCGGGGATCAGGTACGAGAGATTATTGCGGCATACGAGGTTGAAAACAATATTGAAACAAAGCTTGAAGCACGTAAAGATATCCCTTCAAGCAAAACCGTTGTTATTGACGACTAAAAGGAAAAACGATGAGTGCGCAAAATGATACCTTTATCCTCTCTTCCCGAGGATGGCTTTTATCGGGAGTGATAGGCGCTCTCTTTTTATTTTTTACGATGACCGGACTTACCCTCTTTCAGTTTGTGAGCGGAGCATTATTCCTGAGTGTATTAGCTATTTTTCGCAATCCGGAACGAAATACTGCTGAAACGGAATTTGATGCGATCATCAGCAGTGTGGACGGCGTTGTCCTCTCAATTGAAGAGGCTATGGTCGATGAACATAAAATGTCTAAAGTAACTATCCTTAACTCGCTTTGGGATGTTTCAATGCTCCGAGCACCGTTCGATGGTGTAGTAGAAGGGTTTAAAATTCGTCACGGCGCGTCGTTGCCCCTCTATAATCCTATGGCGGATACGTTGAATGAAAAAGCGGTCATATCGTTTCGTTCCGCTAAAGGGGACGAAATTTATATTGAACATCTCAGTGAACAAAGTTGTTTTCCAATCGGCATAGAAGTGGAAAAAAACCAAAAGTTCAAAGAGGGGGGACGGTATGGATTTCTTGCCAAAGGAAGAAGTATCCTTTATCTCCCTGAACACACACGGTTATCGATTAATGCAGGCTCAAGTGTACGAGCTGGCGAAAGTGTTATCGGATATCTGAACGCCGCTTGATCGAAGAGGAACTTCTCCCTTCGCTTTAATGTTTGAAAGGAAACTCTATGCGTCAATCGCCTCCTCCTATTGCGTATCTTCTCCCCAATCTTTTTACCGCAGCTTCGATTTTTACCGGATTTTATACTATTGCTTTGGCGCTAGAGGGATCGTTTGATACGGCGGCGTGGTTTATTTTTTTGGCCCTGATATTTGACGGACTTGACGGAAGGGTTGCGCGTATGACCAATACGGCAAGCCACTTCGGCGTTGAGTTTGATTCGTTAGCCGATATCGTGGCATTTGGGGTCGCTCCGGCATTACTCCTGTATTTGTACGTAGGTGAATCGTACGGGCGTATCGGTATTGTAGTAAGTGCCCTTTTTATTATATTCGGGGCAGTGAGGCTTGCTCGCTTTAATGTCACAACTTCACGAATCGAGCCGAGTGTTTTTATCGGGTTGCCGATCCCGACTGCGGCGATAATGATCTCCATTGCTGTTTTATTATTGGATCGATACAAAGAATTTGAGGTACTCAAAGTCGCTGTTTTGCCCCTTGGAATTCTTTTGTCAATCTTGATGGTCAGTAATATCCGCTATCCAAGCTTTAAAAAAATGAATTTTAAAACTTTTCATTTTATCCGTTTTTTGATAGCATTGATTGTCGTGGCAATGGGCATTTTCATCTACCCGATTGAGGCTTTGGCGGTATTGGCGGCTGGGTATTTGCTTTATGGGCCGTTGCGTGCCTCATTTTATCTTTTACGCCGTATGATTCACAGAGGGTGATACGTCTGGGGTTCAGAGATGAACTTATCGGTATCAATTTCAAAGTCAAAATAGCGCGATTGAAAGCCGGTATTCCCCATTTTGGCGAATTGATTAACGGCTGCTTGATTGTTAAGTGTCTGCATGTACAGAAGTCCTAACGCGTAGCGTGTTTCTAAGAAAGTCGGATTTTTAAGTTTGGAGAGTTCCAATAGAGCAATCGCATTTTCATAGTGTTCTGCACCGATAGAAGCGGAAGCTCCCAGAAAGAGTGTTTGTTCATCACGGATTTTGTAGGTATCTATCAGCTGATTATAGAGGACGTACGATTTTTCAAAATCCTGATTGTAAAAATATGCCTCAGCTAACGCGGCAATAATATCGGCAGTATTATCCGTAGTTAACGGCAACCTTGTCTCAAGCCGCTGAATAAAAGGGGTTAATTGTCCGGTCATTGCCGCCATAAGTACTGCTTTGTCACGCGTTAATTGAGGACCGAAATAGAGGTCATCATTATGGAATGACTGTTTTTTGAGATAGTTAATTGCGGATGAGGCAAAGGCTTTCGGCTTCATGTCACTGAAATGGGTTTCAATAACCATGAGATGCGGAAGCATATCATTCGGTTGAAGAGTCGCTAAGCGTTTGGCACTTTTACGGGCAATATCCTTTTGGTCCATTTCGGTTGCAATGGCAACATTGAGGGCAAGATACAAGGGTCGCTCTTTGTACGAGCTATCAAGCCATTTTGAGGCGCTTGGGAAGTTGTTTTGGGTAATATCAAGCAAAGTCCGATAAAGTACAAAATCCTCTTTCTCAGGCTCTTGCGAGAGATTGTCTTTCAGTATAGAGGTGAGTTTCGGATTACTGTTACCGAGCATATCTGCACTCATAACGGCAAAAATACCGGACAAGTAATTATTGGCATCTAGATAATAGGAGCGCAAAAAATGCTCATGAGCTTTTGGCATATCACCCAGTTGTGCATAGGTCAATGCCAAATCATAGTGGAGAATCGAGTGCTGAGGGTTACGTTTCAATAATGCCAAAAGTTGTGCATTGGCATCTCTGAGACGAAATTTGAGCGCTTTTTGAATGGCAAGCGCAATGCCGTAATCGACACTTGAAGCGCGCGTACTTGTTTTAAGATACTCTTTCGCACTCTCAATGTCATCAATAAAAATATTGGCATTCCCTTTTTTGATATAGTTTATAGTTTGTTCCGCATTGAAAATTTTATACGGGGCGAAATAAAAGATGCTTTTATAGACTTGAGGACGGTTGTCTTCGTTATTTTTTCGATAGAGGCGCTGTATATCATCGGGATTGTACAGGGAAGGCTTCAAAAAGACATGGATCGGATAGGGAGAATAAACATCTTCCTTATAAGTATCGGTAGTTTTTTTGATCAGACTGGAAGCATCGTCGTGAAGCCCTAATTTGAGGTCCACAAGGGCCAAAGCGAGTTGTTCTTCTCCGGGTTTGTCATTTTGCAAGAGCGCATCAGTCAAATATTTTTTTGCCGTCTTTAAATCTCCCAGATTAGCATACATAAGTCCCCGTGAAAACGAGTCCTCTTCCTGAAACGGATTCTCCATAGCGTTGATGGCATCGGTAAAACTTCCGTACATCGCACTGATTTTGGTACGAAGTGTATTTTGTGTTGTTTGATACTCTTCTGTCGTCGGATGTTTTAGGGCACTGAGCGCTTCGAGGTAATTGCCTTTATAATAATTGATGAGTGCGTAATAATACGAATACATCGGGGAACTGCTCTCTTGCGGGAGATAGGAATTAGCCATATTGATATAATAATTAAAATCTTTTTCACGTTTTAAATTGAGACAGCAAACGGCGGCATTGATGGCACTGACACACCGATTTTCACTGTTGGCGATGGAGCGTTTGAAATTATCGAGGGCTGCTTTGTATTCCCCCTCTTTAAGTTGAACCACCCCTAAATTGTATTGGGAAATGGCTTCGGAGTAGAGGGCAATTTTTTGGTAGAGTTTTAGTGCCTCGGTCGGATTCCCGTTAGCATAAAGATAATTGGCACGTTCAATCATATTCTCCAGAGCACTTGGCTCGATGATACTATCTTCAGAGGGTTTGATGGCTTCGGCAATGGGTTGTTGCTCAGGTTTGGCCCCCTCTGCCGAATGTGCGGAGAGGAAAAACACCAGACCGCCCCCGATGAGGAGGAGCAGAAGCAAACCACCTGCGATGAAGAGGATGAGCCGTTTGTTTTTGAGCAGACTCCCCTTTGCACTCGAAGGTACAGATGCATCAGCCGCCGTTTTTTCGACACCGGCAGCATCGGCTTCTTCAATGATGATTATCTCTTCTTGCTCTTCTGCCATAGTCTCTCTTTAACTCTTTAGAGGTATTTTTTCAATGCATCCGGAATACGGATCGATCCGTCTTCTTGCTGAAAATTTTCCATTATAGCTATCATCGTCCGTCCGACCGCTAAACTTGAACCGTTGAGGGTATGGGCAAGAATATTTTTCCCCTCTTCTTTGTAGCGGATTTTTGCACGGCGGGCTTGGAAGTCTCTCGTATTGGAGACGGAACTGATCTCACGGTAGGTATTTTGTCCAGGTAGCCACACTTCGAGATCCACCGTGCGTGCCGCACCGAAACCGAGATCCCCCGTGCAGAGGGTAACGAGACGGTGAGGAAGACCGAGGACGGCAAGAAGGTCGGAGGCACATGCAACCATCTCCTCGAACACCGCGTCGCTTTGATCGGCACGGGTGATAGAGACGAGTTCGACTTTGTGAAACTGATGCTGACGGATCATACCGCGTACGTCGCGTCCGCCGCTTCCTGCCTCTTTACGAAAACACGACGTGTATCCCGTCATTTTGATCGGAAGGTCAGCTCCATTGATGATTTCATCTTGGAAAAGATTGGTGAGGGGTACTTCGGCGGTCGGAATGAGATAGAGCTCTTCCTCTTCGACTTTGAACAGATCGTCTTCGAATTTCGGAAGCTGACCCGTCCCCTCTAATGCACGGCGGTTAACGAGCATCGGAACGCTAAACTCTTCAAAGCCGCGCGCACGGTTAAAATCGAGCATGAAGTTGATAAGGGCGCGCTCTAAACGTGCACCCATGCCAGCGACAACACTGAAACGGCTTTTAGAGAGTTTGACACCTCTCTCGAAATCGATCCAACCGTTTTGCTCGGCGAGTTCCCAGTGCTCTTTAGGAGTAAAAGTGAATGTCGGAGGAGTGAGGACTTTTCTGATTTCGATGTTATCGTTTTCATCCTCACCGTCGGGTACATCCGCATCGGGAATGTTCGGAACACGCATGATGATCGCATCGAGAGTTTCTTCGGCGGTACGTTGCGCATCGAGGAGATCATTCAGGGTTGCTTTGTTGGCATCGACCTCAATTTTCAACTCGTCGGTGCTTTTTCCCTCTTTTTTGTATTGACCGAAAAGGCGGCTAAGTTCGTTTTGTTTGGCTTGCAATGTTTCGTAAGCGAGTTTGGCGTTTTTGAGAGTTTCATTCGCGTTTTTGAGTTCGTTGATTACGGAAACGTCCACTTTTTTACGCATAAGTGCAGCTGCGGTTTCGTCAAAATTTTTCTGGAGAAGTTTTACATCGATCATAAAGGGTCATTCCTGCAATTAAATAATGATCGATTATAGCCAAAAGAGGCTGAAATTAGCTCAAAATCGCCTTCGCAAGTTCAAACTGATTCGCCGTCATAATATGGATTTTCGGATGGAGGGCTTTAAGCTCTTTGAAAAGGTTTTTGCTCAGTTCAAACCCGACTCTATACTCTTCTTCGGGACTGATAAGCGAAGCGGCTTCGAGCGCTTCGACCCATCTCTGCGGGACATAGATCCCCGGAACGTTTTCATCTAAGAATCGGGCCGTTCGGAGTTTGGTAATAGGGAAAAAACCGAGGACAAGAGTACTATTTTCTAGATCCGGAGAGGAAATATTCGCCTCTTTCATCATTGCAAGAAGATTGCGGGCATTGTCCAAATCATACACGGGCTGAGTAATGATGGCGATAGCTCCGTGCGCTACTTTTTTGGTCATTTTCTTTTGTAGCGTTGCGGCACTTTTGGCATAAGAGTCGATAACGGCAAAGGGATAAATCTCCTGTACGGGAGCAACCAATTTTTGTTCTGCCATATCGGTGCCGTTATTGAGGGTGGTGATAATGTCGAGGAGGAGTTTGCTGTTCCCCTCGAAGACCCCTTTGGCATGAGGCTGGTCGGAGTAGTGGGCGCTGTCGCCCGTGAGTGCAAGGATGGCTCTGACATTGGCTTCGTTCGCACCGAGCAGATCGGATTGCAAGGCGATTCGATTTCGGTCGCGCATACTCATCGTCGCCAGTGTCGGAAGTCCAAAACGGTCTTGGAGCTTCATGGCGGCGAAGAGGGCGTTATATTTGAGCTTGGCGAGGGGGTTGTCGGTCGTGCTGAAGCCGTCTACCAGTTTATCGAGGCCCAAAGCGGCGATTTTTTCAATCGTGGGAGCGAATTGTGCTGAACGAGACGGGGTCGTTTCAAGCGTGATATAGGTTTCATGACGAAGTTTATGGATAAAGGTTTCGAACAAAAGGAGCCTTTGGATATAATTGTGTCATTATAACAAAATGTGGGAAATCTATTTTGATAAAATTAGCAGTATTTGATTTTGATTCTACGTTGATGGATGGCGAGACAATCGATTTTTTTGCCGAAGCGCTGGGAATAGGGGAACAGGTGTCGGCCATTACCGAACGGGCGATGAACGGGGAACTCGATTTTTTCGAATCGTTGCAACAGCGTGTCACTCTTCTAAAAGGGCTGGAGTTTTCCAAAGTGGAACATATCTGCCATAATCTCCCTTATATGCCCGGAGCCGTGGAGACGATTGCCGCGTTGAAAGAGCGGGGGATCAAAGTCGTTTGTTTCAGCGGCGGATTTCGTAGTGCAACCTCGTATGCGAAGGATATACTCGGATACGACGCCGATTTTTCGAACGTGTTGCATGAAAAACGCGGTCGCCTTACCGGACTGGTCGGCGGTGATATGATGTTTGACTTTTCCAAAGGGGATATGCTCATGCGCCTGCAAGGGCTTTTCGGTGTTACCCAAGAAGAGACGATGGTGATCGGTGACGGGGCGAATGATCGCTCAATGTTCGCCCATGCCGGGACACGTATTGCATTTTGTGCAAAAGAGATTCTCAAAAAAGAGGCCAATATTATCGTCGATACGAAAGACCTCACACAGATTATTACAAAGGTATTCTCATGTTAGAAAATTCATTGTGGCTCCGCTACAATCCAACTAAAACCATTCGCGAAGTATTGGCACGTCTGTACGAGTGCAGTGCCGTAGAGATCGGCGATGATGAGCGTGCCCTTTACGCTTCGCTCAAACGTCACCTAACAAAAAAAGAGTTTCGTATGGTTATGATGAACGAAGGGGGACTCTCTTCTGAAAAGATCGGCGAAGAAGTAGGGCTGAGCGGCGAAGAACTTACAAAGGCGCAATACAAAGCGTATCGTAAAATCCGACAGGACAAAATCCGATTGGAAGTTCGTGCAAGCCAAGCCAAAAATGAGATCGAACCGGAAGTAGACGCAGAGTAAAAGTGTGATAATTTGATACATTTTTGATAAAAAAAATAAAAGAATGTCAAATTAAGATTCTGTTAAACCTCTGTTTATCCTTTATCCGATATCATTCATACTGTAGCAAGGCACATTTACCTTTTTCTTTGAAAACGGTCAAGGTGTTTTATAAACAATAATTTCGAAGGAGAACGATATGAAAAAGTCTATGTCACTTTTTCTTGCGGCAGTAATAGCAGCAGGAATGATGAGTACAACTGCCTCTGCTGATGACAAAAAAGGTCAAAAAGCATATTTGAAAACCTGTAAAAATTGTCATGGTAACGGTACAAAAGGTGCTGCAATGCATACACAAGATGAGTGGGATGATCTTTTCGCGAATGGCGGAGAGAAAATCATTAAAGCTCACGCAAAAGACAAATCAGCTGCGTATTTTAACGGTGAAGCGTTCAAAAACCAGGCACAAGACTTGCGCGACTTCTTGTTTATGTACGGTTCAGATTCAGGAAATGTCCCTTCTTGCGGCTAATTCCTTGCACCCCCTCGGGGGTGTTCCTCTTTCATTAATTTAGCTCTCCACATTCTCTTACGAATACGCACACTCTCATCTTGAATAAGAATTAGTTTAAACCCCAAACTCAATTAAATTATTAAATCTTTCATATCTCCATTAGGCTACAATAAAGGTCGAATTAAAGGGATCACTATGAAAATTGTAATATGCGGAATCAGTGGGTTTGTCGGAAGTGCGTTAAAGAGCTTTTTTGAGAAAAGGGGAGATGAGGTTATAGCCTTAAGCGTTCGAAGCGGCGTTTCATCCGAATCCGTTGCCCAGAAGCTGGAGGGGTCCGATGTCCTCATTAACCTTGCGGGAGCCAATATTTTAGGTCGATGGACGAAGAGCTATAAGAACCTTTTGCGTGAAAGTCGTTTAGAAACGACCGCTACATTAGTTAAAGCACTCTCTATCTGTGAACATCCTCCGCATACACTTTTAAATGCCTCAGCCGTCGGGATTTATGATTCGTATCATCAGCATGATGAGTTTTCATCCCACCTGGGAGAGGATTTTTTGGCTACTTTGGCGCATGATTGGGAGTATACGGCATTTCGGGCACAATCGGATGCTACTCGTGTCTGTGCGATGCGATTCGGGGTTGTTTATGGTAGAGGAGGCGGTGCGATGGCCAAAATGGTTACCCCATTTATGCTGGGACTTGGGGGAAAGATGGGAGACGGATTTCAGATGATATCCTGGATCCATTTGGATGATTTGGTCCGTGCATGCGCATTTTTAATCGATCATGAAGAGGTGCAGGGGGTTGTGAATTTCACCTCACCTGAACCGATCAGTAACCTTCAGCAGACAAAGGCAATGGGGCGGATTTTGCATCGTCCCGTCTTTTTTGATCTTTCGGAATGGATTGTGAAACTTGCCTTTGGAGAAGGTTCCACGGTTATGTTGGACTCCAAGGAAGCCTATCCTCGGGTTTTGCAAGAAGCAGGATTTGAGTTTCGCTACCCTACATTTGACAGTGCGATGGAAGAAATTGCTCACGCGCAAGACTAAGGAGCTCTTCATCAAGGCGGTAAGGGTGCAAGGCAACTTCGTCAATCGTTTTAAAGTTGAAATGACTTTTGTTATAGCAGATAATCGAGTGGCTTTTCCCCTCTAGTAGGGCATCGATTGCATAAGTGACGAACTTATACGCCATCAAACGATCGTAAACGCTCGGATTTCCTCCGCGCTGAATATGCCCCAATACGGAGACACGCGATTCAAATCCCAACTCTTTCTCAAACCACTGAGCCACTTCAGTACTGTCAAGGGCTTCGGAGACTATGGCGATAAAGTAGTCACGGCCTTTGGCCACTTGGGATTTAAAACATCCGGTGTATTCATGGATATCAATCGGGATCTCAGGGATAAGACACAGCTCTGCACCCGAAGTTATTGCAGATATGAGCGCTAAATAGCCGCAGTCGCGCCCCATCGTTTCGATAACAAATGCTCTATGAAATGATGATGCGGTGTCTCGAATCTGATCGATGGCATCTTTTATAACGCCCAGTGCCGTATCCACCCCCAGACAATAATCGGTGCCGTTGATATCGTTATCGATCGTTGAGGGAATTCCGCAAAAAGCGATACCGCTTTCGTGGTAGAAACGCTCCATCCCTCGAAAACTGCCGTCTCCCCCCAGAACAATAAGTTTGTCGATACCGTGAGATCTGAGATTCTCAGCGGCTACGGCACGATAAGAGGCCTCTTTGAACCGCAGGGATCGCGCAGATCCTATTTTAGTCCCTCCGCGGGTAATGATTCCGGCAACATCACGGTAATCTGCAGGGGCAATATGATTGTCGATAAGCCCCTCATATCCGTTACGGACAAAATAAGGTTGCAAATTTTTGGCATACGCGTATTCGACAAAACGTTTGAGGGCGGGATTCATCCCTGATACATCTCCGCCTGAACAGAGTATGGCTATTTTTTGGTTCATCGTATCTCCTTTGTAAGTGTTCTTAACCATTCGATGGATTGAGCATTGAGCTCTCGGGTTGCATTTTTAAGGGCTTCAATTCCCCCTTGCGCATCCATACTCGGAGCGGGCGCGGCAACGCTAAAGCGCTTGGAAGCAAGCAGATGTTTGGTTCGGGTATCGATGAGACGGTAGGTTATATCGATGTACCCCTCACTCGTATTGTCCAAAAATCGGTGATAAAAAGCATCCAAATCCGATTCGAGTACCCAATCGGACTGACTTAGTGATACAGTAGGGGAGAGGGAAGAAAACAGAGCCGCTTCGTCGAGTGATGCGAGGAGAGAACGCTGTATCAATGCGGCGGGAGTATCACTCCAGCGGCTATAAAGATAAGCACCGGTTTCACCGTTTTGACGATAATAGATTAGATTCTTGCCAAAGAGTGATCCGATCGATTTACTTGAAGCGACGGAGAGCGTTTTGGATGTGAGGGCACTTGTTTTGGATTGTGTTGTCTGGGGAGAGAGGAGGGTATATTCCTTTACCGCGGGTGTTGAGGTTGAGCACCCGAACAGCATAAAAACGGTTATGATATAAACGGTATAACGGCGCATATTTATTCTCCAGGTCCCGGTTTAGGGGTTGATTTCTTGAATAGCAAATCAGACGGGCTTTCGCGAAGAGAGCGTATCGTGATCTCCATTTCATTGGTGAGGGTACGGGTCTGCTCCAAAAGGGTAGTCAGTTCGCTGCTGGAGGGGGCGGCAATGGCACGCATGTCGTAGTCTCCTTGATCAAGGGAAGCTTCCAGCTTTTGGATCAGTTTATGACTCTCTTTGGATGTTGCATCAAGGGATTCGAGGGTTGTCGTCATTTTTGTCTGAACGAGAGTGTTAAAGTTCCCCGAAGTAGTTTTGACACTTTTTGCGGCATCGCCTACAGCCGCGAGAGATTTCGAAGCGTTGTTTTCTAAGATGATGCTTTGGGCTAGCAAGGTTTTGATCTGGAGTTGATAGCCGTCAATCTGGGCGGTTAGCGAACGCAGATGTTCCAAAGTTTGGGCGACATTGTCAATATTTTTTTCACTTAAAAGTTGATTGGCACGATCAAGCGTCGTAGAGAGTTTGGACGCGACATTGCCGAGAGATTCATCCAGCCGCCGGATCAAAGAGGGGCTTGAGGGGATGGTGAGGACGGTGTCCTTGCCGTTGGAAAGAAGTGGCGCATGTCTGGACCCTCCGGCGATTTCTATAAAAGCCAATCCCGTGATACCGTAAAATTTGAGGATGGCATTCGAATCGGTTTTGATAGGGGTCTCTTTTTTGATTTTCAAGGTCAATTCGACCTCTTCGCTGTTATGGGGATTGATTTGGATCGATTCCACTTTGCCGACGTCGACACCTTGAAATTTAACTGCCGCTTCGGGGGCGAGTCCTGAGACCGATTCGGTCATGTAGACTTTATAGCGGCGGTATTGACGTTCGTCTTGGTTGTATTTGCCCAGCCAAAATGCAAAGGCAACGAGAGCAACACTAAAGAGGAGGATAAAGACGCCGATAGCGGTGTAATTAACGCGCGATTCCATGCTGACCCTTTTGAAAAAAATAATCGACAATCGGATGATTGACGGCAAGAACCTCTTGGAGACTCCCCTCTGTAATCGCTTTTTTATCACCCAATAACGTGAATCGATCCACAATATGATGAATTGTATCTAAATCATGGGTGACCATGACGATGGTAAGCCCTAAAAGATCACGCAATTGCAAAATCAGTGCATCAAACTGGCGCGAACTCAGAGGATCAAGCCCCGATGTCGGTTCATCCAAAAAGAGGAGCTTAGGATCGAGAGCAAGGGCGCGGGCCAGGGCCGCTCGTTTAACCATTCCGCCGCTAAGCTGCGAGGGGTAGAGGTGTTTGGCATGGGGAGGAAGTCCGACAAGGTTGATTTTAAGTTTGATCAATTCCTCAATGAGTTTCGGGTTAAGATCGGTATATTCATTGTAGAGCAAAGCAATATTTTCCCCCACGGTGAGAGAAGAATATAGAGCACCCGATTGAAACAGTACTCCCCAGGAGCGGCGCAGCTGCATCGCTTCGAGAGGAGTGAGGGTTGAGAGCTCGTGTCCCAATACCCGAATGGAGCCGCTTTGGGGACGTTCTAGCAAGATCATCTCGCGCATCAGTGTTGATTTTCCTGATCCGCTTCCCCCCAGCAGGGCATAGATTTCGTTATGGTGTACGGTGCAGTTGACATGATCATGAACCAGATTTTCTCCGAAGGAGGTGACGACATCGCGCACTTCAATGATAGGGAGACTCACAGTTTTAGTTCCGTCAGTAAAACTGAAAATATTGCATCGCACGCAATAACGAGGAAGATGGCGTTTACGACACTTTTGGTGGTATATTGACCGATACTTTCGGTGTTCATCGATACTTGGAACCCTCTATACGTACTTACAAAAGCGATTAAAAAGGCAAAAAAAGGTCCTTTGACAAGTCCGATGATATAGTGTTTCAATGCCAGTGCCCCCTGAAGGCGGTGGATAAACTCGGAAAAACTGAGATGAGAATGTATCTGTGCAATGACCATCCCTCCGAAAATTCCCACCATATCGGCAAAAAAAATGAGCAAGGGCATGACGATCATGAGCGCTATGACACGCGGCCAGACCAAAAAGGTAAACGGATCAAATCCCATCGTTTTCATCGCATCGATCTCTTGCGTCATCTTCATCGTACCGATTTGGGCGGTGAATGCCGAACCGCTCCGTCCTGCGACGACGATGGCGGTAATGAGGGGGGCGAGTTCACGCGTCAGTGAGATACCGATCATATCAACGATGAAGATATCGGCTCCGAATTTTTGGAGCTGGACGACGCTTTGGTATGCAACGACGACGCCGATTAAAAATGCACTGATGGCAATAATAGGCAGAGCCTTCGCCCCGCATTCAATAATATGGGCGCCGATAGAGCGATAGCGGATAAGATGAGGATGCCGGAGGGTATAAAAAAGCAAAACAAATGCTTCCCCCAAATAAGCGAGAAAAGTACCGACTCCCAAAAATGTTTCATAGGACTCTTTTCCTAATCGGTAGAGCCATGAGGGAACGGGAGGCATGGGGGTATCAGGGAGAGGTTTGGAATAAAGAAGGCGGAAAAGATGGGAATGATCTTCCCCTTCTGCGATTGTCTCACACCGGTGTCCATGCTCTTCAAAGGTACGATTGGTAAGCTGCCACAGCGCAATGCCGGACGAATCAATATCGGTAATTCCGCGCATATCCCACGTAATGTTCGAGAGGGGGAGAAGCGTTTCAAGATTACGAGCCGCATCAGAGAGGTGCTCAATCGTCCACGAACCGCTGCATACGATATACGTATGAACGTCCTGCTGCGTAATGACTAGAGATGCGGGGGTTACACTTTGCATCGTTTATTATAGCCCATTTTATAAATCATAATCCACATTTTTAGTGAGTCATCAATGATTTTTTTAGACCGTATCCATTAGAGCGAGAAGGAATGAACAGAATATTTATTATCAGATGGCATAGTGTTTGCTTTTAGACATTATTATTACAAACAATTTTTTAAGGATATAGGCATGGTTAAACGATTTAGCGCACTTTTACTGGGACTCTCGGTGAGTCTATTTGCACAGATCGATAAACAAGAATTGAACAAATTTAAAGTAGAGGCGCTACTGGTCAAAGATATGACCTCCAAACAGATGTTATATTCCAAAGAGCCGTTTAAAGAGCTCCACCCTGCGAGTTTGACGAAAGTAATGACCGCATTGCTCGCAATTGAGCATGGAAATCTGAATCAGCCGGTAACAATTACACGGGAAATGACCAAAGTTGAGCCGACGATTGCCGGATACAAACGGGGTGATGTCATTATTCTCGAAGACCTAGTGAAAGCGGCGATGATCAAATCGGATAATGATGCGGCCAAAGCGATTGCCATTACGGTTGGGGGGAGCGAAGAGCATTTTATCGAGATGATGAATGCCAAAGCCAAACACATCGGGATGAACCACACCCATTTTATGAACCCTTGCGGATATGATGACAAAAAGCACTATTCCACTCCCGAAGATCTCCTAAAAATGACCGAATATGCGATAAAAAATAAAAAATTCAACGATATCAGCCGTATCAACGAACATACGTACTATTCTCTTGATAAGCATCGGAAATTTTATGCCTATACGCATAACCGTCTTTTAAACCGTTATCAATATGCCGTCGGGGTAAAAACAGGCTATACCGCGAAAGCGGGGGCCTGTCTGATCGCACGGGCGAAAAAAGACGGCCGTGATTGCGTCATTGTAATGATGAATGCCAAAGGGGATCGCTGGAAGACGGCGAAGAATATATTTGAACAGGTGTTAAACAGTTAAATAGTTATCCAAAAATTCTTTGTAAATTTTTTGTTTTTCCTCTTTTTTCATCGCTGCATGAGCGGGTGAGGTGGAGGGGAGCACTCTCTTTTCAACCTTCAAATCGCTAAAATATTTTTCAAATAAATCACAGCTTTTTTTCCCCGTAAAACCGATTGCCTCAATATTCGGGAAATCGTATAAGAGTTTTTTAAAATCGTTCGGGATACAGTTTTTCAGATTCGTATCGCTCGAATTGCTCCGCTCGCATGAACCGATAACGTCCCACAGACCGATCCGTTTTTCGAGACAAAATACTTTTTTCGCTTCATTGGTTTCCAAGCGGACATTGAAAATTGCTTCGAGTATGGGCCAAAAGGCATTGCGGGGATGGGCGTAATAAAACGATTGTTCAAATGAGGCGATGCTGGGAAAGCTTCCTAAAAATAACACACGCGTGTTGCTATTGATGATCGGTGAGAATGGATGATTGTAGAGGTGCATCTAATTATTTTACCTCAATTTACCTTCCCCTAAACCACTGTTTGTTACAATTCCACCATTAATTTATGGGCGTATGACCCAAATAAAGGAACTGCATGAAGCGTGCATTGCTCAGTGTCAGCGATAAAAGCAACATCGTTGAATTTGCCAAATCTCTTATCGGTTTGGAGTATCAAATCATCTCTACCGGCGGAACGTACAAAATGCTCAAAGACGCGGGTGTAAGCGCCATCGAGATCGATGAGGTGACCAAATTCCCTGAGTGTTTCGAAGGGCGTGTTAAAACCCTTAACCCGTATATCCACGGCGGTATTTTGCATCTACGTGACAAACAATCGCATCTCGATCAAGCGGTAGAACTCGGCGTTGAAGCGATCGATTTGGTGTGTGTCAACCTTTATCCGTTCAAAGCGACGATTGAGAAAACCGACGATTTCGAAGAGATTATCGAAAATATCGATATCGGTGGTCCTGCGATGGTCCGTTCTGCGGCGAAAAACTTCGACAGTGTCATTATCCTCACCGATCCGTCAGATTATTCGTTGGTTCTTAATGCCATCGCAAACGGTGAAAATACGGTCGAATTCCGCCGTGATTTGATGATCAAAGCGTATGAGCATACGGCGGCGTATGATTCGATGATCGCCAACTACATGAACAAACGTTTCAACAACGGCATGGGCTCTAAACAGTTCATCGTCGGGAACAAAGTGATGGATACCCGTTACGGTGAAAACCCTCACCAAAAGGGCGGTTTGTACGAGTTCGATACGTTCTTCAGTAAAAACTTCAAAAC
>NZ_JAHFAQ010000099.1 GCF_023250475.1 Sulfuricurvum sp. | reverse complement strand
GCTAAGACCCTCATCGCTCATAATACTGCATCTTTCAGGTGTGGAAACGTAGGTCGCCGCCTGGCCTCAGATTTTTTCTTCTTTCACAATTTAACCCCCTCTTTTTATCAATCTCCCTTAATACTATTCTATAATTGTCAGAATCAACCTCTTAGCATTTCTGCTGTATACTTTCATTTATGAAACCAACTCTCTATTTCCTCAGATCTTCTGAACAAAAAATACTCACCGATATGCTCCATTATGCGATGCGCTTAGACGACGTCAATAAATCACTCTCTGATATTCCGAAACTGGCTATTTATAATGAATTTTACGGCTTTACAAGTAAAGATTTAGGCCTTTATGCCCTTGTGGATAATAAACTTGCTGGAGCCGTCTGGATACGCCGTTTAAATGCCGATCACGACTCAAACGGCTATATAGATGATTCTACCCCTATCTTGAACATAGCGGTGCTTCCTGAGTTCCGTACGAAGGCAATTGGATCACAGATGCTGGAACAGCTGTTTATAGAAGCCGGCGCGTTGTATGAGCAAATCAGTGTCAGTGTTGTCCGTGACTCACCTGCCGTAGGTTTTTATGAACGGCATGGGTTTGTAAAGTACGAAAATGGCACTGATGAGAAAAGTTTTGTTGATGGATCAGATGTTATTACCATGGTCAAAAAGCTGCAAAAAGCTGCAATAGTTCGCCCGTCAGAGGGATATGATCCAAGACGATGGATGGATTAATAAGATAAAGATTATTGTGTGGAGAGAGGTATATCGGCGCTATGCCGATATATTGGGCTTCTTAATTGTCGAAAGAAGCGCCAGCGATCACTTTACGTGATACAGTATAAGGAATCAACGCAGCTGCGCGTGATTGTTTAATTGCGATCGTAACCATATCTTGGTGACGTTTACAGTTACCTGTAAGACGGCGTGGCATGATTTTGAAACGCTCAGAGAGTGAATATTTCAATGAAGCTACATCTTTGTAGTCAATGAAATCAACTTTTTGCTCGCAGTATTTGCAATAACGTTTTTTGTATTTTCTTTTTTCTGACATGGGTCTATCCTTGTGCATTTTCTAAAACGGAATTTCGTCTTCGTTGATATCAATCTCGGGGAGATTGTTTTCCGGCATTCTTACCGGCGCGGGCTTTGAATATGACGGTGGCGGTGTATAAGCTTTTTGAGCGGGAGCATCATATCCCCCGCCGTAATTGCTTCCGGCATCGCTGTCTTCGTTATACCCGCCCTGAGAACCACTGTCGCCGCGTGAATCGAGCATTTGCATCGTTTCGACGATAACGGAGTGTTTAGAGCGCTTTTGGCCACTGGTTTGGTCAACCCATTGTTCAAAACTAAGTCTTCCCTCAACAAGGATTTTAGAACCCTTACGCAGGTATTGGTTGGCTACTTCACCTGAACGACCGAAAAAAGTGATGTCGACAAAACATGTCTCCTCTTTTTTCTCGCCGTTTACCGTAAATTTACGGCTGGTTGCAATAGCGGTTTTGGCAATTGCCGAACCGTTTTGTGAATATCGAAGTTCGATATCGCGGGTAAGATTTCCAACCAAAATGACTTTGTTATACATAGGTTTTCCTTAAAAGGGTTAAGAAGCTACTTCTTCTTTTTTCTCAGCAACAGCAGCTGTAGGAGCAGGTTTTTTGGTTTTTTCAACCATAGTGTTCCATGCAGCAATTTCACGTTTTGAATCGTATTTCATTGTTACGAAACGCAAAATTTCCTCGTTGATACGAAAACGACGTTCGATTTCAGCAATCGCAGCAGGTGCAGATTTGTAATACATAACGTAGAAATAACCGCGAGCATTTTTCTCGATCGGGTAAGCCAATTTTTTCATTCCCATTGCGTCGCGAGCAACGATCTCACCGCCGTTTGCAGTGATCACTTCTTCAACGAGAGCGATGGTGTTTTTAATCTCTTCTTCTGTAAGAGTAGGTTTTACGATTACTAGGTTTTCGTAATGTCTCATAGCGTATGTCTCCTTATGGTGTTCGCCCCTTATGGTTGTTATACAGCACGACAGTCGTGTTGCAAAGAGCAAGGAACGCGCGGATTATACTGAAATATAGCTTAATATTAGTTTTGGTTAAAGGATGCTTTGCAGTTTCAGTAATGCGGATAATAGGAGGGATTCTTGATCCGGTGAGCCTGTTGATTTCATTTTTAGCTCGGTATCAAGGAGAAGGTTAATTCCCCGCTTATACCCCTCCGGTGAAATTTTGATGGAGAGGGCGGCACGCTCTTTTTCAACAAAGCCGGGAAGTTTGTACCCTAATACCAGTGCTGAATCAGCGACTCCATGAAGTTTTATTGTGGTATTAAAGAGATAAAGCTGTGTCAAATATCCGCTGATCGCAGTGAGGAGCTGTATCTCGTTTTCACCCGATTCGAGTAAATGACGAAGCGAGGGGAGGAACTCTTTTTTCTCTATAACACGGGCGATGAAATGATCGAGTTTGATTTCACTCAGACCGAAGACATGCTCGTCGATCTCTTTCATTGTTATCGGCTTGCCCAAAATGGAGAGTTTGGAGAGTTCGTTGCAGGCGAGGGCGAGATCATTGTTGTGGATGTCGAGGAGGTGTAATGCCGCTTGGTTATCGAGTTGAACCCCTAAGGCTTGCGCTTCTTGAATAACGATGGCGCGTGTTTCAGCGGCAAAAGGGTGAAAGAATCGAACCGATCCGGTATGGGCACCTTTGAACGCAGTATCTGCCCCTTTGACATCGTCGCCATAATAGCAGTAGATGAAGGTATTGTCGGTGTTTTTACCGACGAGTTCGACGAGGGTATCGAGTTCCGCTTTGGGAAGCTTTTTCTCATGTTTGATAATGAGGAGGTTTTGATCGCCGAAGAGTGAACCTTGGGATAAATGGGCTTTGGCGGTATTGAAATCGTATTCGTCGTGGTAGAGACTCAGAACCGATGCCCCTTCGATTTGGGAGAGTCCGTGTGCATAGCGGTCGATGAGAAAATGGCTCTCGCCGAAGAGTGCCATCGCTCGCGGAGCGCTGTTGTTTTGGAGATGACGGTCTAAATCTTGTCTATTCATCCGTTTCCTTCTCTATTCGGCTCACAAATGAGGCGGTAATTTTAGCAGTAGCGAGATTGGCGGTTTCGATTTTGACGACGATATCATCGAAGAGCATCAGGCCAAATTGTGACGAAATCTGTACTTTCGCCCCCGTGATGGTGTCGTGGATCTCTGCTATGACCGGTTCTTCGGCGCGCATAATACGGGCTTTGAACTCCTGACCGATAACGGTAGCCGCCCAGCGGGCGAATTTACGCTCTTGGAAGCGGATTTCGATGTCGCTCGCCTCACGCTCTTTTTCGCTGATAGAGGTACACAGAGATTCGATATTGCGCAAGACGTACGATCCCTCTTCGGTATCTCCTGCGTTGATCGCTTTGAGGAGGCGGTGGACGATCAGGTCGCTGTAGCGGCGGATCGGAGAGGTGAAGTGGGTGTAGCGATCAAACCCCAATCCGAAGTGCCCCATATTATACGGCGCGTAGCGTGCCTGCATCTGCGCACGGATAATGAGGGTATCGACTTCGCTGATGAGATCGCGTCGCTCCGCTTCGGCTTGTATGGCGGTGATTGTCTCTTTGATCGAACCTTGCGATTCGACAAAAATACCGATACTTGCCAATTCGGTGTAGAGGCTTTGGAGTTTCATCGGGCTAGGGGATTCGTGGATACGGAAAACGCCCCGCTCATACAGTGATGCCGCCGCTTTGTTAGCGAGGAGCATACAATCCTCGATCAAGGCATGGGACGGAGTCTCGACGGCAAACTCGGTGGAGACAATGTTTTGATTTTCGTCAATCCGCATCTCCAACTCGCTGGAACGAAAGTTATACCCTTTTTTCATCCGCTCGGTACGGAGTTTTTCGGTGAGCTCATTGAGAGCAGGGATATAAGCAAGTACTTTTGCCTCTTTCTCATTTTCGGCTTGATGGTTGCCTTCAAAAAATGCATCAATCTGTTCGTAGGAAAATCTGCGGTGAGAGTGGATAACCGATTCATACAAAGTATGGGAATCCATCTCATAGGTTTCGGGATCAATGTGCATCTCAAAGGTGTAAGCGAGCCGATCGACAAGAGGCTGAAGCGAACAGAGCGTCTCACTTAGCTCACGCGGCAACATCGGAATAGAACGGTGAGGGAGATAGATGGAAAAGCTGCGGTAAATCGCTTCGGCGTCAATCGCTCCGAAAGGGTGGACGTATTCGCTCACATCGGCAATAGCAACATAAAGGGTAGACGTCTCGGGGATGTAGCAGATAGCATCATCGAAATCTTTGGCAGTGACGGGGTCGATGGTACAAAACGGCAAATGGCGCAGATCACGGCGATGAGGGTAAAGCGAGGCATCGACCTCTTTAGGGAATTCGCGTGCCATGGCTAACACGTCATCTTCAAAGGCATCGTGTTTGTTGT
Source organism: Sulfuricurvum sp. (assembly GCF_023250475.1). Classification (GTDB taxonomy): domain Bacteria; phylum Campylobacterota; class Campylobacteria; order Campylobacterales; family Sulfurimonadaceae; genus Sulfuricurvum. The sequence continues at coordinate 3,628 of NZ_JAHFAQ010000099.1, read as the reverse complement.
AGAGGGCGAGGACAATTTTTTCATCCACTTTCGGATCGGAGAGATTACCCAGATAGGAAGCGATGGTTCCGCTTTGGTTGTTGATCTGATAGAGCGATCCTTCGGCAGTTTCAGGCAAATCGGTAAGGGCAAATCCTGCGGGATGATCGGTTCGGATGTCTTGGAGGCTCAAATAGCCGTTTTTCATCGTGACGACGGCGACACTGAAGGTTTCACTTCGTCCTGCGATGACGACGACTTTGGCTTGCGGACCGCCACGACGCCCTATGAGTCGTTGAGCAATGACCAAATCGCCGCTTTTAGCCCCCATCAGATTGGCTGTCTCGATAAAATGGTCTCGGATACTCTCCCCTAGGGTTTGAAGATAGGCACCGCTTTCAGAGGCGAGAGAGATGATACCGGTGCGGTATTGAGACGCGAGCTGATATTTGTTATCTTCATGCGTTAGAAGTTTCCGTGTAAGCCATTCATTAATATGCTCACGTTCTTCGGGTGCGATATCTTGGTCATAAAGACCGTGGGTAAGACGGATTAGGAGTGATTTCATACAGATATTATAATCAATAAATACTTCTATGTTAGAATAACCTCTTTAATTTTACAAAGGAACACACGAATGACACATGAAGCGATTTTAAATCAACTTGGATACACCCCTAACGAGGCATTGAGCCTCCAACTCAGCCGTATCGAAGGCAATACAGCAGGCTATGAGAAAATTATCAAACATATTTTGGATTTGCACGAAGCGTTGAAAACGGATGAATCGTATGTGGCTTTATCAAACAGTAACGACTATTTCAAAATCAAAATTGATTCGACAGGGGAGATCAGTGCGGCAGATGCCCTTGAAAAAATCAACCATTTTGCGGATAAATACAAAGTGACTCTCCAAAAAGTGGACGGAAAACCGACCTATTATATTCTCGGATTTGCTGCGGCATAAGCTACTCTGCTAGAGCGTCCTAACCGACGTTGCTAGCTATCAGATAGATCATTATCAGAAGCGGTGGAATTCATCGCTTCAATGGATTGTTCTAATATCTCTTCCGTATTCAGACATGAATCTATTTGTACGATTCCGATCCGAATATTTTGGTTCTTCGGATTCGATTCCGGCTCAAGAAAAATGGACTTTGATATCAGGCGATGAAAGCGGTCGGCCGCAATCTCGGCGAGTTCATCACTCGTATGGCGCAATAAAATTGAAAAAATTCCATCGCCGTAATAGGCTATAGAATCACTTCGGCGCAGGGCATTTGAGAGTATTCCTGCCAGATCGCGTATCAAATTTGCGTGAGCTTTTTTATCTTCTAATTCGATTTGGTCGAAAGATAGAGAGATAGCCATCAACGCGCTTTCATACGAAGAATTAATGCATGATTCGCGTTCTTTTTCAATCAGGGTGATAAAATATTTTTTGTTGAAAACTCCCAAACTCGCATTGTACAAGCTTGAACGTTTGGCATTTTTGATAGAGCTGGCGGCGGTACCGTATAATTCTTTAATGACAGTCGATTGCTTTTCCAGTGATACTAAAAATTTGTCTAATACATTTTCAACAGAAGCGGTAACTTCCAGCAATGTTTCATGATTTTTGTTGGCAATCATAGAATTTTTTTTATTTTGTATTATTTTTTTTAAAAGAGTCGTATTTTTATAGACACTCGAACCTTGTTGCAAAATCAATTTGACGGCTTTCGTCCCTTGATTTAGTGAACGTTCGTACTCAAATTCATTATGGAGATTTTGATCAGATCGAGGGCTGATAGCGGTGATTTTTTGACGTAAGTCATCATTTTTAGTCTCCAATATCTTGTCAAAATAAAATCTGAAATTTTCCGGAATGGGCGGTAAATCATTTTTTTTAAGCTCTTTGATGATTTCATCGACAATCGTATCAAGGTCATTTTTAATATTGTGCATGAAAAGAATTATTTCATTTTAAAGTTGCAAATTCGTTGCGTTTTGGAGATGAATTGATTTTAATATGAAATACGCAATATCTTCAATACTTCAAAGCAAGCAGATATACGTTATATTTTCTAGAATTAAATGACTGCAATAGTCGGTTGTTAAAAACAGATGCATGGAAAAGAATTAAGCAATGAGCCAAAACGAACCGATGACACCGAGAGGATATGATGAACTTTTAAGGGAGTTTAAGTACCTAAAAGATGTTGAAAAACCCCGTGTGAATCAGGAAAAACAGCGTGCGGCGGAGCTGGGAGACCGGAGTGAAAATGCGGAGTATCATGCGGCGAAAGAGAAGCTTCGCCATATTGATAAACGACTTTTTTATCTCAATTCGATGATTCAAAAAGCCAAAATGATCGATCCCTCATTACTCGATCACTCCCGCGCCCATTTCGGTGCAACGATCACGATTATGGATGTGAACACGGAAGAAGAATTTTCCTATAGTATTTGCGGAACGTTAGAGAGTGAGCCTGAAAATGGATTGATTTCTGTTCATTCACCTCTGGCGCGTGCGATGCTCGGGAAAGAGGAGGGGGATGAATTTAGTGTTCAACTCCCCAGCGGAAAAAAGAGCTACGAAGTGAGTGCAATTACCTATATTGATATCTTTTCACTCAAAAAAAATATCCGCAGTGAAAAAGATTTCGGGTTTAAATAACACTGCTTTAAGATGGATAAATATTCCCCTTTGCTATAATCGCGCTAATATTATTACAACTACTAAGGAAACTGCCGTGAGCACTCCCCTCCCAGAGATCGAAAAAGTTCTAAAACAACATAAATTGTCAATGGACGATTATGCCCATATCAAAAAAATCCTAGATCGCGAACCGAACCTCGTAGAGATCGGGATTTTTTCGGCCATGTGGAGTGAGCATTGTAGTTACAAATCATCTAAAAAACATTTGAGCGGTTTCCCGACCAAAGCGCCATGGGTTATCCAAGGCCCGGGTGAAAATGCAGGGGTTATCGATATCGGCGGCGGATATGCGGCGGTTTTCAAAATGGAGAGTCATAATCATCCGAGTTTTATCGAACCCTACCAAGGGGCTGCAACCGGAGTCGGCGGCATTATGCGTGACGTATTTACCATGGGCGCCCGTCCTATCGCCAACCTCAATGCACTCCGCTTTGGAAATGTATTGAATAAAGACGATATCAGTGCACATCAGCGTTATTTGGTACGCGGCGTCGTATCGGGTATCGGCGGATACGGTAACTGTATGGGGGTTCCGACCATCGGTGGTGAGACAAGTTTTGATGAGTGCTACAATGGGAATATCCTCGTAAACGCCTTTACTCTCGGACTCGCTAAAAGCGATGAGATTTTCTACGGTAAAGCAGAGGGAATCGGCAACCCGGTCATCTATGTCGGTTCTAAAACAGGACGCGACGGTCTCGGCGGTGCGGTGATGAGTTCGGATAGCTTTACCGAAGCGTCCAAAGGACTTCGTCCTACGGTACAGGTGGGCGATCCGTTTACCGAAAAACTCCTCCTCGAAGCGTGTTTGGAGCTTTTCAAAACCGATTACGTTGTCGGGATTCAGGATATGGGAGCAGCGGGGCTAACGTCAAGCTCATTCGAGATGGCGGGACGCTCAGGGAGCGGGATGATTATGCACCTCGATAAAGTTCCTGCTCGTGAAGA
>NZ_JAHFAQ010000016.1 GCF_023250475.1 Sulfuricurvum sp. | reverse complement strand
TTCGGTGATAATTTGCCGAAACTCTATGAGACGGTTATGAACGATGATCGCTATACCAAAGAGGAATTCCCGGTTTACGCCTATATGCGCGATCACGGGGTATGGCTTGAAGAGGACAAAATCTACAACGTTCAAGAACGTGAACTTAAAATCGAAGAGGGTAAAGTCGAATCGTATGAGCATAAATACGATGCGGGTTCTATGAGTGTTGACGGAAACGGTATTATCAGCGCAGTCGATGAAAAAGGGAATTCGAAAAAAATCGGTATCCAAATTGACGGTAAAAAGCTCCAAGGGTATACGACTCCGACACGTAAGCTCGATGTTTATACCCAATGGGTAGCCAAAGACTGGAAATGGCCGGAATACGCGATGGCAATTTACCCGCGTAATGAAAAAGAGAAAGAGGAGATGGTCCATATCCTCTCTCATGTCAACCATTTCTATATGAAAGAGGAAAATTCGTTTGCCCTCAATACGGTGTTTCGTTTGCCGTATAACATTCATACCCGTTCGGCAAACTCCAAACACCTTATGGAGATCTCTCAAAACCACGACCCGATCTGGATCAGTACGGGGGATGCTAAACGTCTTGGATTTAAGCGCGGTGATGCAATCCGCGTTAAAATCGTCGATACGGTTTCGGGCTTAGAAAGCGGTCATTTCGTCGCTATGGCGGTTCCGACAGAGGGTGTTCTTCCGGGAACGCTCGCATGTTCTCACCATGGCGGACGTTGGAAATTGACCAACCATGTTACGATTCCAAACGGTGTAACGGACGGGAAAGTAGTTCCGGGTGTTGCTCCGCGTGATTTGACAAATAAGGAATTCTTAGCAGAATCTTCGGCAAACGTCGGTAAAGAGGGTGCTCAAACGATTATTGACAACTACGAAGGGACGACGGGACTGAATAGTTTCGGAGTACCGGTCGCTGAGATTCAAATGGATGGCAAAGAGGGTAAACTCAAATACGTTGAGGGGATCAAACCTTTCCATACCGAACGTTTCGCTGAGTACAACCGTGACTCCGGTAACATTTGGTGGGATGGTTTGAGCGGTTCATGGCAAAATGCCGTTGCTGCTCCGCATCCGGATCCGGTATCGGGAATGCACTGCTGGCATCACAAAGTATTGCTCGAACCGGCACAAGTAGGGGATAAAATCGGAGATATTTTTGTCAATTACGACAACAATATGAAAGTGTATCAAGCGTGGAGAGACAAACTCTCACGCGGTTTGGATTCGAATTCTAAACTTCGTCGACCGAAACATATTTTCCGTCCGTGGGTTAAACTTGATCCTGCGTCGTATGATGTGAATATCAAGGGGTAACTCCCCTTCTCTTCTCTTTCTAATAGGGACTTCTAAAGGGCTTTTCAGCCCTTTAGGCTACAATCCTACAATCACATTAAAAGGCCTAACCGTTATGGATGAGATCATTGCCCGAAGCAATATATACGCATTGCTTTCTCGAATATTACTCCAAGAGTTGGATGAAAGCCTCTTAGAGACACTTAAAAACGATCCGATTGTTTTGGAATTTTTCCCCCATTGGGAAGCGTGGGAGCAGCGCAAAAATCTCACAAATAAAGAGATACTGGAAGAGTACTTAAATCCAGATTTTACAAATATTTCAATCTTGCATTTGGTACCTTATGAGACGTTTTATACGCGAAGCGATCAGATGATCGAAACGGGCGGTGCGAATCCGGTGACCGATATTTACAGCGCGTATGATTTTTTAGTCGATTACGAAGTGGCTCGTGTCGTTTCAGCCGATCACATCGGTATTGAACTCGAGTTTATGCATCACTTGTGTGAAGCACAGAAAAAAGCTCAAAGCGACAATGACAGTGAAGCAGTAGCTGAACTTCAAAAAGTGCAGCACCATTTTTTAAATACCCATCTGCTTAAATGGGCTCCAATGTATCTCATCAACTTGAAATACGAGGCGCGTACACCACTCTATTACGATGCGGCGGAGATGGCACTGGAATTTGTTCTCAGTGACAATGAAACTTTGAGCGCAGAGGTCTAAAGCATCTATGGGACTCCTCAGCTTATCGCCTGCAAAGTGTGTTCGTGCATTGAGTATTAACTCGATTTGTACGATATGCGCAGAGGTATGTCCGACAAGTGCCATAGCCATTACCGATCGCCTTCCCTCGATCAATCAAGCGGTGTGTGTCGGGTGTGCTGGGTGCGTTGCATCGTGTCCAACCGAAGCATTGGGATTGGATGACTTTAATCCGACTGATTTTTTCTTTAGTTTCGTCAGTGATGAATCGGTACTGATTTCGTGTCAAAAAAATGTTCCGTGTGTCGCCGCACTCGGTAGTGAACATCTGATAGCTTTGTGCGGAATGAAAAAAGGGCTTACTCTCGATATCGGGCATTGCAGCGCATGTTCTATCGGTGAGTCGATAGTGGATCAGCTGCAAATACGAGTTGAAAACGTCAATTATGCACTCGAAGCGATGGAGTCTATACACCGTGTAGATTTAGTAGATGTCGGATATTTTGATGATGAAAAAGCAGAGGAAAAAGATCGTCGGGATTTTTTTAAAACGTTCCACCTCAAAAAAATAGGGGCGTATAAAGCGGATTTTGAGCGTGATGTGAAGCTCGGTATGGATGAGTATATTACGCATACGATTGACAGCTCTCATACGCAGGGGTTACGAACTAAAAAAATCACTGACCGACGAAAGGTATTTTATACCGCACTCAAACGACTGGAAAAACCTTCGTTTTATCATATCGTTGATGGGGAGCGGATAAACTTTACCTCCCAAAAGCTTCTGGATGAGACAAAATGTACCGCATGTGAAATGTGTTATAGAATCTGTCCTACAGGGGCATTGACCTCCGATATGCGCAACTCTAAGATCGATTTTGACCCTTTTTTATGCGTTAGATGCCATCTGTGTCATGATGTATGTGAAAGCAATGCCATTACGCTATCGACATCGTACAACCTCAAAGAGTGGTATGAACCGAGTGTTCAAAATCTGGTTACCTATTCGGTACGCCGATGTGATGAATGCGGCTTGATCTTCACCTCTCTCGGCGGGGAAAGGATTTGTCGCCGTTGCCATTTGGAAGAGGAAGAAGCATTAGAATTATGGGGATTGAACAGATGATGAATAATGATAATTCGATTACGGCTGAGACAAAACTTTATGGTTTTATCGCCGAAGAGGCGCATAGCAACCGATTCTCATCAATGGTAAACACATTGTTTAAAGCCGATGGGATTAATGCGATGGTGATCCCTATGAACATCAGACCCGATGATCTGGTTTTTACCGTTTCGCAAATGCGCCATTCAAAGCTCAGCGGTGCCATAATCGGATCAGAGTATCAAGGCGAGGTGCTTGTATTGATGGAAGCACTTTCAAAAGGTGCGGATGAAGCGGGTTTGGTCGATTTTATCCGCATCGAAAACAACGTGCTGTTCGGGGATTTGATTACCCCTATGGCATTGGATGCTTATGCAGAGAATGAAGAGTTTAAAGACAATATAGCATTGCGTTCGCTTTGCCGCTATTTTTATGATTTAATACGAGGAGAAAGAGGATGAAAGAGAACGATTTTAGCAATTTACGAGCAGAATTTGATGAGTTTGTACGGGGAAAATGCGACACCGGTTCGTGTGAAACGAACAGTGACTCTGATTCGGAAGAAGAGCCTGTACCGGGATTTGTAGATGAGCTTTCGGATAAATTGTTGGCTCCGTTTCATTGCGGTGCCTATTTGTCCCGTTTGGACATTAAGCGGGTTGCTGAAGCGATTGATGAGTCGATACCGATTAAAGAGCGCAAAAGAATGATCAAAGCGCTGTTTCGTCATACAACAACCAAGTCTTATTTACGAAGTGCCTTTGATGAGTTCAATCGTCACTTCGGCGGACGTATTCTCATCTATCAGGAACTTGCAGAGGCATTTCCATCCTCAAAGGTATTTTTCGACGAAAATATCGATAAAATAAGAAAAACACAGAAAATATTAGACCAGATAGTGATGGATTTTGAAGAGATAGCTCCAACAGATGAACCGATGATGATGTAACGGATATTTTGCTTATAAAGGGTGCTTGTGAATTTTAAACGTCGTATACAGCTTTTTGTTACCTTTCTTATCCTTTTGGTATCGACGATCTTAACGGTTTCATTTCTATATCACGAAGATAAAATCGCGACCGAAAAAGCCCTTACATCTTCGCAAAATATCAAAAGCGTATACGATTCTATTCGGAAAGATTTGGAAGATTTTTATATTCACCGAGCCTATGCTAATCTCCGTTCCTACGGGATTAAAGAGGCAATGGTTAATCGCGATAAAGAGAAACTTTATGCGTTAACCCTCCCTCGATACAAAACACTTCGAGAAGAAAATCCTCATCTTTTGATAATGCAGTTTCATGCTCCGGATGGGCACTCTATTCTTCGGATGCATCGACAAGAGGCCTTTGGTGACAATATCGCCGCGCGTCGTCCGATGGTTAAATTGACCCATAAAACACACATGCTGCATGCCGGTTTTGAGGGGGGAATTGAAGGTATAGCGTATCGTATCATTGTCCCTGTAGTTGAGAACAATGTCTATATCGGTGCCATCGAATTTGGTGTTGATCCGGATTATATTATCAATAAGCTGGTTCGGACAACGAAAATGGATACGTTGTTCATGCTTCATGAAAGCCGTATGGCTGCTGCAGACACTCAGAAATATGAAGAGGGATACAGCGGTTATCGTTTTGCCCATTTAAATCCGTTCCAACGCCCTTTAATTGAAGAATTCGTCAAAGAAAATCCCGCACTAAATCAGCGCATTATCCATCATAACGGAAAAGATTATGATGTTATCCCGATTTATCTAGTTGGTAAAAATGGAAAACCGATCGGATTGTTTTTATCTTTTAATGATGTGACGATGGGGTATCAAGAGAAATTGCAGATTATTTTACAAAGTGTAATGGTTACACTGATTATTATTCTTCTCCTTATAGGGATCATTGAATATGCTTTTACACGTATGACGAAAAAAATAACCTATCAAGATAAATATATATCCACTATTTTGAATTCTCAAAAGAACATTACGATTGTTATGGATGATGGAAAAATCGTGTATGTCAATAATGCTTTTTTTGATTATTTTCAATATCGTACAGTGGAAGAATTCACTCAAGCACATCGCTGTATTTGTGAACTCTTTGAGACAACGGAGAGTGAAAACTATTTGCGACCGCAGATGGATGGAATGATGTGGAGCGAATATGTTCTGGGACACAAAGGGGTTGAACATAAGGTAAAAATTACAAGAAATGGAAAAATATCGACATTTACCGTCGATATTCAGATCATGGAATACGATAATGTATTTCGCCAAGTAGTGGTTTTAAGCGATATTACAAACCTTAATAATTTAGCAACGGTCGATATGCTTACTCAAGTGACAAACCGGTCTGAATTCGACAAAATGCTTAAGTATTCGATTTCGGTAGCTAATCGGTATGGAAGAGCCTTTTCTATTCTTATAGTGGATATCGACCATTTTAAATTAATCAATGATAATTTTGGTCATTTAGTCGGTGATGAAGCTCTGAAATCTTTCAGTTCATTGCTGCGTCAGCAAATTCGCCTAAGTGATATTGTCGCCCGTTGGGGAGGGGAAGAATTTATTATCCTGCTTCCTGATACTCCATTGCCTTCGGCTATTACGATGGCTGAAGCTTTGCGTCAGAGAATTGAAGTAAACCCTTTTGAGACGGTCGGACAGTTAACCTGTTCTATCGGTGTCGCTGAGTTTGATACGATCGAAGAAGCGGATGATTTATTACGTCGGGCCGATGAAAATCTTTATCGCGCTAAGCATAGTGGTCGTAATCGCGTCGTTGCTTAACTTTCTTGAGGGGTATTTTGTATTCTCCGGATGGATTTGACGAAAATGTTGATAGAATAAGATAATATAAAAGAGATGGAATCATATTTTCATGGATTTTAAGGAGAGAGCCGATGGATGAATTGATGAAAATATGATTTTACTCTCCCTAAAGTAGAAGCCAGATGAATTTGAAATTACGCGCTCAGCTGACAATCGCATTTATTGTGATGGTGACATCGGCAACATTGACGTTTTACCATCTTTCGCAAGAGAAGCGGTATGTCAAAGAGCGGACGGAACGCTCATCTGAAAACATCAAGATGGCATTCGCTTCAATTGTCGAAGATACCGAACAGCTGTACCGTTTCCGTACCCGAGCGACCATAGAGGCAAAGGGTGTCATGGAGGCGATGAAAAAGCGTGATCCCGAACTCCTGTATCACTTAGTACTCCCCCGTTATACTTCACTCAAAGAGGAGAACCCCCATCTTTTCATTATGCAGTTTCACGCACCGGATGGACGTTCAGTTTTACGTATGCATCTCAAAGAAAAATTCGGTGATGATATTGCTTCGCGGCGTGCGATGCTTCGGGAAATTCATAAAGAACATAAAATGGTTACCGGCTTTGAAGGGGGGCTTGGAGGGATTGCTTTTCGGGTTATAATGCCGATTTTTGAAAAAGACCAGTATGTCGGGGCCCTAGAATACGGTGTAGATTCTGGATATTTTGTTGACCGAATTAAGCATTTGACGGGGACAGACAGTATTTTGATGATTCATAAAGATTGGTTTGGAGCAGCGGATAGAGAAAAGTATACCGAAAGGATTGGTCAGTACTATTTTAGTAGTGAATTGAAGGATCGAAAAGAATTAATACAGCTTTATACCCTTAAAAATCCTTTTTTGGAACCTCGTCACATCGACTTGAAGGGTAAATCCTATGAAATCAATCCATTATTTTTAAAAGATACTAAAAATCGAAATTTAGGGATGATCATTTCCATTAATGATGTTACCGGAGTAAGTCAGAATACTATCGATACGATTATCGATAGTCTGATGGTTACTTCCGTTATGCTAATAGTGTTATGGGGCTTGATCGAATATACGTTTGGCGGTTTGATCAAAAAAGTAAATTTACAAGAGCGTTATATTAAAACGATTCTCGATTCCCAAAAAAATATTGTTGTGGTCACAAACGGTACAGAGCTTATTTTTGCCAATCAGGCATTTTATGACTATTTTCACTATTTTTCTTTGGAAAAATTTCGAGAGGATCACTCTTGCATTTGTGATTTTTTTGAAGCGGGAGAATCGGATGAATATCTCATGCCGAGTATAGACGGTTTGTTATGGACGGACTATTTAATTCAATATTCTAGCAAAGAGCATAAGGTCAAAATGAGGATGGGTGAGAATATCTCTATTTTTACCGTTCATGGCAAAAAAATGGAATATGCAGGTGAAATACGGCATGTCGTCGTCTTTACCGATATTACAAAACTCAATCAATTAGCGACGCAGGATGTATTGACGCAAGTGGCCAATCGTTTCCAATTTGACAAAGTTTTGGAACATTCGATCAGCCTCTCTCAGCGTTATGCGCGTACCCTGTCTCTTTTACTCATTGATATTGACTACTTTAAGGATGTCAATGATACTTACGGTCATTTGATAGGGGATAAAGTTTTGAAGGAATTAGCACATATTTTGTCTGAGGGTATTCGCAAAAGCGATGTTATTGCCCGATGGGGAGGAGAAGAGTTTGTCGTATTGCTTCCTGATAGCGAACTCTCATCCGCGCTCAAATTGGCAGAGGCGTTACGGATGAAAGTGGCAAAATACAATTTTGATCCGGTCAAACAAGTGACGTGTTCAATCGGCGTAGTCCGGTGGAATGAGGGGGAAAATTCTGATCAGCTTCTGAAACGTGTGGATGAAAAGCTTTACATTGCCAAAGCGAACGGTCGAAATCGGGTTGTTAGTTAATCAACCCTGATTTTAGAATAACCTGCCAGATGATTGCCGAGGTGATTCCCGCAGCAAACCCTGCGATGATATCATCTCCCATAACTCCAAGCCCCCCTTTGGCTTCACGATCGATCCGACCGATAATCGAGGGCTTTTTGATATCATAGATGCGGAAAAAGATAAAGCTGAGGGCTATTTGAAACGCAATCCCATTTTCCCACTGCATCAAGGCAGCTAAATCAAATCCAATCCCAGGCGCGATGGAGAGGGCAAACCACATCCCGACCAGTTCGTCGATAACGATTCGGCTGTCATCATGATTGTGCGATTCGGCTTCATAACGGTTGATCCCTTTAATCGCTATAAGGGTAATCAGTATGGTGGCCAAGAACAGAGTCTGCGGTCCGAAATAGAGGAGAATCGCAATCCCGATCGGCAGTGATGCGATTGTCCCCATAGTCCCCGGTGCTTTCGGAAAAAGCCCGCTGTATCCGACGGTGAGAAAAAACCAGTTCATTGTGTCCCTTATGTTAATGAAGTCGTCTGATACAAGCGCATCAGTTCAACGTAAAAATCTTTTTCGGTGTGCTCTTCAAGGAGACCGTTGACCGGCATAATGTCATAATAAAGCTTCGCAAGATTTTTAAACCGGTTGGGGTAAAGAGATGCGACGATCATCGAAGAGATCTCTTTGCGTACTAAGACGGCAGGGGGGAGAAGCCCTTGTCTCATCAGTTCCAAGATAGATTCGGAGTGGTAGGAGATATGGTGATGATGACCGTGCGGGCATGTCTGGATACTCACTAGCGTTTTACATTGATTACAATAGACGTATTCACTGGCGATCCCTACTTCGATATCAATTCCGACGAGACGATCCAGGATAGATTTATTCGAGTTATGGTCATAATACATTCCGATTCCTGCATGATTTTGTCCGATCATGAGACGGTTGCATCCGTAATTCTTTGCGACTATCGCATCCAGAATGACTTCATTGCTGCCGGCAAAAATGTAGCTGCTCTCCAGCGGAACAATAACGACACGGTTACGCGGGAGGTAGTTTTCGATGAAAAACTTCAAGGTTTCATAGCGCAGTTCATACTTCAAATCTGCATTGTTGTAAGGTTTTAGGAGAAAAATAACGATGAGATCGGTACGCTCCAAGCTTTGCCGGATAAGGCGTTCATGCGCACGATGAAGGGGATTGGCAGCCATAAACAATGCGGTAGTGTGTTCCGCTCCGATTTGCTCTTTGGCTTGAGAGAGCATTTCCTGAATCGCCTGGACGCTGGAGAGGTCGATGGAGTAATCACCGCAAATAGCATATTTTCCTAAACGTTTATGGGTAGCATTGACTCCGGGATGTGAAAGATCTTCGGTACCGTAGATTTGATGGAGCCGCTCTCGCGGATCAATGGGGTAGACTTCATCGACGCAAAGCTCACCCACGATGACGTTATCGCATATCAGTTCAAGAATTTCACCCTTGTGCGCTGACATAAGGATGGTTTCGTTTACTTTTCCGCTGGGGGAGAGGATGAGAGGAAAAGGAAATGTTTTTCCCATAAACATTCCGCTGCTGAGAACCTCTTTGCTTTGTTTTTCATTCATCAGCGCGGTAACGGGGCTGAGCATTCCGGATTTGAGTAATATGAGGGCAGAGACAGCCTCTTGGTCGATAAAGAGAGCTCTATTTTTTCTTGACGATGCCATATTTCTTTCTCTTTTCCCATAAGCTTTTGCGTGAAATACCGAGTTTCTTTGAGAGTTCCGTATCCGGAAAGCGGTTTTGGAAATGGACCATAATATATTTAACATACTCTTCGATCGGCAAAATTTCCCCTTGATCGAAAAGGTGGCTTTCACTTTCGATTTCAATCAATTTGAACGGGAGATTATCAATCGGATCGGTACTGGCGACGATACATTTTTTTCCGGTGATCAACTCATAAAATGCTTTATGCTCACTTTTTTTGAGGTTTTGGAAATCGGTGATAAAAAGGATTGAGTCATCACTCTGCGATGCAATATCCGTGAACGCTTTAGCCGATGAGAGAGAGATAAACTGAAGTGTTTTATCATGATGCGCCGCATATCGAAATGCAAAAGCATCGGCATATTTTTGATACCCGCTGCAAATAAAGAGGGGAAGTTCAACTTTGTCTAGATCTTCATTGACATTGATCGAATTAAAGGTGTGGGAGAGATAACGCTCATACGTTTGATTTTGTCTGCGCAGACGTTCGTGGTTTTGGAAGTGTTGGATTTTACGGATCAGTTCCTCAATCATAAACGGTTTGAGGATGTAGTCTTTGGCTCCGGCAGCGAGAGGTTTGGATACGGTATCGTTGCTCACGTAGCTTACCATCAAAATGACAACCGCATTTTTATAGGCTTCGATGACGGGATAGATATCTTGACCGCTGATGTTGGTAGAGAGAAGTACGACATCATACGCTATTCCGCGAAGTCCCTCTTTGGTAGAACTTGAGATATCACAGTTATGACTTAGATCACTCAGTTTTGACGCGATGCTTTGCGCTAAATAAATTTCATTTTCGATAATGAGTATGTTCATCCGTTTTTCCAATCAAAGTAGTGTACTGATGCGGTAGCAATGACGCCGACCCCTTCTTTGCGACCGATAAATCCCAAATGCTCGGTGGTTGTCGCTTTGACATTGACGCGGGCAGAGGGGATATGAAGCAGTGATGCGAGAGTGCGGCGCATTGTATCTTTATACGGTGCGATTTTAGGCGCTTGGGCGATAATGGTGATATCAGCATGCAGTATAATAAATCCGAAACTATGAAGTTTTTCAACACATCGTCTCAAAAGCTGCTTAGAGTCAATATTTTTATAGGAGGCATCGGTATCGGGAAACAGCATGCCGATGTCTCCCAAACATGCCGCACCCAACAGGGCGTCAATGAGGGCATGAATCGCGACATCTCCGTCACTGTGCGCTTTAAATCCGTAGGGACTTTCAATCTCTACCCCTCCGAGAACCATAGGTTTCCCCTCTTCAAACGGGTGGACATCAAAGCCGTTTCCGGTAAAAAGAAACGGCGAGGGGGGGGCAAGACACTCGAGTGCGCCGATATCGGCGGAGTGAGTGATTTTAGCGGCACGCGTATCCCCTATCACAAAATAGCGTGTTCCGCCCGATGCGACAACGGCACTGCTCTCATCGGTATATTCGATATCGGTTTCCAACGCACGGCGTAATACCTCGGTGCGCGAGAGCTGCGGCGTTTGAATCCGTTTAACCTGTTCGCGTGCAATGGTCTCATTTTTGTATATCACCGTATCGTGAACATCCAGTGCGGGGACAATCGTGTCGGCATATTCTTTATGTTCCAATAATCGTGTGATGAGATCCGGATCAATACACGCACGGGCAATATCGGTGACCATGACATAGGGAGTTTTGACCTCTTTGAGGGCATTTTTGAGTGACTGCTGGCGTGTATTTCCCCCGGCGACAACGGTAAAATCGCACATAGAAGTCATAAATGGAATTTCATCAGGATGGGCAGAGAGGATAACAGCGGCATCGGGCAGAGAGTTCTTGATACGGTTAGTAACAAAAAGCCATAAAGGATCATGACCGATACGAAGCCATTGTTTTTTTACAGGTACTTTAAAACGGGTTGAGTTACCTGCGGCAAGCAAAATAAGGGTCAAATCAGACAAAATGTATCCTATTTTGAAAACTGTTACGAAATTATACACTCAAAAAGCTTTTTTTTATCTTGTTTGCGATAAATTATAGAATATATCAAGTGGGAAATAGGGAGACTTTTCCTAAATCCTCTTGAAATTTTTTAGTTACTTTAAAAGAGATACGACCCTTTTAGGGGGTCTTATTTATAAGTCCAATCAAGCTTTTGAAAAGATCAAGGAGAAAGAGATGAGAACCGCATGGGTCGCCAACAGACAAAACGACACCGTTCGAACTCAGATGTATTATGCCAAGCAAGGTATTATTACCGAAGAGATGGCGTACGTCGCCAAGGTTGAGGAACTTGACCCTGAGTTGGTACGTTCCGAAGTAGCGCGTGGTCGTTTGATCATTCCCGCTAACATCAATCATAAAAACTTGGAACCTATGGCAATTGGAATTGCCGCAAGGTGTAAAATCAATGCCAACATCGGTTCATCGGCGATTGCGTCGGATGTGCAAGGGGAGATTGAAAAGATTCAAGTCTCTCAGCACTATAAAGCCGATACCGCGATGGACCTCTCTACGGGGGGAGATTTGGACGAGATTCGCCGCGCGGTGATTGAAAACTCCAAAATCCCAATCGGAACGGTACCGATTTATCAGATTTTGCACGATGTGAACAACAAAATCGAAGATTTGAGTATCGAGGTTATGCTCGAAGTTTTAGAGCGTCAAGCGCAGCAGGGGGTGAGTTATTTCACCATCCATGCGGGATTTTTGCTCGAAACGATGCCGAAAGTAGCCAAACGCAAAATGGGGATCGTCAGTCGCGGGGGATCGCTGATGGCGGCATGGATGATGCATTACCATCGAGAAAACCCTTTTTACACGGCGTATGATGAGATTCTCGATATTTGTGCCCGTTACGATGTATCCCTTTCCCTTGGGGATTCACTTCGTCCGGGATGTTTGGCGGATGCGAGTGACGAAGCGCAGCTCGGTGAGCTTAAAGTCCTTGGTGAATTGACCCTTCGTGCTTGGGAGAAAAACGTACAGGTGATGATCGAAGGGCCGGGACACGTCCCTCTCAATCAGATCGAGCGCAACATGAAAATCCAGCGCGAGTATTGTCATGAGGCACCGTTTTATATCCTCGGACCTTTGGTTACCGATATCGCGGCGGGGTATGACCATATCAGCTCGGCAATCGGTGCGGCAGTCGGTGGATGGCACGGAGCTTCGATGCTCTGTTACGTCACCCCGAAAGAGCATTTGGGTCTTCCGAACGCCGAAGATGTCCGTGCAGGGATCATTGCGTACAAAATCGCGGCACACGCTGCCGATATAGCCCGCGGACGCAAAGGTGCCCGTGATATCGACGATGCTATGAGCGATGCGCGGTATGCGTTTGACTGGAAGCGTCAGTTTGAACTTGCCCTCGACCCTGAGAGAGCACGTGAGTATCATGATGAGACATTGCCGCAGGATGTATTTAAAGAAGCGGAGTTTTGTTCCATGTGCGGACCGAAATTTTGTTCGTATAAAATCACCCAGCAGATTATGGACAACCCTGAAGCAATCGCACAGATCGCTGCCGAAGTGAAAGCCAAAAGCGCAAGCTAAAAACCATAAGGAGAATATAGTTATGACAGAAGAAATTGTAAAATCAGCATTATCGAAAGTTACCTATCCGGGATTTACGAAAGATATCGTAACGTTCGGATTTGTTAAAGAGATTAAAATAGACGGTTCAAATGTGAGTGTCGCAGTGGATATTACTTCCAGTGCACCCGAAGTAGCACATCAGATTACCGTTGAAGCAACGGACGAGTTAAAACGTGCCGGAGCAGATGAGGTTGTTGTCACTATCACTGCGCCAAAAATGCCGCGTGAGAGTTCATCTAAGGGAAAAAATATTGCTCCTCAGGTAAAAAACTTTATCATGGTCAGTTCAGGTAAAGGGGGAGTCGGTAAATCGACGACGTCGGTTAACCTCGCAGTGGCTCTTGCCATGCAAGGGAAAAAAGTGGGTCTTTTGGACGCTGACATTTATGGACCAAATATCCCTCGTATGATGGGTCTTGATGGGCAAAAACCTGAAGTCATCGGAAATAAAGTTCTCCCATTGAAAGCATACGGGGTAGAAGTAATGTCCATGGGATCACTCATGGAAGACGGGCAATCCCTTATCTGGCGCGGTGCGATGGTTATGAAAGCCATCGAGCAGTTTTTACGCGATATCATGTGGTCGGATCTGGATTGTCTTGTTATCGATATGCCTCCGGGTACGGGTGATGCACAGCTTACATTGGCGCAAAGCGTTCCGGTTACTGTCGGTGTCACCGTGACCACTCCGCAAATGGTATCGCTTGATGATTCACGCCGAAGTCTCGATATGTTCAAAAAACTCCATATTCCGATTGCGGGTGTAGTGGAAAATATGTCTGGCTTTATTGCTCCCGATACGGGTGTTGAGTACGATATTTTCGGTAAAGGAACCTCCAAAGCGATGGCGGATCAGTTCGATACCTGTATCCTTGCCGAAATCCCGATCGAGCCGGCGATTCGCACAGGCGGAGACGAAGGGAAACCAGTCACCTATTATGCGCCTACCTCTGAAACGGCAAAGCGTTATATGAAAGCGGCCGAAGATTTGTGGGCAACGATTGAAAAAATCAATGAAGAGGGGGGCGTGGATAATCAAGCGATTCAACCCAATACTCCTCCGGGCGTATCGGCATGTTCCACTGCCGCTGCACCGAAACAAGAAGCTCCTAGTAGCGGAAGTTGCGGCACAGGCTGCGGCTGTCACTAAATCAACGTCTCTCTTCCCCGATACTCGGGGAAATACTCCTTTTTTTATAACTCTAATCTTTTTTTCAGTATAATCGAGCTACTTACATAATATAAGTCAGGAATAATGAAAAAAGAGAAAACATTTTTTACCCTCGTCATCAGTGTCATAGCGGTGGTGGCCCTTTTTATTGCCGTGTTGGCGGCAACTTTTCGATACATGGGGCTGCATTCGGCAGAAAGTAAAGCTACCTTAGCAGCACATATCGTTCAAGAATCATTAACATCACATATGATTACCGGAAGTTCCGATTACCAAAATGAACTGGTAAAGCAAATTGCGACATTAGAGGGGATGAAACGGACATGGATCGTCCGATCCGATGCCTTGAACCGTCAATACGGGAAAGGGATTCATCCGCAAGAAGCGATAGATGATATAGATCGTGCCGTTTTGCGCGACGGCAAAGAGATTAAAAATGTCTCAGGTGCGTTATTCTCGGATACCCTTTATCGACTCTCCCTTCCCTACGTCGCTACCGAAGAGGGGAAGATTGATTGCTTAAGCTGTCATGATGCCAAAGTGGGAACGGTACTGGGAGTCGTCTCTATAGAGATGGAGATAAACGATCTTAAGGTGACCGGATTGGTGGCTGCTGCGCTTGCCATTGTCGTTTTGATGGGTGTGACATTCTATTTGCTTAAAACCGTACGCCGTTTTATCGCTTCGTACAAAGAGACATTGGACGCTGTCGCACTTACGATGGAGAAAGCGGAGGAGGGTGATTACAGTTATCGTGTTGAACAGCATGAGACATCGGACGGATACAAGGCCGCGATGTGGACCAATGCCGTGATGGAAAAACTCGATACGACGCTAAGTGAAAGCGGTAAAAAAATGGGTTCGCTCATTCGGCTTGATCAGCAGAACTCTGATCCTCTTTATACGATTCAGATGGGGATTCATCAACTCTATGAGGTGGAACGATTTCGGACAGAGATAGAGAAAGATCAAAATCTCGCAGAGGTATACGCACGTTTAATCGCGCTGCTTCGTACCCGCTGGAATTTAAATAATTTTAATATATTAGAACTCAATCCGCTCAATAAAACGACCCAAATCGTACATACGGAAAAAGCATTGTTATGCGATGCACTAAGCGGATGTCGTGCTGATCATACCGGCGGTATGGTAGATTCAAGCGGATGCGAAGTTGCTTGTCCCAAGATGATCGATCCAGAGGCTCATTATGTATGCCAAAGTTATCCGATTGTTGACGATTTGGACATCGTTGTCTCCCTTGTGACGTATGATGTGCGTGAAATCGGCTCAATCCGTTTGGCGCTGGAACAGTTGGGCAATTATATTAATGCATCGAAACTTCAGATCATCAACAAAAAACTGCAACAGACGGTTCGGATCGATCCGCGTACACAACTGTATAATCGTGCGTATCTCGAGGAATTGAGCAAGCTTATTATGGCTCAGTCCACCCGTACGATGATCCCTTATGGAATCTTGATGATCGATATGGATCAATTCAATTTAATCAATCACTCCTATGACAATTCTGTCGGCGATGAAGTGATTAAAGCAATGGCCCATAATATACATGAGAATATCCGACAAGGAGACATTCTTATCCGATACGGCGGCGATACCTTTGCCGTTGTTTTGTACGATTATGAGGGGGATGAAGTGCATCAAGTCGCTGAATCTATTCGTCTATCGTTCAAGAAAAAAATCAGAGTCAATACCTATGCGATACTGAAAACGGTAAGTATCGGAATTTCTCTCTTCCCTATACAGACACACGATATGATAGAAGCGATTGAATACGCTAAGAGGGCGTTGCTGGAAGCAAAACACCAAGGGGGAAATGCTTCCTTGCTCTATGAACCTAAATCGATGCCTGTTTAATCTGCTGAAGCTGCTTTAACCTTCTCTTCTCTAAGAGAGGGAATATATAATCCCTCCCTCCTACTTAGAAGGCGGGAAGCAGTAGCCGGAATCGGATAGGATATCTAGAAGTGCATATACGGGAGAGTATGCAGCAGTGAAAAATTCCCCTCCCAAGAGAGGATCGGTATGGAAAGGTATACGGATTAGAACTGGTCTCCGCCGCTGAACATTCGCTCTTCAAACTCAATAACTCGGTTACGTCCGGTATGTTTCCCTTCATAGAGGGCGATATCGGCGAATTTAATGACTTTCCATATGGAATCTGCTTGCGTCGGGAAGTGTGCTATCCCGATACTCAATGTTTTTTGGACGGTATCGTTGCCGAATTGGAACCGTTTTTCATTGAAAACAGTTCGTATTTTTTCAGCAACAGATAATGCCCCCTCCGGGGTTGTATTATGGAGCAGAACGAGAAACTCTTCCCCTCCGTAACGTACCGGAAGATCGGCTTTTCGAATCGTTTGAACCAAAATCTCTGAGAGCGATTTAATGACAATGTCTCCGGCATCATGGCCATAGGTATCGTTTATCATTTTGAAGTAATCGATATCAATCATTAGCACGGCATAAGAGATATGTGAACGCATTGCTTGTTCGGCACTTTTATCAATAAACTCTTCCAAAAATCTACGATTATAAAGACCCGTTGCACCGTCTCGAAGAGAAGAATCTCGTAGCTTATCCATAAGACTTCGGCTTTCGATGACCGCTTTTGCCGCTTCAAAATAGTTTCGAATACTCGGTAATGCGAGGTTCATCGCTTCAATGGTTGCAACATCTTTTGCAGAATAGGAGAGAATCAATGCCAAATCGTCATTGATATTAAACGGAATACACGAGTACTCTTTATCATCTGCACAATTGGCACAAATATTTGGAAAATCGGTGGAGTAAACATCACTGTCCGTTCGATAAGCTCGGCACTCATAGGTATCTTTATCTGCTGTAGGGAGACAAAAGCTTTTATGGTCGGTGATATGGATCAGCTTCCGTTCTTTAGTTGTTTTATCCACTTCATATAGGGCAAAATGTTCAAAATGAAATTTTTCTTTTAAGACAAAAATAAATCGTCCATAGACCGCATCTTTATTCGCATCGTGTTCTATCGTCTTTTTAAATTTATAAACATCGGAAAGTTCCTGAATAATAACCCCGGCTGTACTGAGAGGATCATTACTGGAGATATTTGATCGGGAGGCAAAAGTATTGAGATTGTGTTTAATGCCGCCGAAAGTATCTTCCATTTTTTGGAACAGCGTATTCATCTGATCCGCCACTTCACTTCCGGCATCTTTGAGTGTTGTCGTGAAACGAAAACTAAAATCTCCGGTACGGGCTCGTTTGATTCCGTTTTGGAGATTTTCAAAAAGTTTCATATACGGTTTGAAGTAGTGATTGGTTACCCAAAGGGCGATAACAATAAACACCACATTGATAGCAAAAATTTTAGCAATGGTCATAGCGCCGGTTTGACGGATATCATTGATATTAAATTCCATACTGATGACACCCAATACATCCCCTTCTTTTGCATTATGACAAGAAAGACAGTTGGGATTGCCGTATGCACTGGCAATATAGGGGATAGTTACCCGCAACATCGCATTTTGAGAATCTTCACGTATCTCACGTACAATTGACCCTTCTTTGAGTACTTTTCGGTCTATGGCATCTCGCGGGTGTTCATTTTCAAGCCCTTCTCCATGCTGTTTAACAACATTATCCGATCGAACTATCCAGAGTTTTTGTACATCTTTGATATTGGCAATATTGGAAAGAAAAAATTCCCGTTTATCCATCATGCCGTTGACCATGTGCGCAGTCAAACCATCACGGACGATTTCAGCAGTCATTTTTGATTTTTCTATAGCATTGTTATAGCCATAGTCACGGAAATTGAGAGCTACGTTGGTGATGGTAGCCACAGCAAGCCCGATAAGCATCAAAGCAACGATAAACAGTATTTTCCGGTTTGCATTCATATTTTATTACCTTATAGCATGTACAGTAAAAGAAAGAAGAGTTTATAAGCGATTACAGTATCTAAATATTTTTTAAATGTAGATGAAAGTGTTACGGTTTATTCGACCGTAACACTTTTTGCGAGGTTTCGAGGCATATCGACGTCATTACCGAGGCGGACTGCGATCTCCATCGATAAGAGTTGCAAGACGACCATCATCTCAAAAAATTCAAGCATATAATCATCATGCGAATGGGTACAAATATGATCATCCGCTTTGTCAAAATCAAGCGGGCTGATGGAACAGATTGTTGAGTCCCGTGCGCTTAGCTCTTCAATATTGCTTTTGGTTTTGTCGTAGAGCATATGCTGCGGAAGCAGGGCGATTGTGAAAAGTTCAGGATCGGCTAGGGCGATCGGACCGTGTTTCATCTCACCGCTTGGATACCCTTCGGCATGCAGATAGGTGATCTCTTTGAGTTTTAATGCCCCCTCCAGCGCCAGAGGGAAAAAGACGTCCCGTCCGATAAAAAAGAAGCCGTGCCCATGAAGATACCGTTTTGAGAGGCGGCGAAGCTGCTCATGCAAAGCATTTTCAACATTTACGGTTGCCGGAAGAGTGCGCAACAGATGGATTTGACGCTTGATTTCCTCGGATGAAAGTGTTTTGCGCATTCCTGCCACATGTAGACTAAGCATCCACAGAACACATACTTGGGTAGCGAAGGCTTTAGTGGATGCGACCCCTTTTTCGATCCCTGCTCGGGTAAGGATAGAGGCATCCGCCAATCGTACCATTGAAGAGTTGTCGACATTACAGATGACCATCGTTTTAAGACCGTTGCGTTTTGCCATTTTAAGGCTCTCTAACGTGTCGGCGGTTTCACCGCTTTGGCTGATAACGACGAAGAGGGTATCCGGAGAGAGAAACGGCTCACGGTAGCGAAATTCGCTCGCAATTTCGACGGAAACACGAATTTTTGAGTGACGTTCAAATAGGTAGCTTGCGACCAATGCGGCATGATAACTGGTGCCGCATGCGCAAAGTTTGATTTCATTGATCCCCTCAAAAAGAGTACCCTCTAACTCTTCAAAATAGACGCTTTCATCACGTAATCGTCCAAGCAGCGTATCGGCTAATACTCGGCTTTGCTCGTAAATCTCTTTTTCCATGAAAAATCGGAACCCCTCTTTTTGGGCAGAGAGTTTATTTTCAGAGAGGGGGGTAAAGCGGAGTACTACCGGATGGTTATGCTCATCATATAAGGAAATGCCCTCTGCCGATGCATATCCGTAATGGCCGTCTTCGAGATAGATCACTTCATGGCATTTGCCGATGAGTGCCGCATCGGAAGAACCGAAAAGTGTCTCGTTTTCACGGTTGCGTCCGATAATCATCGGGGAACCGTGTTTTGCAAAGAAAATAGTCCCTTCCGCGTCGGCATTGACGAGCAAAATTGCATAGGCACCATGAAGCTGAGAAAGGGTTTGTTGAAACGCTTCAAACGGGGTAGCGGCATTTTTGAGCTGATATTCGAAGAGATGAACGATGACTTCGGTGTCCGTTTGACTTAAAAACTGAACCCCTTGCGCCGTGAGCATAGTTTTGAGCTCTTGATAATTCTCGATGATACCGTTATGAACGACATACGAATTTTGTCCCAGATGAGGATGGGCATTCAGTTCGGTAGGTTTGCCGTGTGTTGCCCAGCGGGTATGACCGATACCGACAGAGAAACCGGTACTTTCATAATTCTGTGCTTTTTCTTCAAGATTGACAAGCTTTCCGACCGCTTTGAACAAGGAGAAGTTGCCATCTTGTAAAACAGCGATACCGGCAGAATCATACCCGCGATATTCAAGTTCACGAAGCCCATCGATCAAGATTTTTTTAACCGGTTTGACTCCGATGTACCCAACAATACCGCACATAGTTATTCTCCTATCAATTTATCAATTATTTCGCGCGCATTATCGCACATCCTGTTTTGTTTTTCGATTAAGAAATGATCTCTGGCTATATTTTTATTGGTATGGATTTTTGCGGTGGCAATATTAATCTGCGCTTCATCGAAACATTGGACAAAATACGCCAGTAGTCCACGCTGATTTTTGGTGGTGAGATTAAGCTGTGCATAATGGATGGAGTGATCGCATTCAAGGGTGATTTCTCCCGGTTTAATGATCGGTTTTGGAAGGGTGAGTTTCTTGGACATATCAAATGCCTCTTCGACGATGAGCTCAATTTGTTCCATTGTCCCCTCTAGAGGGTGTTGTAAAAATTCGATTTTAAAATATTTAATTCCGTCAAAGAGGGTAAAGATATC
Organism: Sulfuricurvum sp.; assembly: GCF_023250475.1. GTDB lineage: Bacteria > Campylobacterota > Campylobacteria > Campylobacterales > Sulfurimonadaceae > Sulfuricurvum. The sequence goes on along the minus strand of NZ_JAHFAQ010000016.1, from coordinate 4,938 downwards.
CATCGAAGCAACATCCAGATAGCTGAGCTTTCCGAGCAGATAGCCGAGGTTTAAAGGGATTCGGCGGAAAATATGGATAACCAGCCCCTCTTCGATATTGAGATGATAGGTAAAGGTTTGGCATTTGAATGCCTCTTTTGAGAGATTCAATATTTCATTTTGGGTATGTTTAAAAAAGAAGAGATTGGATTCGATCGAGAGAATTTTTTTCTGCTCCATCTTGCTGAGTTGTATAAAATCCGGATCGTGAATAAGCCGTTTTTCTTTGTTTTGCCGTTTGATCGCATCGGTAATCCGATCATTTTGGGAGGCAATTTCGAGTGAGGCTTCATAGAGTTCATGAAGCAGGTTGGCGCCGAAACTCGTATAGGTTCCCTCACCAACCCCGTTTATATCGGCGTAAGTCAAAATATAGAGGAGTTTTAGGTTCTCGGGAGTTTTGACTTTGGACATAAATTGATACAATGTTTTTTCATTGTAAAGGTTTTCACGATAGGCGACATTGCTCATTAAAACATGATGGCGTACCAGTAAGGCACCGCGCTCAAATTGTCCTGCGGGGAGTTTAAGATTTTTGAGAAAAGGGAGGATGAGTTTGGCTCCCACCTCCGAATGGTCTTGTTTTCGCCCTTTGCCTGTATCGTGCAAGAGGATAACCGCTTTGAGAAGAAGTTTGTCCGCAGTATGCAGAGGGTGATAAAGAGCTTCGACATACGGATCTTTAATCGATTCAAGGGCTTCGATACATTTGATAGAGTGCAGATCGACGGGATAATGGTGATAGCCGTCAAATTGGGGAAGATGGAGAACTTTTTTGAATGCTCCGAGGAGATGATGCAAGATTCCGGCATCGTAAAAGAGTTTCAAAATGACATAGAGGTGATTGCGTTCGAACAGTTTGCGCATCAATGCGTATGTTTTGACTTTTAACGGGTGCTTGATTGCGGTATAGGTGAAATGAAACAGGACACTTGAATCAAATATCCACGGGCGATCTTCCAATCCTACTAATAACTCCAGGAGAACATCAATCGGGGGGGTAGGGATATTATAGGTTGCGTACAATGTCCCCTCTACGGCGTAAAATCCTTTTTGGATCCTTCCTGATCGAAGCTGTGAGATTTGTTTTGGGTCGTTCAGATAGAGCCGTGCCATTTTATTAACATAAATCTGGGTGAAGTTATTGATTCGCCATTGTGCTTCCAGGAGACGGCTGACGAGGCGGCGCTCATCACTGAACCCGAGCATTTGGGCGATGCGCGGCATGTAATCAAGGACGAGTTGGTCTTGTTGTTTACCGCTGAGCAAATGCAATGCGCTTCGAACGCGGAACAAAAGCTCTAGCGCAATGCGGTATTCGCGGTATTGGTCATCATTAAAAAGCTTACCGCTCAACTCTTTCAGGCTATTGACCCCGTAGATGGTTTTTGCAATCCAATACAGCAGTTGCGAATCACGTAAACCGCCCACCCCTTCTTTAATCTGCGGTTGCATCGAAAAAGGAAATTTACGGCGGCGAAGATCGGCTTCCTCTATTTTAGCCAGAATAAATGTTTTGGGATCGTCATAGCGGATAGCGGTGAGTTTGTTTTGTGTGGCACTCCAGGTAAAAGGGGAGCCGATAATGAGGCGTGATTCCATCATGGCCGTTTTGATCGTAATGTCTTCCCTCGACGCATTGAGCAGGTCATTGATTTCATGGACGCGATGGCCCAGTTTTAACCCTGCATCCCATGCCAGATAGAGAAATTTTTCGATGATGGCCGCGGTGTTGTACCCCTCATTCTTTTCATAGACAATCATCAGATCAATGTCACTGTGGACACATAGCTGTTCTCGTCCGTAACTTCCGAGGGCAATAAAGGCGACGGGGATGGAACTGCGCATCGGTAGATAGTTTCCGAACAGTCGCCGTAAAACCGTTTTATACATTAGAGAGATGATAGAATCGAGTGTTTTGGTGTGGATGACGAGAAAATCTTTCCCTTGATTTCGTTCGAAAAGTTCGGGAAGAGAGTTTTTATAATCGGATATATAAGATTTAAAGAGCTTGGATATTTCAAAATCGCTAGCACGGCGTTCGATGAGGTCTTCTATCTTCTCGGTGATACTCATAATGGCTACTTTTTGTTTTATTGTAGCGCATAATTATTTTTTTTGAGAGAAGAGAACGGTTAAAAATGAGGCAGAAGATGAGGGCATGACACAGATAGAGATTGTTGACGCAAAAATGGTACAATCATCGCAAAAAGAGGAGAATGTTGAGAGAATGGAAAACACTACTATTTATCAGAAAATCTTAGAAATCCATGATCATGCCATGGGGGTTTTGCGTTCGATGAGAATCCCCCCTTATCCTTCACAGTACAAAAAGTTTTTTGATCAGCTTTTTCTGGAGATTACCGATGAACAGCTCCGCAAAGATCAGGAAAATGTAGATCATAAAGCACTCAGTGATTCGAAAGAGGATGTTACCAAATATCTTGATATGGTTGAGCACTCTGTCGTCTCTTTTATCGAATCGCATTCGGGGATTGCCTCCATCGCCCAGATGCAGCGCCAATACATCGACAGCGCCCCCTCCGATTCGGTAGAAAAGTTCGTCACGTTTGTCGAAGGATTGAACACGTTGAATCAAACAATGTCTAACGAACTTGATAAGGCGCAGTCTCAGATTGATCATCTAACCAAAGAGCTTCATGAGGCTCGCTCATCGCTCACAGCGGATCCGTTGACCAAAGTTGGAAACCGCCAAGGATTCAATGAGGATATTGAACCCACAATCGAAGCGGGGGCGAACAAAACGCTCTCATTGGTTCTTCTGATGATCGATGTGGACAATTTCAAGTTTCTTAACGACGAATACGGCTATGTGGCAGGGGACAAAGTCCTCTATTTTATCGCGCAGACGATTAAAGGGATGATCCGAACCGCAGATAAAGTGTACCGTTACGGAGGGGAAGAATTTGCTGTCGTTTTGAACCGATGCGACGTGACGCAGGCGCAATCGATAGCCGATAAAATTCGGGTAAAAATCGAGCAGAGCCGTCTGATGTATTCGGGCAAAGACGTTCACATCACTATCAGTGTCGGAGTAACGATCCATCAGCAGGGAGATACCCTGGAGGATCTAATCGGACGTGCCGACAAGGCACTTTATTGTGCGAAAAAATCGAATAAAAACTGTGCAGTACTATTTGATTGGTAAGTCTGAAAAATCTGATGCAGTTTAAGATGAGCTTTTTTTCTTTTGCTATAATGCGCCAAAATATAAGTAAAAAAGATTGAATTATGGATTTGATAGCAAAAGTAAAAAATCATGAGCGTTTGAGTTTTGATGAAGCGGTCGCTTTGTATGATGTAGACCTTTTTACCCTCGGTGAACTCGCCGACGAGCGTCGTAAAACGCTGCATGGGAAACGTACCTATTTTAATATCAATCGGCATATCAATCCGACCAATGTCTGTAAAGACGTCTGCAAATTTTGCGCCTACAGTTCAAGCCGTAAAAATCCTAATCCCTATACTATGAGTCATGAGGAAATTTTGGCGATCACCGATGATATTGTTGCCCGCGGTATTTCAGAAGTGCATATCGTCTCCGCACACAATCCGGATACAGGGCTGGAATGGTATTTGGAAGTATTTAGTAAGATCAAAGCGCGTCATCCACATCTCCATATCAAAGCCCTTACGGCGGCAGAAGTCCATTTCCTCTCCGAAGAGTACAACAAAAGCTACGATGAGATTATTGACTTGATGATCGCAAACGGTGTCGATTCGATGCCGGGAGGCGGTGCGGAGATTTTCGACGAGAAAGTGCGCGATTACATCTGCAAAGGGAAGGTTAATTCCGCCCAATGGCTTGAGATTCACCGCAAATGGCACGAGAGAGGGATGAAATCCAATGTCACGATGCTCTTCGGTCATGTCGAAGAGCGCGCTCACCGGATCGATCACATGATCCGTATTCGTGATTTGCAAGATGTAACGGGGGGCTTTAACTGCTTTATCCCTCTGGTGTATCAAAGCGAGAACAACTTTTTGAACGTCAAAGAGTCTATTACGGCGCACGAAATTCTAAAAACGATGGCGATCAGCCGCATTGTCCTCGACAATGTCCCGAATCTCAAAGCCTACTGGGTTACCTCTACCGTTAATCTGGCGCTCGTAGCGCAAGAATTTGGAGCCAATGACCTCGACGGTACGATCGAAAAAGAGTCGATCAACTCCGCAGCGGGAGCCAAAAGTGCCAACGGTGTTAATCTATCGGAGTTTGTTGCCCTTATTAAGAACAGCGGGTTTGAGCCGATTGAACGCGATAGCTTGTATAATACTATCAAAGCATGGTAAGGAACACGAATGATTCTAATGATTGATAACTATGACAGTTTTACCTATAATATTGTTCAATACTGTCTGGAACTCGGCGCAGATTTGAAAATCATCCGTAACGATGAGCTTACGGTAGAAGAGATTGAAGCGCTTCATCCGGAAAAAATTATTATCTCTCCGGGACCGGCCACGCCCGATGATGCGGGAGTGACATTGGAAGTTATCCGCCATTTTGCCGATAAAGTTCCTATTTTAGGTATCTGTTTGGGGCATCAAAGTATTGCGCAGGCATTCGGCGGCAATGTAGTGCGAGCAAATCGTATGATGCACGGTAAGACGTCGAAAATGATCCGTTCGGGCGAAACACCGATTTTTCACAAATTACCGGAGATATTTACCGCCACTCGATATCACTCTTTGATTGTTGAGCAGGAGAATCTTCCGGAATCAATTATTCCAACGGCTTACAGTGAAGATGACCATGAGATTATGGCATTGGAAATCAAAGGCAAACCGATTTACGGTGTTCAATTTCACCCTGAATCGATTATGAGTGAATTTGGACATGAGATACTGAACAACTTTCTAAAACTATGAGAGAAA
>NZ_JAHFAQ010000184.1 GCF_023250475.1 Sulfuricurvum sp. | reverse complement strand
AATCCACAACCATATCGGCGGCTTTACCCGTATCTCACCGAATAAAAGAGGGCGGGGGAAATAGAGGGGATTGGATCGAAGCGGGCAAAGCGCTTCACAGGCGAGAAAAAAAAAGAGGAGAAAAGCCAGTTTCGGAAACTGAAAATAGATTCCCTCAAACATCGATAATCTCAAGGTAAAGACGATAGTACCCAAGAACCTCTTCGCTGAACGGTTCTACCTTCGGGGCATATTTATACGGTTCCAATCTCTCAAAAAGATTATGGTACGCACGCTCCGTACGCTCATTGTCAGCGGCAAATTCCCTACCGAGTTCGCTGATTTTGTACGCTGCATGTTTAGAATCGGAAAGGTCTATCGACGCTAATATGCGATAGACAATCCTTCGTTCACCGGGGTGACGATTACGCCATTTTTTGAGAACCAACAAAATGAGACTCAGCGTTACAACCAAAGCAATCGTTACGGAACCTCCGAAGAGGTAGATTGAATAGTCGTGCACCTCTGCAAGCGGTGCGATATCATTCACCGGTATATCCGCCATCTGGCTCATACGCGCCCCTCAAATAATCTTCGCAATGTTACCGAAGCCGAAGCATCGGTATAGAGCTTCATGGCACGGATTCCGTCACGACGAAAACGATCAAACAATGCCGCATCGTGTTCACGTACTTTCTCATGATATTTGCGGACACTTCGGGCATTGAAATCTCCCTCCAATACCGCTCCGCTCTCCGGATCGATCAAAGCGCTGAACCCCATAGGCTCTGGTTTCTCTTCAAAACGATCCCGCACAACAATGGCAACCACTTCATGTTTTTTTGCCAATAGCCGTAAATCGGGAATTTCGAAAAAATCTCCGATCACAACGATCAATGAGCGTCGTTTTAACCGGCGGTACAGGGTAGAGGCCATCGCATTATAATCAGCACGGCGGTTCAGTAATTCGGACTCCATAATCCCCTCGACACTCTGTGCGACGGCAAAGCGTTTCTTACTCGCACGCACCTCATCGCGCAAGTTTTCCGAAAAATTAATATGGGTAAACAGATCTCCGTTGACAAGTGCCGAATATCCGATCAACGCTACCGCTTCGGCAAGCGACTCGATTTTAAACCGCTCTTGTCCGAAATGGAGGCTCCCCGAGAGCATCGCTACCGTTACGACAGAGAGTTCCCGTTCTTCCCGAAACACTTTGACAAACGGACGCTGCATCTTCGCGGTAATATTCCAATCAATATGGCGGGTATCATCACCGCTGATATATTCGCGCAGTTCGATAAAGTCATACCCTTCCCCGCGAAACAGTGAGGGGTTGTTACCGATACGGTCTCCGATAATCTGGCGACGGGCTTTGAGGAGAATGCGGTGCGTATTTTTCATCGGTTAGGGTATCGGTACCGCTTTGATAATCTGCTCAATCAGATCATCAATTTCGATCCCCTCAGCTTCCGCTTCATACGTCATGACAATCCGATGACGCATCAACTCTTTAATAATAGAGGCGATGTCGCTCGGGGTGACAAACTCTTTTCCCCGTAAAAAAGCAACGGCACGGGTTGCCTTGAACATATCGATGCTCACCCGGGGACTCGCACCGAATTGGAGATACCGTTTGATCGATTCCAGCCCAAACCGCTCAGGCTCACGTGTCGCCGTAACAAGGGTGATCATATACCGTTCCACCTCTTCGTCGATGTGGATTGACTTAACCTTCTCTTTCAGAGAATTGAGGGTATGGATATCAATGACCGCGTTGATCGCTTCCGCCGTCGATGAAGCGATACGTCGAGCAATAGAGAGTTCCTCTTCGGCTGTGTTATAGCCGACGGTAATTTTGAGCATAAAACGATCCAGCTGCGCTTCGGGGAGAGGATAGACCCCCTCATTCTCAATCGGATTTTGAGTTGCCATTACCAAAAAAGGGGTGGAAAGTTTGAAACTCTCATCCCCGAGTGTCACCTGATGTTCCTGCATCACTTCCAGCAGTGCCGACTGTACTTTTGCGGGGGCACGGTTAATCTCATCGGCAAGGAGCAGATTGGTAAAAATCGGCCCTTTTTTAATCTTGAACGCATTATTTTTAGGATCGTATACCTCAGCCCCCAAAATATCGCTCGGAAGGAGATCGGGGGTAAACTGGACCCGCTTAAACCCAAGCCCCAATGCAGCAGAGAGCGCTTTAACCGTTGTCGTTTTTGCCAACCCCGGAATCCCCTCAATCAGGATATGACCGTCGCAGAGCAAACCGATCAACAATCCGTCGATCATCTTCTCCTGACCGACGACGACTTTGGCTACTTCGGAGCGTATTTGGTTAATAATATCTATCATAGTGTCACCTTTTTTTCTGTTGTGAGTGTACTTAATTTCTTTTTGGCTTCGCTTAAAGTGATCGTATTGGATTCAAGAATTGCAATAATGACTTCATAGCGCTTGTCTCCGCTGAGGGCAAAGATTAGGGTAAGCTCCTTGATACTTTTGGCTCGTTCCCAAAACAGCACAGTTTTTCGGCGAGGTCTATACTTCCACAGACCTCTTCCCAGCTCGCCCACTATGACACCAAAGAGAACCAAAACAGCATAAAAAGCGTAGCGTTTAAGCGTTGTCGCATCACTCAAATCGGGAGGATCGAGGAGTGATGCAGAGTCATACCCATCAT
>NZ_JAHFAQ010000015.1 GCF_023250475.1 Sulfuricurvum sp. | reverse complement strand
ATATGTCCCAACGTGCGAAAGATGCTTTTGTCGAGGAGCTCCAGTTTTTGGGTGCCGTTAAGATGAAAGAGGTTGAGGGGGCGCAGCGTAAAATCGTTGATGCCGTTCAGGCATTGGCCGATCAGGGTATCTTGCAGCTCGGCGAATCTGAAGAGATGCTAGAATAATTAGATATCCGAGTGACTTATCTCTTCCAAGAAACGGATAAACATTTGAAACTGCTTTTTCTTTTGCATTGAGGAGACCTGTTTGCTTTTCTTTCTATAATGATCGAGCAAAGCATTTTGGAGGAGATAAAATTCAGAATGGTTAAGATTCTGAGTCGAAATAATTTTTTCCATTGCCTCATTGAGTTTTCGTTTCGTTGACCCGCTCAGCTCATGATCCATATTCTGCACAATAGCGTCACACTCATAAATAGCTTCTACCGTAGAGAAATCTTTTTGTCCGCTTTGCGATACATCTGCAATGAACGATTTGGCACTATTCTCCGGATTTTGATATAAGTAGCGATATTCAGACAGCAATTTATATTGGTGGATAAGACTATCTGCGGCCGCATCCATACTTAAATAATAGACAGGGAGTTTCCCCGGAACATGAATAACGATTTTTTTGTTCGGAGATTGCGACCATGAACTTATTTTTGCACCTTTTAAGCATGCCTTGGCAATGACTTCATCAAGCAAATTATCATGGGTGTTGTCAGATTGTGTATCGGTAGAGTGTGTCATAAAATATCACTAATATATTGAGTAACGAATAGTAGCTGTTTAATCTTACAAATTCGTTGCAAATAAGAGTGTTGCTCAGGATATAAGCTCACTTAAATAATAGAATCGGGTACGATTTAGGGTAGCTATAATTTTGTCTCTTTGTCATGAAGGAGGGAGGCCAATGTTGTATTGGTTAGCATCGCTTCAATCATCGCTTTGGGTGGTGCCCATTGATCATGCAAAGCACAAGGGTTGGAAGCATCGCATTTTTCAAATCCTAAAATACAGCGTTCCGATTCGAGAGGTTCTCCGATCGCTTCAAGGATATCACACAGATGAATTTCGTCGGCATTTTTAGCAAGGCTCAGTCCCCCCTCTCGTCCGCGTGACGCGGTAACTAACCCTTTTTTTACTAATTCGGTCATCATCTTAGTAAGATATTTGTAGGGGAGATTCAACTCCTGATGCAAAACATTTACAGAATGCGACGTGGATGAGTAGCGATGCAAATACGATAATACTCGGATAGCGTATTCGGTAGTTTTCGAAAAATGCATTGCTTTTTCTCCTATTTTGAATACGCTATTTTAGCCAATTTTACTTTGGATAGAGTATTTATCTACTTTGTAGTAGTATTATAAAAATTTACAGTGGAATCGAAATGCATAAAAATAAAAGAATAAATTTTCACTCTTTATTAGATGGAATCTATACCGGAATAGGGGCCTTTCTTGGTCTCTCATTTATAGGTTTGCTTGCCCAATCGGTAAATCAAATGCTTCTCATTGCCCCCTTCGGAGCAACGGCGGTTCTTTTATTCAGTGCACCGGAGAGTCAATTTTCAAAGCCGTGGAATGTTTTGGCGAGTTATGGTGTTTCAACAATCGTCGGTTTTTTGATTTTACACTACAGTAATGGTTCATGGCTCGCTATCGGAGGGGGATTTGGAATCGTTATTATGCTGATGCACGCTATCAAAGCAATCCATCCTCCAGCAGGAGCCAATTTCTTGATTGTTACCCAAGGACATCTCTCCTTATATCTACTGTGGCCGCTTCTAATAGGGCTTATCACCTTGATGATTATCGCAATGGGAATATATAAAATACGAAAAAGAATACTATTTCCATAGAGCATTCTTGCTATTGAACGAAAATAGATATTTTTCCGTACCGTATTTTCCATACTGCAAATAAACGCTCCGTTCTTTAGGTCTTAAAGATTTCCAGTTTCATATGGAGGGTATCGGTCATTTTATTTAGATGTTGCGCAGCCGAACCGATCTCTTCTACGCTTCGTGCATTCCGTGACGAAATTTCATTAATTCGTGAAATTTGATCAACGATCCATTCTATATTTTTTCCTGTTTTTTCAATATCATTGACATTTTTATCACTTGCTTCCAGCGCTTTATTAACGATTAAGACACTTTCATTGATTTTTTCTTCGATATTGGTCGCACGATGAGAGATCTCTTGTACTTCATTTGAATTATTACTCATTTGTCCGCTTACATCAATAATGGATTGGACGATAATGCTGATGGTTGAATTAATTTCGGTAAGTGATTTTTGAGTACGTTCCGCCAATTTTCGAACTTCATCGGCAACAACGGCAAACCCTCTACCGTGTTCACCCGCACGTGCAGCCTCAATCGCGGCATTAAGAGCAAGAAGATTGGTTTGATCCGCAATATCGGCAATAATGCTGAGGATATTTTTAACATCATTGGCGTCATTGGATAGCGTTTCCATTCTTTGCGCTAATTCTATCTCAAGCTGAGCGGTATTTTGAATTTTCAACGTGAGATTTATAATTTCAGTTCTGGCCATTGCTAAATTATCATTTGCCAAAATAACTTCTTTTTTACTCTCTTGGGCATCACGGATTGTTGATGAGATTTCTCGATTTATTTCATTGGCTTTTTGAGTCGTATTTTCGATAACAACCACTGAATCTTCTACATTTTTCCCAACTATAATCGCTGTTTTTGAGAGTTGATGGGATATGGATGAATTTTCATTCGAGCTTTGTTTCGATATTTCGATCAGGCCTCTGAGACTATAAAGCAGCTCGTTGATCCCTTTTGACATTTGCGCAAGTTCAAGCGGCGCATTCTCATCCGTACCGAGAGTAAGATCTTTGGTCGCGGCAATGTTCAAAAGAGTTGCTTTAAAATTTTCCAACGGCTCAGAGATGGAGATTTTAGTAAAATAGAGGATAAAGGAAACGAATCCGATTATGCCGATAAAAAGGCAACCAAAGAGCGCCATGATTGAAGATGTTTTCTCTTCAATACGTTCATCAATATTTCCTTTTAGTTCTCGATAAAGCTCCAGTTCCACAGAACGGAGTTTTTCGATCGAAGAAGTAACATTCATAAACCAAAATGACGGATCAACGCCAAATTCCCCTGCTATCCCTTTGGTCTTGGCTATGTCAATTATTTTCATCGTATTATCGACATCTTGCCCGCTGTAGGTGGTCTCCGTAAATTTTTTAAGCTGATCGGGAGATAACATCATATATTTATTAAAATTCACACTGTAAACACCGATACTTCCGGCAAATTTAAAATAGGTATCCCCTAAAAATGCGTTCTTGGTGAATGCACCATTGAGAATGGCTCGTATTTCTCCTAATTGTTCCTTAGCCAAAGAGAGATGAGTATAGATTTGGACTAAATTGCGGGATTCCGGGTCCGTAATTGAGGAGGGCATTTGGATGGAAGTATCGACCAAAGTAACAATCGTTTTTGTAAAATAGGCCGCTGTATCCGGTACATTGATAGTGAGATTATCAATGGCAGTACGTTTTTCATTTAACTCTGACAATGCAGCAAATATCGAGGGATCTCCTTGAGTAGATTCATAAACATCTTGCGCATTTTGAATTGCTTGATTGACATTCTGACGTATATTGGGAATTTTATCTTTATTTTTAGTCCCCTCAGACGCAACAAAACCAACACTTAGCCCTCTCTCGGTTTGAAGTGAGTGTATCACGTTGGAGAGCGATTCTGATTCTAATATACGGTTTTTACTGATTAGGAGGTTCTCTTTTTCTTTTAAATCAAAGAAAATTTTACCAACGGCCAGAGCTATAATAGCTAAGATAGGTATCGCTACCAGTACCAATAAGCGTGTTTTAATACTTGTTTTCATACGTTTCCTTATCGTAACGAGAGAGTCTCTTACTAGTTTTTTTTATGGGAAGAGAAAAATGTGTAGTATAACCGTATCGATTCCGTCACTCTTTGACATAGGTCAATACAATCCGCTTAAGCCACCGTTTGCGGCAGGTAATAAGCTTTTGATACAAATTAAACAAAATTATGACACCCAAAAAAACATGCATAAAATGAACATAGTCAATAATGGATAGAACATAAAGAAGATATTGGTACTGAGGGTAATTCCTTGACTAACTATATGGGAAAATTCTGTTAGCTTTAAAACCAGAAAAAGTATCCCCGAATTATACGAGACGACCAACATAAAATCGGGGTGAGCAGTGATCACTTCACCGGTACGATCTATCGGTAAAACCCGTCGATGATCGGCAAGGTAGTATAAAACGGCAGATACCGCCGTTGCGCACCGCCTTCATCAGTGGTCGCAACCAAAAGAGCTAATCGAAACTATGCTGACAACAACTACCCTAGACTCTCTTATCAAGAATAAAGAGACAAAATTATAATTTTCAGTAGTTTTTTGCTTTTTGTTTCGCATTGACGAGCCAATACGCTATCGCCAAACCTACAATAACCCCGCCAATCACTAATAGTTCTTCACTTTTTTCAGATGACAACGAATAGATCAGAACTTTTCGTATCAATGCAGCCATAGCGAGCATAATAAACGCTCCTAGAGCAAACCCTTTCCCCTGCAGATGCTGAATTTCTTCATGTATCAATTCAATAGCTGCCCATAACACCAATAAACTACCCAATACGGTCAATATTCCTTTTTCAATTCCAATATCTGAGAAAAAGAGTAGATAAATATCATAAACAAACAAGCCGATAGCAAAAAATGCGACAATAGCTAATGCCCCAGCCAAAAGAAAATTTATATAAGAGGTAAATTTTTTCAAATTCGATAAAATCGTTTTTTCAAATTTTGACATTGACAAATATTTATGTAACTCTTCTTCTCTATACGAACTCGTCAGAATATCCAGATTAATATCTATTATTTTTTCAATGGCCTTGATCTCTTTAGTATGTTGTTCTTTTTCAATAGAATTATTTTCAATATTTTTAACTACAAAAGTACGTACGTAAATGCTGCATTAACATAATGCGTTGGCAGTCCGATCCGAACATGAATTTCACCTATCTTATACAAATTCATAAAATAAGGCATATCATATCTGCCACAAAAAAGGTTAATAAACCACTCTTTAATTTTTTCGCGATGATAGGCAATAATCTCTTTATTCTTTAAAAAAGTGGCTGTGGCTCCAAATCCCCAAATATAATCATAAAATCCATCAATAAAATCTTCAGCCAGTTCTTCCATCCTAGATTTAAGTCCTAATAAAATGTCAGAATCTTCTTGAGTGAATTGATAATGTTCTTTTAAATTCTTATATTCTTGTTCCATTGTAATTCTCCTGTAATTTCATTGTTTTATCTAACATCCGAGAGCAAATGATTAAATTGAAAAGTAATTCCCATAAAGATTATAAAACATATTGGTAGTCATACTGCCTTTTATTTTCCCACCGGCACATAATAGGCTGCAGCAACCAAGAATAATACAATACTGAGCCAAAGTGTTGGAATAATTCTATATTTAAGTTTAACCTCATTAAGCCCCATAAAATAGTCAATAACCAATTGTCCTTTTAGGAATGTACTTACGAGTAAAACACTCACAAGAGATGAACTCACAAGTTTTAGATATCCCAATAAAAAAGCAAAGATGGAAAGTACCATCAAAACTATCCAGATCACTTCAAATTTTTTTTTCATTTTACAGCCCTTATCGCAGGATATAAATGAGAGCGAAGAGAACAATCCACAGCAAATCGACCAAATGCCAATAGACGGCTCCTGTTTCCATACCTACATAATCGGTCGGACCGTATCCTAAGATTTTGACTTTTTGGCGAATCGTAAAGATAATGATGATTCCTAAAAGCACATGCATGAAATGAAACATCGTAAGAAGAAAATAGAACATAAAAAACATATTGCTACTTAGGCTAAACCCTTGGGAAAAAATATCAGAAAATTCCAATAGTTTATTGATTAAAAAAATTCCCCCGAAAATCATTGTGGCTAAAAGCCATTTAGATGCGACAATCGAAGAGATGGAAATATCGCTTCTGTTGGAATTTTTAATACTTTGAATCGCTTTTACAATAAAATAACTGCTTGTAATTAAAATAAGAGTATCTATAAATCCCGCTGTTTTATCCAAAAAAAGCTGTGAATCGTTAAACATTTGAACATTAAGCCTTCGCGAAAAAGCATATCCGATAAAGAACAGTCCAAACGTAAGCAGTTCGATATAAATCACTATCCAAATAGCAAAATCGCCCGGAGGGTAGGGTTCTTTTATCTCTAAAACTTTAGGCATTGATACTTTTTGTAAAATGGAGTGATATCAGCTTTTCAAGCACCTCTAAAACATCCTCTTCATCACTGAGCGATTCAACAATCGAGTGCATACACGCCTGATAAGGATCAAATCCGTGGGCAATCAATTTTCCGGCATAAATGAGCAATCGTGTCGATACCGCCTCTTGAATATCGCTGTCGCTTAATTGACGGATTTCACCCGCAATAGCCACCAGTTTTTGGGCTATCGAGTCCTCCACACCACTCTCTTTGAGGAGAATTTGTTTCTCTATTTCCGGCGCAGGATAATCAAAACTGAGTGAAATAAAGCGTTGTTTGGTGCTGGGCTTCATCCCTTTTAATGCATTTTGATACCCCGGATTATAGGAGACGACCAACATAAAATCGGGATGAGCGGCGATCACTTCACCGGTACGATCTATCGGTAAAACCCTGCGATAATCAGCTAGGGAGTGTAAAACGACCGTCGTGTCTTTACGTGCTTCGATAATCTCGTCCAGATAGCAGATACCGCCGTTGCGCACCGCCTTCGTCAACGGTCCGTCTTGCCAGTATGTCCCGTTTTCATCGATAAGATGGCGGCCGACCAGATCGGCGGCACTAAGATCATCATGACACACTACAGTGTAAACATCTCGCCCCAATTCTTCCCCCATCGCTTCGATAAAACGTGTTTTGCCGCAGCCCGTCGGCCCTTTGATCAACACAGGGAGATTCATCCCCGCCGCCGCTTTGAAAAGCTCGATTTCGTTGCCTTGCGGCACATAGTACATTTTAGACATAGTCATTTCCTTTTATTTAGTCAAATTCATATAGATTTCGGGTAACACTTTGGGGAGTTTTTTGGCATCACGGATCACGGCATAGGAGTTTCGCCCGAAAAGGTAGGGGAGGTACTCTTTCGCATCGATATCGATCGTGATACAAAACGGGGTGATCCCTTTTTGTTTCACCTCTTCGATCGCTTTTTTGGTATCTTCGATCCCGTATCGTCCGTCGTAACGATCGACATCGTTGGGTTTTCCGTCACTAAGAATCAGCAGGAGTTTGTTGGCACTTTGCTGTTTCTCTAAAATCTTGGCGCTTTCGCGTATACCGGCCCCCATTCGGGTGTAATACCCCGGCTTAATGGCATGAATACGTCCGCGAACGTTGTCGTTGTAGCTCTCTTTGAAATTTTTAATGAGGTGAAAGTTGACCTTTGTATTTTTAATCGAGGAAAAGGTATAGATGGCAAACCGATCTTGAAGACGGTGCAACGATTCGGAGAACACCATCAGGGCATCTTGTATCATGTCAATAACGCGTATCTCTTGGGTGATCCCCGCCTCGGTGGAGAGGGAAACATCCGCCAATATCAAGGTGGACATATCTCTCGTCTTTCTCTCAAATGTCTCGAAAAATCGCTGCGGATGATTGGAGCGGTTCTGATGTCCTTTATAATCGATCCATGTATCGATATTGATCTCATCGCCGTAGGGTAGGTTATCTCTTTTCATCCGATCGAGTTCCATCAGATCCAGCTCACTTTGGATACGGCGCATCATTTTTTGTAGCCGCTTCGGCAATTCGATAGGTTCGGTATGGAGGGAAATAATGGGTTTAATACAGACATAGTTTTTGAGATAGACCTCTTTTTTATAGTCCCACTCATCGATAAAGTGTCCTTTCCCCAAAGGATACTCTTCAATGCTGTTGGCAGAAATATCCAAATCCATTTTGATTCGTGCGGAGAGGTTGGCATCTTTTTGCCCCAAGGTTATCTCATCTAAATCTTCGGCATTGTAGAGGGCATCTTCATCAAAACTGTCGTTTTCCTGCCGATCAACCCGTACTTGCTCCATAAAGCTCAAAATCGATTCGGGCAAAAAGAGGAGCAGTCCGTCCGTCTCTTTTTTATCATCGATTTGTTCGCTTTTTTTCTTCATCTGCAAAGTTTCACTCTTGCGCGGTTCGTCATTTTGTCTTTGAACTTCCTCTTCATCACTACTATCTAGGAGTTTATTGGCAGTAGAGAGGGAAGGGTAGATCCACAAAGGGTTGGGATAATTATCCGCTGATGAGCCTTCAACTGAAGATTCAATCGTAGATAATTCAGGATAATTGCTTATTAAAAAAGGGTGTGCATAGGTATAAAATTCACTGAAACCGGCGTATTTTTCAATAAGACCATTCGCTGCCTTGATATTCTCATCTTCTATCTTTTTTGTTTTGATATTTACGTTTGCCAGCATCGCGATCAACCAAGAATAGTGCATCTCGTTGTGCGCTTTCAGGGGGAAATAGGATAAAGAGGCAGGGAGGTAAATCCCTTTTTCATCTTGCCATGCAAGGAAAAAAGTTTTACCGGTTCCTGAAAACTTTTCAAGCAGTGTTCGTGACGTTTTAATCGATCGTTTGTCGGTAATATGAAGTTCTTTGGCTTTTTCACCCCCTAAGAGGTGATAAAAGAGCTTTAACCCTTTGGAAATATCCGAAAATATGACCTCTTCCTCTTTAAAAAGACGAGACGCTTTTTTAGTGACATAGTGATCCCAAAACTTACCGACTTTTTCATCCATTACGCGTACACTTTCTCTTCTTTTACGAAGAAACTGTAGAAATAGGTCAACAGCCCCAAGAGAACCATGACACCGAACGCTAAACGAACCATATATACTTTAGAGATAGCCGCTTGGGTTTCCATAAAGCCGACCGCATGTGCCGCATCAGGAAGTCTTTGCATCTCGATTTGCATGATACCTGCAACGGTTAATGCCAACGTGAGCCCGATCATACCGAGTACCATCATCCAAAAACTGGCAAGTTCCACTTTTTGCGATTTTGGTCCGTTTCCATGCGGTCGCCCTCGAAGGATCGGCATTGCATACGATATCATCGTGAAACAAATCATTACATACGCACCGAAAAAGGCGAGGTGCCCGTGTGCCGCAGTCAATTGTGTACCGTGCGTATAATAGTTGACCGGTGCGAGTGTGTGCAAAAAGCCCCAGACTCCCGCTCCCAAAAATCCCATAACGGCAGTCCCTTTTGCCCATGTCAATGCAATTTTATTGTCATGCTGAATACGGCGATTTTTTGCCATATTGTAGGCAAACAGAATCATCAAGAAAAACGGAATAGGTTCTGCCGCAGAGGCGATCGATCCGATCCACAACCAATACCCAGGAGTACCGATATAGAAAAAGTGATGCCCTGTTCCGGCAAGTCCGGAGATAAGCGTCATCGCAATGATCAAATAGAGCCATTTATCAATGTGCTCACGATCAACGCCCGTAGTTTTGATAAGGACAAACGCTAAAAGAGCACCTAAAATGAGTTCCCATGTCCCCTCAACCCACAAGTGGACAACAAACCACCAGAAGAATTTATCCATTGCAAGGTTTTGCGGAACGTAAAAGGCAAACAAAAAGAAAAATGCCAAACCAAAAAGACCCGTCAATAAAATAACCGAAATCGTCGTTTTACGCCCTGTGATAACCGTCATCGTGACGTTTAAAATATACGAGAGTACGACAACAACAATACCGACTTTAGTAAGCGTAGGCTGTTCTAAAAACTCACGTCCCATCGTCGGCCAAAAGCTGTTCGCCAGTGAAGCTGACAATGTGGCATACGGGACAAACAAATAGCCGAGAATAGTGGCTACACCAGCCGCTGCAAAAATCCAAAACGTGAGCTTTGCCAGCATCGGACTCCAGAGTTCTCGTTCGCTCTCTTCAGGAATCAGGTAGTACGTCGCACCCATAAACCCAAATAACAACAAGACGATCAGCAAATTCGTATGAACCATACGCAGTACATTAAACGGTATTGCCGGGAATAAAAAGTCACCATAGAGATACTGTGTCCCCATAGCAAGACCAAAAACAATCTCTCCTGCCAGAAGAATGAGTGCAAAAATAAAATATGGTTTTGCGACCATTTGAGATGAATACTTCATACGCTTTCCTTATCCTTTAATGTTTGGTGGCCACTCTTGATTGTTGACACGAGATGTCCAAATCAAAAAGTCAGCAAGATTATTGACTTGTTCCGGCGTTAAATGAAACTGCGGCATTTTTCTTCTATTCGGTGTATCGAGCGGCTGTGCCGCCATCCATCCGGCAAGATAAGTCTTAAACACTTCTTCATCTCCACCGCCTAAACGTTGGAAGGAATTTCCAAGCTCCGGAGCGTAATAAGCACCTTCACCCATAATCGTATGACAACCCACACAATTGTTGTTTTCCCATACTTTTTTTCCAAGAGCAACAGACTCGGTAATTTTGTCATCATGACTTAATTTCGGGATTTGCTTAACGGTATCAAAGGTAAGCCCTGTAAATATCAAAATGGCAAAAAGACCCCCGCCAAAGTAAATATTTCTGGCCATATTTTTTGTAATACGCTCAGACATTTTAACTCCTCTTTATAATTCCACCATTAGGTAGTAATTATAATGATACCCGAATATTTTTAATTCTTCCTTTAAATAGTAATTAACTCGACGGCTGTAATGGCGGAATAGATGAAAAAGTTTAAAAATCCGATGAGCTAGAAAAGAGAAAAAAGAGGACTTAAATAAAATAGAGAAAGAATACCCCACCCAAAAGGTGGGTTAGAGGTTATGAAACCTTTTGACACTCACAAAAATGGATTCGATCTTTGTGCTCTTGTTTTTTGCCGATATTGAAACTCTCCACCGGGCGATGATATCCCATCACCCGAGTATAAACAACGCATTTTGTCCGTTTCTCAGCGTGTGTTTTGAGTAATAACTCCGTTTTCATGTTAATCTCCTCAGATTATAAATTAGGCACCGGGAAGGTCCATCCGGTGTTCAATAGAATAGGTAAATGTCGGTGTCGTCAATCCCGTAATTTGGGTAATATATTCTCCTGTCTTGGCATTAAATACCAAGATTCTGCCGCATGTCCAATCCGAAATATATTCATGTTCGCCATGAGCAGCAGGTTCTCCGTGAAGCAATCGAGGGGTAATCAGTTCCCCTTTCTCATTTTTAACAGCACCAACATTCCACTCTTTAATTACTTTAAGGGTATTAGGGTCAATAAGCTGCACCATACCTTCTTTGGTAGCTTGAATAATACGTCCGACCATCAAAGTCTCTTTATTTACGAGATGAACTTTGTTGTAATTATCTTCACCGCCGATAACATTATCAGCCCATAAAAACGGCGTGTGTTCGTTGGTTCCGATAAATAGTCCGCCGCCGGCAGTTTTTGTATGTTTCAATACATGCCACTGGTTATCCCAAATCGTCACATCGCCAACATTCATATTGACCGTTGCATGAAGCTGTTTGCCTAGTTTTTCATTGTACCAGCTTGACCCTTGTCCAGGATGAGGCTTGCTTCCAGGTCCGGTATAGACTTTATCTGCCAATGTTTTGGTTTTAAAGTCTACGATTCCCATAACATCGCTCCCTTGCGAAGCGATCATGTAGTAGCGGCCCACCTCTTCACCTTCGTTCAAAAATGCATCGTGCAAAATCTTACCGATTTTAGGGATATCGCCGACAATAGGAAAATCGGGTTTACTGTAATCAACGATATAGACATGACCTGCATCTTTCAGTGCAAATGCGATGTATGGACCATACGGGGTATCGGCAATCGATGCAACGCGTGAAGATCCGATTTTCCCGTCCATATCTTCAACCTGATCAGTCGCATAGATTTTGAGCGGTTTGAGCGTCATAGCATCCAAAAGTACGGCACCGCCAGGAACGTAGTTACCGGCCATAAGATAGCGTCCGTCCGGCGTACAGGCAAGTCCGCGGCTGTCACTTCCGACACGGATTTTTGCGATCATCGGCTGTCCGGGTGCATTAAGATCAAACATATTGACCCATCCGTCACGGCTGATATTGTAGACATAACGGGGTATCCGTTTATTGACCACGGTTACGTGTGTTGCAAAACCGGAACTGTGTTTGGAGAGGACTTTATTGGTTGTACCGTCAATAAAGCCCACTTTTGAGGCATCGCGCTCGGTAAAGATAACAATATCCTGAACACTTTTTACATCGGTCGGTTTTGGGTATTTTTTATAGAGTTCTTCGCGATCCTCAAGAATTTGATGCGTAGCCGCAACATCTTCCATCGTCAGTTTGGTTAGCTGCTTTGCTTCATATTTCAAGAGATATTGGACCATTTTGTCCGCATCGTCACTGGTAAATTTACTCTTAAAAGAAGGCATCGCCGTACCGGCTCGACCGTTGAGTATAGTATCTCGAAGGAAATAGTCCCCTTTTTTACCAATTGCTTTAGGATCAAGAGAACTGCCTACTCCACCCTCATGATTGGGTCCATGACACCCTTGGCACTCTTTTTCGAACATTTGGACGACGTTCATTTTTGAATCGCCCGCCATAAGAGGCAGAGCTGCAAATGTAGCACCTGCAAGTGATAGTCTAAGGATTTTTCGTATTGAATCCATGGTAACTCCTTGTGCTTTAAAATAAAGGAAGATCGCTTAACTTCTCAGTTATCTACCTGATTAATTCTATCTTTATAAGATAGGCAGCTTCATTGATATAAATCAAATTTTTAAAAAACTTTTAGGAAAAAAGTTCTTTCAGCCCCTCCCGATTTAAGATAGTGAAATTTTTACCCTCATCACTGATAAGACCCAGAATTTTAATCTTTTTGAATGATCGTGAAAGGGTTTCCGGAGTGAGCCCTAGAATTGTTGCTATTTTGTGTCGTTTGGTTGAATCAGAGATATCTCCGTTTTCATACAGAAATTTAGCCACACGGGAGGTTGCATCCAATGCCAGCCGTGTCGTAATAATATCTTCCAGATATTTGAGTTTCTGCGTCAGCGATTTTATCAATCCAAAAGATACGGTAGGATTTTTTAGAAAATCACGCTCAAAAGTATGATAGTCAACCTCCAAAATACTCCCGTCCGTTTGAAATTCTGCGGTTGCCGGAAACGGAATATGGTGAAGATTCGCCATTTCTGCGACTAACGAAACGGGATAAAAATAGTGCAGTACAATTTCGTTTTCTTTCATATCCGTTTTATATCCCTTAAGAACACCGTCCAACAGAATATAAAGTTTATCCGAAGGAGTCCCCTCATAAAAGAGGGTTTCACCATTATTGAATGATCGTAATTTTACGATAGAGGCTAAATGGGATAACTCCTCTTCAGACATATGAGAAAAAAGAAAAATATTTTTTAATTGATTAACCATCATTCCCCTCTTGCTTGTCATAGTATGTCAAATCTTTAAATTAACCTGTAAAAACCATGATCTTCCTTCGGCTTTTTCATAACTAAAGTAGCTTTTGTCCATCAGGTTATTAATCGCAAAGGTAACATCCATTTTGTTATTAATCCGGTACCCGAGTTTAGTATTCATAAGACTTACGTCATCAATGGAGCCGTATACGTCGGAAACAGTATCGCTGTTATCGGAATTATTGTAAATTTTGGATTGATAGTTATAATTGAGCAAGACGTAAAATAGTTGATTATCATACGTAAGCGATACGTTGGCCATAGTTTCAGGTATACCGTTAAAGTGTTTTCCGATCAAAGCAGGCTCAATACTGTTTTCTAAAATTTTGGTGTAGGTTTTGGTATAGTTGGTATTGAGTGTAACATCATGTATCAATGGCTGTATATAGGCGAGTTCGTACCCTTGGCTTCGCGCTTTTCCGACATTGACACGTTCATAATAACTTTTACCGCCAATGAGGAGAGGAGGATTGGTGGAGATCATATCTTCGATCACGGTATGAAACCAATAGGCTTTGAAAAGACCGTTATGCGCTATTTTTTGTTCTACGCCAAAATCATACGATTCGCTTCGTTCGGGGTTTAGATTCGGATTCGCTACATAGACACGCTTTATTGCGGCAATTTCATACGTTCGGTAGAGATTGACAGGATCGGGTGCTCGGAATGCTTTCCCCCATGATGTTTTGAGGAGCGTATCCTCAGTTACTTGATAATTGAGCGATATTTTCGGAGAAAAATTATTTTTATGCAGGGTAGGGTAATTTTGATTGAGTGTCGTATTGGACGTATTGGCATCGGAAACATATCCGTCATACCCTCTCCATGATTCGAATCGTCCCCCGATATTGGTGGATAATTTATCGGTAATAGTACTTTGAACTTCTGCAAAAGAGGCAATAATGCGTTCTTTTCCGCCGGAACTTGCGGTTGTAAGCGTTTTAGAATTTTCATTTCTCCAATTGGACAAGGCATCGGTGTCTGAAACGGAGGTATTACGTTTGTATTCTCCCCCTAAAAGCAATAACGAGTTTCCTATCGGTTTTTGCCATGTAGTATGGAGCATTGCATTGTGTGCTTCCCGTGGAGTCACGGTGCCGCTTCCTCCGTTACGTGTTGCCGTTGTCCCAGCCGAAGTGTACCAATCCCTTACCGATAATAGGGAATAGCGGATATCAAAGGTAGCATTTGAAAAATCATGTCGGTAATCGAGTGTGTATAGATCGCTGGTTAAATCATTTTGACCTTGTAAAAACTTACTCTCTTTTAATCCGGTCGTGGAACTTCCCGGATAAGAATAAACCGTATTTCCCGACGAGTTTTGTGTGATATACGACTCAGGATCACTGTATTTTACATGATAATGGGATTGCCGATACGTAGCACTTAAGGTATCGTTTGTTGTAGGTGTATAGAGTAGCTTGGTGGATAAATCGTATTTATTGACACCTCGGTTACCGGCATTACCCACGATCCACTGTGCAGTACTGGGTACCGGAGACGATGTTTCCGGAATAAAACCGCTGTATCCGGCTTTTGGCTGGGTTACGGTTACAAAATCAGATCGGTAGCCATCGGATCCAATGGTTCCGTAACTGATTTTAAATTTTAAATTATCGGTAATTTTGTCGGCTGCCGATACATAAACTTTGGTTACATTAGCCTGGGCTTCGCCATCATTAAATGCATCTCCATATCCGATACTGGCCTTGTACTCAGGTCTCTCCGGCATTTGAGTAATATAATTGATAACACCACCCATTGCACTGCTTCCATAAAGACTTGAAAACGGTCCTCGGATCACTTCTATCCGCTCCAAATCTTCAGGTAGTATAATATAGGGAGTCGAGGCAGTACTTGTATAGCTGGTATTCATCGGAACACCGTCTAATAATATCATGGTGCGTGATTGATCCGGTATTCCACGAAGGACTACGGTAGGATTGACATCAGATAGCCCCCTGTGCTCAACAGCGGTTATCCCTTCTAAGGTCTTGACGACTTCTTTGAGGTTAGCTGCGGGTAATCTATCAATCTCTTCTTTCGATATGACGCTGACACTGCCGGGTGCATCTGAGAGCGTTACTTCTGTTTGGGTTGCAGTAATTAGGATTGGAGCCAATGAGACGTCATCACCTATCAAATAGGCTGCAGTGACGAAGGAAAGTAATACCATTTTTTTCATATTTACTCCTATTCGATAAATTAATATAAAGAAAGGAGTTCGTTCAAGCAGTATAGTGCTTTATCAGGGCTTACCTTAAGGAGGGTTTTTTTTAATCTATACTGCTCGAACCAACTCCTCAAAAGAGGAGAGTAGGTTATTTACTGATATGGGCAGCCAATGCAGTAATCTGAGCATCCGTTAATGATGCGACTTGCCCTTTCATAATCGCTTTTGACGCTGCACCGTAAGTACCGTCTTTGTATCCTTTGAGTGCCGTAATAATTTGTGCACTGCTCATATCTTTGATAATTTTACTTTTACCTAATGCCGCTTTTTCACCTTGTGCTCCATGACAGGTGGCACATTTTTTGAATAAATCTGCACCTTCATCCGCCATTGTTGTACTCCACAAACCCAATAGTACGCTTACCGCGATTAACACTTTTTTCATTGAAAGCTCCCTTTAAAAGAATACGTCATTGTAAAGGGTTTTTTCCCTAAAGTCTTTGACATAGGTCAATTTCGTAAAGTTACATAACGCTCAAGCAAAGGATAATCGGCGATACGTTCGGAAGATGCAATATTTCCCAAAGTAGGGACTTCGTTACGAAAAATTTGGACATAAAAAGGTCGTTTATACCCTTCACTTTTGAGCGCGTCTGCCATAGTGATAATTTTATCTTCGCTCAGAAGATCGGGATGAAAAGTTGTTCGTATTTCGAATTGAATACTCTGATTTTGAAGAAGATGAAAACTCTCCCAAAAACGGATTTCGCTTCCGCCGCCACAAATGCGAAGCATTTCGGAAGAGGGGGCTTTATAATCAAGGGCAACATAATCCAAGAGATTTTCCTGCAACAAAGCGATGATAATATCCGGTCTCATAGCGTTGGTATCGAGTTTGATTTTATATCCGAGGGCTTTGATCGAACGGCAAAAGGGGATCAGATTAGAATAGAGGGTTGCTTCTCCGCCGCTGAGGACAACTCCCTCAAGCAAACCGCGCCGTTTGGATAGAAAAGAGAGAGCTTTTTCTTCGTCAATATGGGCTGAACCTAAAACAATATCCGGATTGTAGCAGTACAAACAGCGCAAGTTGCACCCTGCAAACCAAAAAATAGCTGCGGGTATATCGGGGAAATCGAGAAGGGTAAACGGAGTTAAATCATAAAGCGCTTTCATCAATTGTAACTTTGGTCATTATGCCGACGCTTGGATCAAGATTTCAGCATCGCATTTAGGACAATACTCATGTTCTCCGTTTAGATAGCCGTGAACCGGACAAACCGAAAATGTCGGAGTCACCGTGATATAAGGGAGACGAAAATTGGTAATGACATTTTTGACCATGCGGCGGCAGGCTTCTCCTGAGCTAAGACGTTCACTCATGTATAGATGCAGTACCGTACCACCCGTGTAGCGGCATTGCAGTTCGTCTTGCAGTGTGAGTGCCTCGAACGGATCGGAGGTGAGATCGACGGGAAGTTGAGAACTGTTCGTATAGTATATGTTCCCCCCTTCGCCCGCTTGGAGGATATCGGGATAGCGTTTGATATCTTCTTTCGCAAAACGATACGTTGTCCCCTCCGCAGGGGTGGCTTCAAGATTGTAGAGATTGCCGCTTTTTTCTTGAAATGAGCGCATTTTTTCACGCATATGATCGAGAATACTCAGGGCAAACTCCGTTCCCCAATCGGTAGAAATGTTTTCACGATCTCCACTCATATTACGGATCATTTCATTCATTCCGTTCACTCCGATGGTCGAGAAATGGTTATGAAACCCTTTTAGATAACGGGCCGTGTAAGGATATAGCCCGCGATTGAACATGTCTTGGACAAAAAGGCGTTTTTTCTCCAATGTCGAATAGGAAATTTCGATCAGAGCATCAAGCTCTTCCATCAGACGTGCATGATCGTCTTTGTACAAATATCCCAATCGTGCCATATTTATCGTAACAACACCGATACTTCCGGTCATCTCCGCACTGCCGAATAACCCGCCGCCGCGTTTAAGCAATTCTCGCAAATCGAGTTGCAACCGGCAACACATGCTTCTAACATGTCCGGGTTTGTAGGCATTGGGGTTTTCGATCGGTTG
This sequence comes from Sulfuricurvum sp., assembly GCF_023250475.1. GTDB lineage: Bacteria > Campylobacterota > Campylobacteria > Campylobacterales > Sulfurimonadaceae > Sulfuricurvum. The sequence goes on along the minus strand of NZ_JAHFAQ010000015.1, from coordinate 7,830 downwards.
GCCGTTTTCATCGCGAAGATATTGACTTCCTACAAAATTTTGAAAATAGCTTGATCCGATTTTGGCGGTATTTTCAAAGAGTACATCGGTATTAGGGCCGTACCAGTCGAAATCCTCAGTGATATTAACGGTCGGGATTGGAAAGGTGAACGGCGCGCCCATCGCATCTCCCTCATTCATAACCTCATAAAAAGCGCGGTTAATTTGATCCATTTCAGCCTGAAAATCTGAATAGGTAAGGTCACTCATGTTTTGTTTATTCCGCTCAAACAGTTTGCGCTGGTGATGAGAAGTAAACGCAAAATTATGAAACAGATGAATATCGTTATACGTTGGAAATTGTAAAGCCAAATCGTCCGGAACTATCCAATCCAAAGTAATATTGGTAAATGGAGATTGTCCCCATCGTGCAGGAACATTAAGATTGTAAACAAAACCTCGGATCGCTTTTTTAATCTCAACAAAAGAGAGTTCATCGGCAAAAGCATAAGGGGCTAAATAGGTGTCAAATGAGCTAAACGCCTGCGCACCGGCCCATTCGGATTGTAAAATTCCTAAAAAATTGGCCATTTGACCCAATGCTTCACGAAAATGACGGGGCGGATTGCTCTCAACACGCCCCCGTACCCCATTGAACCCTTCGTTGAGCAACGCTCGAAGACTCCATCCCGCGCAATATCCCGTAAGACAATCAAGATCATGAATATGAATATCGCCGTTGCGGTGAGCCGCACCTTCATGGGGTGCGTAAACTTTATCGAGCCAAAAGTTAGCAATCACTTTGCCTGCGAGGTTATTCACCAATCCGGCATTGGAGTAGCCGGTATTGGCATTGGCATTGACACGCCAGTCGGATTTGTGAATATACTCTTCAACGCTTTGAGTCGAGTTGACAAACGTGGTGTCATCGCCTATCCCTAAAATATGTTCACGCTGCATTTTATGCAAAAATCGGTAGGTGATAAACGATTTCATAACCTCAAAATAGCCCGCATCATAAAGATTACGCTCGATGAGATCCTGAATCGCTTCCACATCGACGATAGCATCATGCACAACACTAAACAATACTTCCGTGACGACATTTTCGTCTAAAGGGACTGAAACACTTTTAAATGCTTTGGCAATAGCGTCTTCGATTTTAAAAGGGTAAAACGGCTCTGTAGAGCCGTCTCGCTTAAGAACATTTTTGATCGGCTCCATAGGCTGTTTCCCTTTTAAAATTTATAACTAAGTTGTAACCAAACTTTACTGACGTCTGCAGTATATCCTGTGACGTCTCCAGCTTTAAAGTAAGCTGCTTTCGCAAGTCCGCTAAGCCCTTTAATCCCAGGAATCGTATTGGTATAGAGCATATCCCATTCGCTGCCGAGATCACTCTTCCCGCTCATAGTTTCATCGGTTTCAAAATCATGATAAACGAGCATCGCTTTTCCAAAAGCAGGCGTTGTGTACCCAAGGGTAGCACTCGCATCGCATAAACCGCCCGTTGGTGTTGATGCTAAAAATTTATCTGCCCATCCGTTAAAGGCATGGAGTGTTCCTAATGGAGCGAAGAAAGATGTTTTCCCGTCGCCGGCAGTGTGTCCGCTCAAGAACTCATATCCTGCACCGGCAAGAATACCGTTGATATTGGCGAGTGCATCGAGATTGTAATACGAAGCATCGGCTTTAACGTCTTGATGTGCGTTGTCAGTATCTCGTGATGCATCCCCTTGGCTTGCATACTCAGCACGATAAGCGATTTTTGCCGAAGCAAGAGGTATATCTCCGGTCAAAGCCATTCCGATCGTGTCGCTGGCGGATGAGATCATGTAATCGTAAGCCGTGACTTTTAACATATCACTCACTTTGTACGATCCGTTTAAGATGATGGAGTTAGTATCACTCGTCCCTAAGTCACTAACGGGAGCACGACCCCATACGTACGCACCGATAAGGGTTAGATTATCAATCGTGCTGTCGCTGACCACTGCCGCATCAAAACTTTGCATCATTTGGCGCCAGTCAACCGAACCGATAAAACGTTGATTATCGAGATTGATAACCTGTCGTCCTACTTTGGCGACCGTTTTCCCGAGTTTGTATTGAAGGTATGCTTGCGAGAAACGGGTTTGTTCAGGGTCCACGACTTTATCGTACATTAATCCGTTTGATCCGCTGTCATAATGTTCGCCGCCGATTGCTTGAACCGTTGTTCCGTCCACTTTCATGCTCAACCCGTCAACTCCGAGCAGATTTGCTTCCAATCCGAGGGTTGCACGGAGGGTAAAGGCATTCGCTTTATCTTTCGTATTACTCTCATCATCTACACTCTCGTAACGGGGACGAAGTTCTCCGTTAAATTTTGCGTCACTGAAAAGGGCAAATCCCTCTGCACTGAGGAGATTTGGCAACAAGGTTAAAACAGCTACCGCTGATAATGCAATTTTTTTCATCTTTCTTCCTTTAAATTAAAATCGATCTTTAAGATCGCCGTTGTATTTGATATCTCTTTTGGTGGCATTTTCATCATTGAGCCATTGCGGGATATCATTGCCTACTAATTCCAATTTGTCACGCTCAGCATTCAGTTCGTCTTCGCTAAAGGCAAAGGACATATCCGCTGAGATGACATGATCCATTTCTTGAATCTTGACAAGTTTCGGAATCTCTTCTTCGACCCCTTCACCCTCGATCGTGACGATAATACGTCCTTTTGCATCATGAAAATGGTAATCACAAAAATCAGCATTCTTAAGAATTTCGACAACTTCCTCGGTGTAGATCGGGTTGGTTTGCACCACAATACTTGAAACGTTCACGGTAGTCTCCAATAATAAATTTTGTTTTCTTCGCCGGCACCGATTAGACGGTGTTCATCCAGAAAAATGAGAGTGTCTAAAATGGTATCTCCACTTTGGAGACGGGCAATTTTGACTTTGGTCGCCGTATTAAATACCTGCAACTCATTATCCATTCCATCGGTATAAACTCCTTTTGCAGCAGATGGGCTGAGCCCTACTGCATAAACAAAAAAGTCGGTTTCAATAAAATAGCTCTCAGAGCGACGGTAGATACCGACACGGCGGTCTTGTCCGGCACTGAGAATCGTATTTTGTTTGTAATCGATCCGATTGATATTATCGACGTTGATGCCCTGCAGCGTTTTAACATGACGGCCGTTTTTAGCCTCAATCATCGTAATTTCTCCACTCTCATCGGCAACCGCAACCAATGATTTTAAAGGGCTTAGTGCCATATCTCGAAACACCCCTCCGCCCGCTTGAACCTGATAGACAATGGTATTTTTTGAAATATCCATTAAAACAATGGTATCACCTGAGAGTCCGAAGAGTAAATGATCTTGATCAAGAAAACGTACTTTTTTTATCAATAATCCGCGTCCGTTATCGACGATTTTGATTCTCTTTTCCCCTTGAATCAAATAGACATTTCGAAAATCACCGCCGCTTTCCGCAACCATCACCGTTGTATCTTGACAGTGGTCAACCGAATACACTTTCGGTGAAAATGATTTTCCCTCACCATTTTTTATATCAGGGATACGAAGGACAAACAGTTTTTTAAAAGTTTTTGAATCGAAGACATCGACCCCTCCGCCATCGGTTGCTACATAGATTTTCCCGTTATTCACTACCATGTCGCTAATCAGAGCACCCGTTTTGATAACCGATGTTGGAAGCATGGCAGCACTCATTCCGAGAAAAAATCCAAATACAATCAGTAAAATTCTCATGCTACAACTTCAATAGCCGCATTGGGACATACCGCAACACAATAACCGCATGCGGTACATTTTTCCGGGATAATGACAGGACGAAACATCCCTTGGAAAACAATAGCATCTTCCAGACACGGATCTTTACAGGCGAAACAGATCGTATCGTGGTGAGACATACACATCAGAGAAGTAATACGAGCCCGCCCCTGAATAAAACGATCGGGATCAATCAACACGTTCGGGGTGCATACTTCCATACACTTATGACAATCACTGCATCCGTTGGTTTTAAAATCCAGAAAAGGGATCCCTTTTTCATCACGATGAATAATCTTCTCTTCACACGCGCTGACACACATCCCCTCACAACTGCGGCATTCATTAAACGTTGCCGCTATAGATGCATACGGAGGACGAATCGGGCCTCGATTCTCTTTAAAAAGGGAACCCAAAGCACCGAAAAAATTGCGACGTGTTGATGTGGACATCTTATAATCCGTTTCCGACTTTTACACCGGCTTCAATCTCATCGATCAAATACGATTTATTTTTATGTTTTTGACCTTTTTTATCGGTGTAATCCGCTTTAAAACTACTCTCAACCCGTAATTTACCCTGCGTTTGCGGAGCGTGACATTGGGTACAGTTGTAGCGCCCTTGCCATAGTTGCCCATGAAGATCTTTTTTAATCATTTGATCGTTGCTTTCGGATTTGAAATTATCATCAGCATCCGATTCTACCGCAGGACGGAAATTGGTAAAATGGGTTTTCGGGATAGGTGTCGCCCCCATAGTTATTGCAACATCTGGCATATGACATCCCAGACACGCATTGTTATTTTTGTCGATTTCACCCAAGTCGCTGATATCATGCGGGATCATCGGCGGTGCATTCACATAAGCACGCTGAATTTTTTTAGAGGTTCCGGGAGCCTCTTTAGAATAATTAGTTCCATCGGGTACAGCACCATCTTCCGTATACACTTCCGTTTTACGCATCCCCAAATCTTTTTCGTCTATACCGGCATTGACACTGCCCGCAGCATAGACACCGCTGATTAAAATACATGCAGCCACCAGGCTACCGATGATTCGATTTGCTTTCATTCTTCATCCTTTGGTTGTTTTAACTGACTTCGAATTGAAAATCCGAGCGCGTCTTCTTTGCAAACATCAACACATCTGCCGCAATTGGTACATTCACCCATTAAGACACTTTCGCTGCTGCGATTGATCATATGAAGTACCTCTTTTTCGGGGCACACCGTAATGCAATCTCTGCAATCGGTACATTTATTGGCATCATGATGAACTCGGATAAAGGAAAATTTGCCGATAAGCGCATACGATGCGCCCAAGGGACAAATATAACCGCACCATCCGTTTTCATGAACCAACAGATCAAACAAAAATATGACCACTAACGCACCACCGCCCATACCCATACCGAATACGGCTCCGCGATGTGCCATCGAAACAGGGCTGATCAGCTCAAATGCCGCCACCCCCATCACCGCTGACAAAACTAAACTTAGCCCTAAAATCCAATATCGAAGCGATCGGTTTATATAAAACCGTTTTTGGATTTCTGATAATTTCATTTTACGACGCAGCCATGCAGCTGTATCGGTAATCATGTTAATCGGACACACCCAACTGCAAAATGCACGGCCGCCGATCACCCCATAAAAGAAAGTGACTATCAAGGCTCCGAGGATGATATCCATCCCCATTGTTGCCCCGGTAACGGCGATTTGAACCACCGCATACGGATCGGCCAAAGGGACGACACCCAACAACGATGAAGCGCTGAGATCGCCCCGAAGTATTTTCCATCCCCATACATTAGCTCCGATATAAAGGAGCAATACTGCGACTTGGGTAAACCGTCGCATAAAAAGGTAGCGATAATGTTTCATTACAGCCCGCTTTCGTCATTGAGTGAATCAAGGGCACTTTTTTCACTTAATTTGGTTTTGGTGAGCTCATGCGGAACTTCTTTCTTGACACTTTCAAGACGTTGTTCATCTTTAGGATCCCATCCTTTAATGTAATGATTTCCCGCTTCCCCCATTGCCAACGCTCTGGGCAAGATGTAAATCGCCGCTTTTTGAGTGACACAGGCATGTTCGCACATACCGCATCCCGTACACACATCCGTATGAACGACGGGTTTTAAAAACGCATGTTTTCCCGTCCGCTCATTTTTAGAAAATTCAATCGTAATGGCTTGACCCATCAAAGGACAAGCACGATAACACGCATCGCACTGAATGCCCCATGTAGCAATACACGACTCCTCGTCGATAACCGCCAGCCCCATTCGGGCTTTGTTGATATCAAGCTTGGCATGTGCTTGAATATAACTGCTGACCGAGGTTTCGCTAAGTGCACCGCTCGGGCACACAGGAACACAGGGAACATCACTGCACATGTAGCAAGGAATCGTGCGCGGAATAAAGTAGGGAGTCCCCATAGGGAGATTATCTCCCGGTTTTGCCAACTTGAGCGTATCGTAAGGACACGCTTCCACACAAAACCCGCATTTAATGCAGTTTTTAATGAACTCTTCTTCTTTCAGCGCACCCGGAGGGCGTAAAACCAAGGGAGCGGCTTTTACCTCTCCCACATAGGCACTCCATACCAACGCACCCATCGCACTTAGCCCGATACCTCTCGCAATCGAGAGGAAAAAGCGGCGACGATCGTTTGACGGAGAATGTTTCATCACTTTGTCCGTTACGCTTTATAGATTTTAACAGCGCATTTTTTATGGTCGATTTGTTTGGAAATCGGGCAAGTGTGATCCAAACAAACTTTGTTGATGAACACTTTTTCATCAAACCAAGGAACGAATACGAGTCCGCGGGGAGGACGGTTACGACCGCGTGTTTCGACGTGCGCTTTTACTTTGCCGCGACGGGATTCGACCCATACCATATCCCCTTGTTTAACCCCACGTTTTTCAGCATCTTTCGGATGGATGTAACAGAGCGCTTCAGGGACGGCACGATAGAGTTCAGGAACCCGCATCGTCATCGTTCCGCTGTGCCAGTGTTCTAACACACGACCGGTACAAAGCCAGATATCGTAGTTAGCATCCGGCACTTCGGTCGGTTCCATATACGGTCGGAAAAAGATTTTGGCTTTACCGTCCAAATGAACTTTCGTTTGATCCGTAACCCCTTGGAGATTACCTGATGGGATCTCTTTGAACGCATGACCGTAGAACGAGAATGGACCGCTGTTCGCTTTTTTCGCATACGGATCGTATTTCGCGTTGTAGCGCCATGCAGTCTCTTTGCCATCCACAACCGGCCATTTCAAACCGCGCACTCTGTGATAGGTATCAAAATCGGCATAGTCATGTCCATGTCCGTCACCGAATTTACGGTACTCTTCCCAAAGGTATTTTTGGAGGAAAAAGCCATACCCTTTAAACGGTTTGCCGTCACTTCCGATGACGTTACGTTTGTCCCCTTCGACTTCAGAGTTTTGATACCCTTTGCCTACAGGATCAGGCCATTTGTAACTTTTGGCGGTCGGATTCGCAAACAAAACATCATAAAGGGTATCGGTCTCTTTGTACCCCATCGCTTTGGCTGCTCCCATGACATCCGGCAATCCGTTATCAAGTCCCGGAATTTTTTGCGCTCCCCATACTTCTTTGATGGTAAAGCGTTTAGAAAGCTCCACAAACTGCCATGTATCGGACATCGCATCTCCGATCGGAGTTACCTGCTGACGCCAGTGTTGAGTACGGCGTTCCGCATTACCGTACGCGCCCCATTTTTCATACATCATAGCACTCGGTAAAATCAAATCCGATACTTTCGCTGAAATCCCCGGATAACCGTCAGACGTCACAATAAAGTTATCCATTTCACGAGCGGCTTTAATCCAGTGTTCGGCATTGCCGGTATCTTGATACGGATTACATACACTCACCCAGGCAAATTTCACTTTACCGTCTTCAAGATCACGGTGAATTTGGGTGAAATGAGACCCGACTTTCGGATTGAGGGTATTGGCCGGAATATGCCAAATCTCTTCCGCTCTTTTACGATGGTCAGGATTGGTAACAACCATATCCGCCGGAAGACGAT